>JBFYJI010000020.1:0-15057 GCA_041311505.1 Candidatus Nanopelagicales bacterium | reverse complement strand
AGAGCAACGGACTTTTAATCCGTGGGTCGACGGTTCGAGCCCGTCTGGGCCCACTCTCATCGTTAAAGCGTGACCATTCATGGCCCTAATTGGCTCTTAACAGCACCCCGTTTCAGTGCAAACCTTCCTTCAAGAGCAGTTACCGATAACTGCAACTCTTGAAAGGTGTTTTCGATGAACTACAAAGTCGTCACTATGAAGGATCGTTTCTTCTCAGGAAAGTTTGATCCAGAGAAGCTCGAGACAATGCTTAACTCATATGCTGGTGAAGGTTGGCAGCTCAAGGCTGTAACAACAGCTGAGGTTCCAGGCTTTGGTAATAAGCGCGAAGAGATCATCTTCATCTTGGAGCGTCCATAATAAATGGCTCCATTTTTTACTGAGGTCGATGGGGTAGTTTTCTGTGAGGAGTCACTCGAAGGCAGAGTGATCGGGCCAATACAAGAGTTTGGTGCAACACAGAACACCATATTGGGTGATGTAAAGAAGTTGATGGCTGCAAAGGCTCGCCAGATGGGTGGCAATGCAGTCATCAACTTCACCTACACTCAAAAGGCAGATAAGGGCCTTCATCTCTTCAAATGGGATAAAGAACGTCTCAATTGCAAAGGCGTCGTCGTTTTTCTCGATCAAAAGCCTGAAAAGAGCAGTTGATAGACCTTTATAAATATCTCAAGTAGATTGCTCTCATGCATTCTTCACTTGAGAACTTTCAGAAGCGCACCAATGAATTTCTAGATGCCGTTGCGCTCTTTCCTGATCGTGCGCGCACATCTGCACCAGAAGGCGAGTGGTCTGCCGCTTTCATCATTCACCATGTTGCAGATGCCGAGTTGCATTTCGCTGCTCGTTACTGGCACATTCTCGGTTCAGATAATCCCGTGATGCCATATTTCGATGAAGAAAATTACCCATCAGCGCTCAAGTATGAAAAGCGCAACGTTGCAAAATCACTCGCATCAATCGTTGGTGTGCGCTCAATGGTCTTTGAAGTTCTCGCCGATACAGACGAGTCAGCATGGTCACGCATGACAACTGCGCCTGACGGTGCGACCTTTTCGCTAGCTGATCTCCTTGGTAAGGCAGATAGCCATATGAAGGCTCACACAGAGCAGCTTCACTCCCTTCACACTCAGTTTTAAGCCTGGTCCGACTGACTAGCCAGAGACCAGTCGGGATTTGACTGGTCAAAACCAGTTATCACAGCGCATAAAAAAGGGGTATTCCCTACGGTATCCATGTCAGAGCAATCTGAGAGGGTCCTGAGTATGAATGAGATAAGAACGTTTATCGAGTGGTTGAGCTACCACCCAACAGCTGATGAGATCGCGCGCGCGCTCGTGCTCGATCACCTCAACTCGCTTGGCGCATGTTGCTCCCGCATCGGACTTCTCAACCCTGATGACTCACTCACATTTGCGGGCGAATATGGCTTTGAAGACGGAAAGAAAGGCAAGACTTTTTCAAGTTCTGAGTGGCGTGAGTGGAACCACGATGCTGCTGAGATAGCACTCGGAAAGACAGCAGACCATTGGTCTAACGATGGAAAGTTATTGATGTTCCAGCTCCGCCACCGCGGTGCAATTCAAGGACATCTCGTTGTTCGCTTCTCGCATCCAATTGAAGATCGGAAGCGCGTTGAAGAGATTGTCCTCGATTATGCAGTGCCACTTTCTCTCTATCTCTCACTCAATCATGAAGGTCGCCACATCGCGCCAGGTGGAGCTCGCGAAGATACAGGTGCAGAGCAGCTCACGCCGCGCCAGCTCTCAATTCTCGCTGGAATGGTGGAGGGTAAAACCAATCATGAGCTCGCAACCGAGCTTGGTTTTAGCGTGAGCACAATTCGCCACGAGACTATGCGCATCTATCAGGCCCTGGCAGTAAGCGATCGTAAAGAGGCGGCTAAGAAAGCTCTCGCTCTCGCACTTCTTTAGTATCGTCACCGGGTGAAGAAATCCGGTTCGTGGCTACCGCTCTATCTCGTCGTTGGAGTTGTCTGGGGTTGCTCATTTATCTTCATTAAGGGTGGCCTGGAATTTCTTACTCCTTTTGGAGTTGCATTTATCCGGTGCTCTCTCGGCGCAATTACTCTCTACATATTTGCAAAGTTAAAGAAGATTGCACTTCCCAAAGAGAGAAAAGCGCTCTTTCATATCTGGATTGTCTCGCTACTGCTAAATGTCTTCCCTGGAATCTTCTTTGCACTCGCCGAAACTGAAGTAACTTCAATTCTTGCAGGAATCATCAATGCTGTTACTCCACTTATGACGCTCCTAGCTATTTTGATAGTAAATCGCGAAGAGAAACCCAAGAGCTCTCAAATCATCGGACTCTTACTCGGCTTTACAGGAGTCTTGACCGTTCTTGGAGTGTGGAACGGACTTGGTGAGAATCCGATCTGGGCTGTAGGAATCCTTTTGCTTGCAGTTACTTGCTATGGATTCTCATTTCCATACACACGCAGATACGTGATGCCGCTCGGTATCCGCACCGAAGCAATCGTCTCGCAACAATTGATCTTGGCAAGTATCACTCTCTTGCCGTTCTATCTCTTCGATGGAATTGCAGAAGATAACTATCGCCTAGGACCGATCCTCTCGATGGTGGCTCTCGGAATCTTTGGAAGTGGCTTTGCCTATCTCTGGAACTTTAAGGTGATGGAGATTGCAGGGAGCGCAATTGCAAGTAGCGTGACATATCTGACTCCGGTTGTAGCCGTCATCGTAGGAATCATCTTCCTCAGCGAGAAGATCACCTGGAACGAACCGGCAGGTGCGCTAGTTGTCTTACTTGGTGCAGCTATTGCACAAGAGCGAATTCGGATTAATCGACCTTAAAGTCTGGATGTTTGTGCTCAGTCTCAACAATTCCTGATGAGTAGCGCTCTTCGTAGCGGCCGAACTTCCAGACCAATACCGAAAGAATCCAAGTAGCAATAAAAGCACCTACGATCCAATATCCGATTCCGCCGAGGTCAATCGAGGCGATAAAGGTAAATGGCTGGTTATTTTCGATATCTGTCTTCTCTGCAAGAACTCCCACTAATTCGATAGTTCCGATTACCAATGCAACGAAGATGGAAATTCCTGTCGTTGTGATGTTGTAGTAAATCTTCCGTAGTGGTGATGTAAAGGCCCAAGAGTAAGCCTTAGTCATAAAGATGCCATCAAGTGCATCCATGAGAGACATACCTGCTGCGAAGATAATGGGAAGTGCGATGATTGCAAGTGGCGGAAGAGTGCCGCCCACTGTTCCGACTGCCGCAGTTGCAGAGAGAGCGAGAAGACCAACTTCTGTAGCAGTATCAAATCCCAAACCAAAGAGGACGCCCACCGGATAGAGCTGCCAAGAATGATCAAAGCCCTTCTTAAAGAATCCCCTAAAGATGCGCTTCATGATGCCGCGCTCATTCAGGAGTTCATTGAGATGCTCGTGGGAAAACTTTCCGGTCTTCGCCTGCTTCCAGACCTTAAGAACGCCAATCAAAATTACAAGGTTAAGGATTCCGACGAGATAGAGGAAGAAACCTGATACAGAAGCGCCGATGATTCCACCAGTCTCTGCAAAGTTCTCTTGGAACCGAGTCGCTGCCTTTGCAGCAAATGCGATTCCGATTGAGAGGCTGAGAACAATTGTTGAGTGTCCGAGCGAGAAGAAAAGGCCGACTCCAAGTGGCTTCTTTCCCTTTGCCAACATAACGCGAGTGGAATCATCGATCGCAGAGATATGGTCTGCGTCGAAGGCATGGCGAAGACCGAATGAGTAAGCGAGAGCTCCGGCACCTGCGTAGATCAGCGCACCTTTGCCATCGACGAGTGAGTGGTAACGAGGATCGGAGTTGTAATGGATGAAGAGGCCCCAGCCGAGGATATGGAGGAAGGCGACGGTACCGAGGACGCCAAAGAGGGCAGGGAGCTCCTCACGGGTGAATTTGAGGTGCTCACGCAGGGCAGGCTTTGTCGTCATCGCTCTCCAACCTAGATGCAAATCGTTTGCAAGTAGAAGGGTAGGGGTTATTTCACTCCCTCGCCACCTGAGCGACCGGTCAAGGGGGTGGAAATATCGGCGAAGTTTCAGGCGTTAGGTCTATTGTGCGCACAACCGCACCACGCGCGAGCAAGGAGGAAGCTATGAGCGATGAGAACAATAACGATCGCGATGAGATTCTGACTGAGGAGATGCTCTGGGATCGAATTCCTGAGGTCAGTGGTGAAGAGCGCGCAGATACATATTACGAACTCAGCGCTCGCATCTTCGCACGCGGTCAATATGACGAGGCGCTAGCGCTCGCCGAGACCGCTCGAGATATCTATTCAGAGCTTGGTGCAGCTGTTTCATCCGAGGGATTGGCGCAGGCTTACTCTGCAATCGGCTACAACCTCAATCAGCTTAAGCGGATGGATGAGGCTGCGACGGCAATGTCGAAGGCAGTTGAACTCTTGCGCGAAAACAAATCACCTATCGCACTCGAGCTGGCATGCACGCTCGGAGAATGGTGGTACTCATCAAAGAATTACGAAAAGGTAATCGAGACGATGTATGAGTGCGCTCAGGAACATATTGTTGATGGTAACAATATTGGCGCAGCAAACGATATGCATCTCATCGGTTGTGCACAGCGAGAGCTCAAGAATTATGAGGAAGCGATCATCTGCTTCCAAGAGGCCCGTGCAACATTTAAGTTAGAACGCGAAGTCTTGCAGGTTGCCCGTTGTGACCAGAAGATTGCATCGTGCTATAACGAGCTCGGTGATGGCGAAAAGGCACTTGAAGCCGCTCGTAAATCAATCGATGTCTTCGAGACAGCACATGATCACCGCCGTGAAACCTTTGCTTTATATGAATATGGACGCGCTGAAATCCTTCTTGGAAAGCTCGATGATGGCCTTGCAACTCTCGATAATGTCTTACAAGTGACTGCAGAGGATGATGCACGCGACTTTGAATTCATTATCGAGATCGAGAGCAAGATGGCTTCAGTAATGCGCCAATTGGGCCGCATTGAAGAGGCAGATGAGATTGACCGTCGACTCGCAACCGTGCGCGAGGTGCTCGACTAGCTCTTGCGAGGTAGGTGCTGCAGAGCCCAGTGATACATCGCGATTGCAGCTGCAGCAGAGGCGTTCATTGATCTTGTCGAACCATATTGTTCGATTGCATAGAGGACACTACAAACCTCAATCGCTTCATCTGACATACCAGCGCCTTCTTGGCCGAAGAGAAGAACACATTTCTCAGGAACGTCAGAGCCTTCGAGATTGCGCGATGTCGGAACGTTATCGATTCCGATAATGGGTAATGAGTTTTCTTTACACCACTGAGCAAAATCAGCGACAGTCGGGTGATGAATAACTGTGAGATATCGATCGGTCACCATTGCACCGCGCTTATTCCAATCGCGCTTACCGATGATATGAACGGCGCTGACATTAAATGCATTAGCCGTGCGCACAACAGATCCGATGTTGAGGTCGTGCTGCCAATTCTCAATTGCAATCTGCAAGGCGTGTCTCTTCGTATTGAGATCGGCGACGATGGCCGCCACAGACCAGTAGCGGTAATGGTCTAAGACGTTGCGACGATCACCGTTGGCGAGAAGCTCTGGATCATATTGCTCACCTGTGGGCCATGGCTCAGGATGGGGACCCACGCCTACGACGGGGAAAAACTCACCCGGACCAATTTCAGCAGGGGTCTTAATTTCCATGGTCGCACTCTAAACTAGGAGCTATGAAGACAGTATTTAATATCGCGCTCGGCATTCATATCCTCAGCATCCTCGGAATCCTTGGTTTGCTCTTGGCTCAGGCACAGAAGAGCCCTCGCAAGTTAAATGCAGGCGTTATCCATGCTGGTCTCTCTGCTCTCGTAGCTGGAATTGTGATGACAGGTGTCTGGGAGCAAGCAAACCCAGATGAAGCTCTCAACCATGGGAAGATTGGTGTTAAAGCAATCGTCCTTACGGCAATTCTCTTCTTGGGTTACCGCAATGTGAAGAAAGATGTGTTGAAGACTTCAGTCTGGGCAACAATGCTTGGGCTCACTGTTCTTAACATCATCATTGCAGTCGCTGTTAAGTAATGCGCCGCCGACTTTATCTTCCGCTCGTAGCTCTGGTAGCTACGGTTCAATTTGTTTCTGTTGGCCTCGCTTCTGCTGCAGATTCAGTAGCGATTAACTCAGCTTTCTCGCAGCTGAGTGCTATCCCAGCACTCGCCGATCCCTCAGTCATCGTGCTTGATGAAAAGACAGGCGAAGTTGTCTATCAATCAAATGCTAAATCTCCCCGTAAACCAGCATCAGTCATCAAACTTCTATCTGCAACCGCTGCATACACATATCTCAACCCCGCCGATAGTTTTACTACCACCCTCTCAGAGGGTGTTGATGGAAAGTCTGTCGTTATCGCTGGCTCACTCGATCCGTGGGTGAGTTACGATAATAAAGTTGCTGTAAAGATGGGGCGTACATCGCTCGAGCGATTTGAATTTAACGCTCTGAGCACAATCAAGAGACTCAATAGTGGCTCCACAAAGAACACGACCATCTATTACAGCAATCTCTACGCACAAGATGTTGCTCACATCTCACAGTTCTTAAGAGAACATCACCTTTCGATTGCTCTTAAGAGAGTCACCAACCAATCTGCGGGCGAACTTTCAGGAGAGCGACTTATCACCTCCTACTCTCCAACTCTCGGCACAATCATTGATTGGACATTAACTTGGAGTGATAATCTCTTAGCCGAGCGCATCGCTCGCCTAGCCTCAGTAGCTGCCGGCAACACCCTCGATGATGAAGGTGTAGCACTTACTTTTGCCTCTATCCTCGATAGCTATGGAATCACCACTTCAAACCTTGTTATTAAAGATGCGAGTGGTCTCTCAAAGGAGAATCGAGTAACTGCAGAGCAGATCGCCAAATTATTGATGGTGATTTATCACGATCCAAAGTTTGCTCCACTGATTGCAGGCTTACCAGTCGGGGGAGTATCAGGGACGCTCCAACATAGATTTATCGAGACGGCACCAGAGGCGGTCGGATTAGTCCGTGCAAAGACAGGCACTCTCAATGGAACCACAAATCTTGCTGGCTATGTTCAATCAGGAGATCACGAATATATCTTTGTCATCATCGCAGATCGACATAGCAAGAGTTATTCAGTGACGAAAAAAGTTAGGGCAACAGTGGATCGAATCTTAGGAAAGATTGCGACTCCACTATTGCCCGAACTATTACCACTCGCCCCCTCAGGCGAAACTCTTACAGCTCTTAATAAGTAATTACTTAAGCGCTCTTTGCAGTTGTTGCTGGCGTTGGAATCTTTGGTGCAGATCCTCCAGCGCTTCCACGTCCTTCATGTTCACCGCGTTCGTGACGTTCTCCGCCCGGGAAGTGATGATCATCCTCATCCTCGCCATCTTCATGTTCTGGCCGTGGGCGATCTCCAAATTGATGATCCCCATCGCCATCAGGTCCATCACCATCGTTATGAGGGACGAACTTTCCATCAGGTCGCGGACCGCTAGGAGCTCCTGGAGTGCCACCCGGTGTAGTCATTCCGTTAGGTGTTGAAGTATCTGAAGTGCCGAGAGCTGGCGCGCCATTACCTGGATTGAAATCGCTCTGTGTGAATTGTTGATCATCGATGTCAGATTCAGATGCATTGGCAAAGAAGGCACCTGTTGCGATTACTGCACCAGTAACGAGGACGGCGATCGCAGGAA
Organism: Candidatus Nanopelagicales bacterium; assembly: GCA_041311505.1. Classification (GTDB taxonomy): domain Bacteria; phylum Actinomycetota; class Actinomycetes; order Nanopelagicales; family Nanopelagicaceae; genus Planktophila. The sequence goes on along the minus strand of JBFYJI010000020.1, from coordinate 7,327 downwards.
GCTTCTTATTGACTTTGCGAACTTCGGCAGATGGAGCATCTCCATCAACGAGTTCGAACCACTCTGGCTTCTGTGGCGTTAAATCCTCTGCCATGACGACATCCTCACAATTCTCTCTGGCAATGCCAGAGCTTCTTATAGCGATAAAGGTAGGTCAGGAGTCTGAGAAAGCTCTGGGAAGGAGCGTGAAGAAGCGTGTTAATCGCAGATAGGCTACGCATGTGAAGAGCGTTCGTGCCTATATCGACCTGATGAAGCTTCGGGTTGTCGAGCTCTTGGTTATCACGACAATCCCAGCGGTGGTCCTTGCTGAGGGAGGCTTGCCATCCCTCACCCTCCTCTTCTGGACGCTCTTCGGAGGAACTCTCGCTGCTGGCTCTGCCAATGCCTTCAATATGGTGATCGAATCCGAGCGCGATAAGTTGATGAAGCGAACTGCGAAGCGTCCAATCGTTACAGGTGCAGTGACGCGCACCCAGGCGACAGTCTTTGCATTCCTCATTGGTCTCTTATCTCTTGCAATCTTTTATATCTATACAACTCCGCTTGCAACACTTCTTACCGCAATTGCAATTGCTTATTACGTTCTGGTCTACACCGTTGCGCTTAAGCCAAATACATCTCAGAACATTGTCTGGGGAGGTGCAGCAGGATGCATGCCAGTTCTTATTGGTTGGGCCGCAGTGACAAACTCATTAACGCTTGTTCCGGTTGCATTCTTTATGGTGATCTTCTTCTGGACCCCACCGCATTTCTGGGCTTTAGCAATCAAATATAAAGATGATTACTCAGCTGCTGGAATTCCAATGCTTCCATCGGTTGCAACTCGAGCAAATGTCATTGGGCAGATGTGGTTTCACACAATTGCAATGGTGCTCTGCTCGACGGCGCTCATTCAATTAGCTCAATTACCTGTGTGGAGTTTGCTCATCACGGTGGCTCTCGGTGCGCTCTTCACATTCCAGCTCTTTGCGCTCCGTGAAAATTCAGATAACTACAACAAGGTTGCTGGTGGAATCTTCCACTGGTCAATTACCTACTTGACCTTGCTCTCTATCTTGCTCGTTGTAGCTCAGCTCTTGAGCGCTTGATCTAAATCCTTAATCAGATCATCAACATGCTCTAAGCCGACTGAGAGTCGCAGAACTGAAGGTGTGATACCCATTGCTGCCTGAACTTCAGGAGCCAAGCGGCGATGTGTCGTTGAAGATGGATGTGTAATCAGTGACTTGCTATCACCGAGATTATTGGAGATATCGATGATCCGGAGAGCATCCATAAATCTAAAGGCATCCTTCTGAGAGCCAGCAAATTCAATACCAATAGTGCTTCCGCCACCGCTCATCTGCTGTGCAATGACTGCTGCATCAGGGTGGGTAGGCAGCCCTGGATACTTAACGCTCTTAATCGCTGGGTGCTTTACCAAGAACTCTGCAATCGCTTGTGCGTTGGAGTTCATTCGCTGCACACGCATATCCATAGTCTCAAGTGACTTCACAAGCACCCATGCATTAAATGCGCTGAGTGACGGTCCCGTGTGACGTGTGAATGGAAGTAACTTCTCTTGAATATATGAGAATGAGCCTAAGAGCGCTCCTGCCAAGACTCGACCCTGACCATCGATGTGCTTTGTTGCCGAATACATCACCACATCTGCACCGAGTTCGAGTGGGCGCTGCAGCACAGGTGATGCCATGACGTTATCGACGATGACTGTTGCACCAACTTTATGTGCGAGATCGCTTACTGCGCGAATATCTGTTACCTCTAGAAGTGGGTTGCTCGGTGTTTCAATAAAGACTGCCTTCGTTGGCTTTGAAAGTGCCTTCGCCCATGCATCTAAGTCATTTGCCTTGACCAACTCATATGTCACGCCCCACTTAGGGAGAATTTCAGTGATGATCACATGGCATGAGGAGAACATTGCAGCCGATGCGACGATGTGATCACCCGCTTCGACTAAACAGGCAAGGGAAGCAAACGCTGCAGCCATTCCCGAACCAAATGCATGGCAGTACTCGGCGCCTTCAATCGCCGCAAGGCGCTTTTCAAACATTGCAACAGTGGGATTGTGAAAACGGCTATAGACGAAGTGGTCTGTCTCATCGGTAAATGAATCGAATGCTTCTTGTGCAGATGTATATGTAAAACCGCTATTGAGAAAGAGAGCTTCTGATGTCTCGCCAAAACCGGTGCGGGTCAGCCCAGCACGAACCGCATCTGTCTGTGGATTGACCTTCCAATCCGGTGCAGGGCGGTTATTACGAGGTTGATATCCCCAAGCATCTTTACTCATATGAGAATCCTAAGGCACTCCATAATGCGCACCTTCTTAAAGCAGTTATAGTCGCCTTATGAGCACAATGGCGATAGAGGTAAGTGGCCTTACCAAGCAGTATGACAATGTGGCCGCGGTTAAAGGTGCAGATTTCAAAGTTCCACGCGGAACTATCTGTGGCTTTGTTGGCCCTAATGGGGCAGGTAAGACAACAACAATTCGAATGCTCCTCGGATTGATTGCTCCCACTGCTGGAAGCGGATCAGTTCTTGGTTTTCCTATTAACGAACCAGAGAAGTACTTGGCATCTGTCGGTGCAATGATTGAAGGTCCTGCCTTCTACCCAGCGCTATCAGGAGCAGAAAATCTACGCGTGCTCGCAACACTTGGTGGCTTTCCAGCTTCACGAGTAGAAGAGTTGATTGATCGCGTAGGCCTTACTGGTCGAGGCGAAGATAAGTACAAGACATACTCACTAGGAATGAAGCAGAGACTTGGAATTGCAGCGGCACTTCTTCCCAATCCAGAGCTTCTCATCTTGGATGAGCCAACAAATGGTCTTGATCCTGAAGGTATCCAAGAGATGCGCGATCTGATGAAGAAACTTGCGAGTGAAGGAACAACAGTCTTTGTCTCATCACACTTACTTTCTGAGATTGAAATCATTTCTCAGCACATCGTGATGCTTCGCAAAGGTGAAGTTGTCTTTGCTGGACCAATTGAAGAGCTTCTGATGAATCAGAAGCCGATGATTATCGTTAAGACAGATAGTGCAGATGATCTAGTAAAGATTGCCGAGATCGCTCGTGCTGATGGCCACTCTGCAACGATTCGAGGTGGAGAGGCGCACGTTGAAGGTCCACACGAATGGGCTGCAATCCTTAACCGCCGTGCATTTGAAGCGGGCATCGTTCTCTCACAATTAACTCCAACGCTACCCAACCTCGAAGAGACATTCTTTGAGATGACAGGAGGTCGCTAATGTTTAAAGTCTTCTTCGCAGAGTGGCGTAAATTGCGCCGTCCTACACTCCTTATCGGCACCTTTGTGGCGGCCCTCTTCTTCAATGGCCTCATCACATCATTTGTCTATCTGATGATTGATTCCCCTCAAGGAAATTCAGATCGCGGACGAACTGTCGGTCGCGAAATTCTTGGACTTGCAAGTGGATCAACCTATGGATTTGCATCCATTGGCGGTTTGCTCGGAATCATCATTCTCTGTGTCTTCGCTGCTCAGACAGCACAGGAGTACACCTACGGCACCCTGCGCAATCTCCTTGTGCGCCAACCGCGTCGACTTACTCTCTTGATGGGTAAATATGCGGCGATGAAGAGCTTTGCGCTGATCTTTGCAATCGTCAATCTCGTTGTGAGTATTGCTATCTCCTACTATCTCTCAGATCGTGCGCGTGTATCGACAGATCTCTGGTTCTCTGCAGATGGCTGGTCTTCGATCGCACATACATTTATCAATGTCTATATCTCTATCGTTTTCTACGCTGTGATCGGTATAGCTCTCGGTATTCTCCTTAAATCACCAATCTCTTCGATTTCAATTGCGCTTGTATGGCTATTGATTCTCGAAAACCTTATTGGAGCGGTTAAGCCAGTCACTCTCGAGTGGACTCCGGGAAATCAATTGGCGACCATTGCGATGGGTGGTAGCGAAGAAATTTCATATTCGCACGCATTAACTCTGGGAACTTCCTATGTATTTCTCGCTCTTCTCGTATCTTCATTTATCTTTGCAAAGAGAGATGTGGCTAACTAAATAGATATGGCGAGTTGGCGCTGCCTGAAAGCCAACTCTCAAATATTCTTAGCCCATGCGTAATAAGCTGGTGATAGCTCTCGCCCTGATGGGCGCGCTCTCCCTTGCCACAACGCCTGCCATCGCCAAACCAAAGCCAACTTTGGCTGAGATTGAGGCAGCGAAGGCGGCAGAGGCTGCCAAGAAGAAAGCAGCGGATGCAGCGGCAAAGAAGTTGGCTGCTGCTAATCAAACACTTCGCCAATTAACGGCGAAGGCAAATGCTGCTCGTGCTCTCTATCTCAAAGCACAACAAGAGCTCAATATTGCAACTGCTCAAGCAAATGCAGCAGCAAAGCATGCGGAGGAGACTGCGCAGGCTGTCTTCGAGGCGCATAAGACGATTGGCAAGATGGCAGCAAATGCTTACATCATGGGTGGAAGCCTGAGCGATATTCAACCGCTCTTAAGCGCCAATGGTCCACAAGATATTGTTGATCAACTTTCGACACTGAACACATTAGGTGCTCGCAACTCCACAGCCCTTGCACGTTTCAAGGCGGCAGAAGTTGTGGCACGCGCTGCAAAGAAGAAGGCCGACGAAGCTCGTGCTATCCAAGTCGCTGCAACCGCAAAAGTTGCTGCTGCGAAGAAAGTTGCAGATGATGCAAGAGCGCTCCAACAAAAAGAGGTCGACAAACTTCAGGCTGTTCAAGATAAGTTGATGAAAGAACTTGCAAAGGCGAAGAACGTTCGCATCACTCTTGAGCAGCAGAGACAGCTGGCACTCCTTGAAGAGAGCCAAGCAAACACTGCTGCAAATACAATTAACCAGGCGAAGGTCTGGCCAAATCTCGGATTTAAGGGGCGCTCAACAGTGCGCACAACCGAAGCACAGCGCCTTGCTGCAGTGGCATTCGCCAAGAAGCAGGTGCAAGCTCGCAAGCCATATATCTGGGGTACTCAAGGACCAAATAGCTTTGACTGCTCAGGTCTTGTATATGCATCCTATAAAGCTGCGGGATTGGGTTGGCCAAATTGGGATCGCCTTAACTCAGCTCTCTACGCTGGTTATACCTACCACGTACCACTTACAGCGCTCCAGCCAGGAGATCTTCTCTTCTACTCATATAAAGGAACTATCTCGACCATTCATCACATCACCATCTATGCGGGTAACGGAATGATGTGGGAGGCGAATTCAAAGAACACAGGACTTCTCTACTCAAGCATTTACTCTGTTAAAGGTTTGATGCCATTCGGTGGTCGAGTTTAAGAAATGGTTGATGCAACAGTTGCATTGCGCAATGCTGTCAAACCATTTCTCAACTCTCTTGCAGCTGGAGATACTTTTATAGTTGCAGTCTCCGGAGGCGCAGATTCATTGGCATTGGCGAAGGCGCTCGTGATTGAGGCAGAGCCCCTTGCTCTCAATGCAGTTGCAGTAACAGTAGATCATCAGTTACAAGAAAATTCAGGAGAGCAAGCTCTAAGAGCATGTGAGCAGTTAAAGGAGATCGGCTATCGTGAAACGATTATTAAGAAAGTTGTGGTCACTACTGAGTCCGGCATCGAAGGTGGCGCTCGTTCTGCACGTTATCAAGCTCTTATGGAATGCGCGCAAGAGAAGAAGGCTGCGAAAATTTTCTTAGGTCATTCTTTCGATGATCAAGCCGAAACTGTTCTCTTGGGACTTGCACGCGGATCCGGTGCTCGCTCGTTAGCAGGCATGGCGCCTGAAAATGGAATCTACATCCGTCCATTCTTAGCAATCACTCGCGACGAGATCGAAGCGGCATGCAGAGTGTGGGGAATTGATTTCTGGACCGATCCACATAATTTCAACTCTGACTTCACTCGGGTTCGAGTTCGCAAAGATGTCATCCCATATCTTGAAGAGAATGTGGATCCTGGAATCGCAAGCGCACTCGTGCGAACAGCAGCGCTTCTTCGTGATGATGCCGACGCTCTCGATGGATGGGCAGAGCGAGAAGCGGGCGATCTCGACTGTGAGCGGTTAGCCGCCCTTCCTCGAGCGATTCGAAGCCGGATCCTCAGAAGAGCTCTCTATGAGGCGGGGGTAACGAGCGGACAGCTCACCTTTGAGCATATGGGGGCTATCGAGGCTCTGATCTCCGCGTGGAAGGGGCAGGGGGCTATCAGCCTCCCCGGCGGTGTGAAGGTTGAGCGTATTTCGGGCAGACTGTCCCTCTCGCGGTAGGGAAGGCGCCCACCGCTTCGACCTAGAGGAGCATCCTGGTGGATCTTGCAGCAGTTGGAACCGATGTAGAGCGCATAATCGCAACAGAAGAGCAACTGAAGAATCGCATCGCAGAGCTAGCAGCTCAGGTTGATGCAGATTACAAAGATAAGAACGTTCTCCTCGTTGGCGTTCTTAAAGGTGCGATCATGGCGATGGCAGATCTGACTCGCGCTATGCAGACTCACATTGAGATGGATTGGATGGCAGTCTCTTCATACGGTTCCGGTACAAAGTCATCAGGCGTTGTCCGTATTCTCAAAGATCTCGATCGCGACATCACCGGTCGCAACGTTTTGATCGTTGAAGATATCGTCGATACAGGACTCACACTCTCATGGTTGAAGGCAAACCTTCTCTCACGTGGGGCAGCTGATGTTCAGATTCTCTCAATCTTGCGCAAGCCAGAGGCTGCAAAGGTTGAGGTAGATGTGAAGTACGTTGGCTTTGATATTCCAAAGGATTTCGTAGTCGGTTATGGACTCGACTTCGACGAGAAGTATCGCAACCTCTCATTTATCGGTGTGCTCGCAAAGCACATGTATGAGTAAGAAACTCTTAGAGAGCTAATACAAGGACTTATATGAGCAACGAAAAGAAGAAGATTAACAATCCCCTGAAGAAGATGGCTGGAAATAAGACAGCTAAGCAGAGTGGACAACCTTCTAAGAATGAGCCTAAGACTCGCTCTCAAAAGATATTCCGTGGACCGCTCTTCTGGATCATCGTTGCGATCTTTGCCGTCTCCATCTTTGGGCAGATCACAAGTGCAGCAAACCGATACACCGTCATTAAGACTTCACAGGCTCTCGATGCGATTGCGCAATCAGAGGTTGAATCTGCACTTCTTATCGATAAGAACCAGAAGATTCAATTGATTTTGAAGCCCGGAAGCGCAATCAAAGGCGCAACCAAAGTTGAAGCTTCATATGTCATCCGCCAAGAGCCAACAATTGTTGATGCGCTGACAGCAAATCCACCTACAAAGGGTTGGAATGTAGATGTTCCGACCCAATCGATCTTTATGTCTCTGCTCT
>JBFYJI010000070.1:0-3862 GCA_041311505.1 Candidatus Nanopelagicales bacterium | reverse complement strand
GAGTCCACTTCGGACACCAGACTCGTCGTTGGAATCCAAAGATGAAGCGTTTTATCTTCACAGAACGCAATGGCATCTACATCATCGATATCCAGCAGTCACTTGCTCTTATTGATCAGGCATACGCGTTCACAAAGGACATCGTTGCTAAGGGCGGACACATCTTGTTCGTCGGAACAAAGAAGCAGGCACACACACCAATCATCAACCAAGCAGCTCGCGTTGGAATGCCAACTGTTACAGAGCGCTGGTTGGGTGGAATGCTTACAAACTTCCCAACAGTGTTGAAGCGTATTCAGCGTCTCAAGGAGCTTGAAGCACTCGAAGAGAAGAACGATCTTCTCCTCACAAAGAAGGAGCTCTTGATGCTCCGTCGTGAGCGCGAGAAGCTCTTCAAGAACCTCGACGGTATCCGTAACATGACTAAGCTTCCTGCAGCTCTCTGGGTTGTAGATACAAAGAAGGAGCACCTCGCAATTCAGGAAGCGAAGAAGCTCGGTATTCCAGTTATCGCAATCCTCGATACAAATTGCGATCCAGATGAAGTTGATTACAAGATTCCTGGTAACGACGATGCAATTCGTTCAATCGAACTTCTTACACGCGTTATTACAGATGCAATTGCAGATGGCATGAAGGCTCGCTCTGCAAATGCAGCTCCAGCAACTCCAGCGGCAGAACCACTTGCTGATTGGGAGAAGGAGATCCTCGACAAGGCAGCACCTGCAGCAGATGCAGCACCTGCAACTACACCGGAGGCATAATTTAAATGGCTAACTACACAGCAGATGATGTAAAGCGTCTTCGCGAAGCAACTGCAGCAGGAATGCTCGATTGCAAGAAGGCACTTGATGAGTCAAACGGTGATTACGACAAGGCTGTCGAGATCATCCGCGTTAAGGGACTCAAGGGCGTTACAAAGCGCGAAGGACGTTTGACTTCAAACGGTCTCGTCGTTGCAAAGGTTTCAGGCGAGACAGGCGTGATGCTTGAGCTCAACTGTGAGACTGACTTCGTTGCAAAGGGTGAGCGATTTATCGCACTCGGTGATGAGCTCGTAGATCTCCTCCTTGCTTCAAAGGCAGAGACAGTTGAGGCTTTCCTTGCAACTAAGACTCCAGCAGGTAAGACTGTTCAGGAAGTTATCGATGAAGGCAATGCGACCCTCGGTGAGAAGATCGAAATCCGTAACGTCGCTGTCATCAACGGTCCTGTCGGTATCTACCTTCACAAGACATCTCCAGATCTTCCACCACAGGTAGGCGTTCTCGTCTCACTTGCAAAGGAAGCAGCTGAGGTCGGTCGCGATGTTGCACAGCACATCGCAGCATTTGCACCTAAGTTCGTTAATCGCGATGAGGTCCCAGCTGACCTTATTGAGAACGAGCGCCGCGTTGCAGAAGAGACAGCAAAGGCAGAAGGAAAGCCAGAAGCAGCTCTCTCAAAGATCGTTGAAGGTCGTATCACTAGCTTTGTAAAGGAAGTTTCACTTCTCGAGCAGGCTTTTGCTAAGGATGCCAAGAAGACTGTTCAGCAGATTCTTGATGAGGCAGGAACCGCCGTTAAGGCATTCCATCGCTTCCGCGTCGGCCAGTAATACAATTTCAAAACCATTAAGCGAAGGGAGCATCCGATGAGTCAGAACCGAGGTTCTTATCAGAGGGTGCTCCTTAAGCTTTCTGGAGAAGTTTTTGGTGGAGGCAAGGGAGTCGGACTCGATCCTGATGTCCTTGCTGATGTTGCAAAGCAAATTGCAGATGTCGTTCGCTCCGGTACTGAGGTAGCGATCGTTGTCGGTGGCGGTAACTTCTTCCGTGGAGCAGAGCTCTCAGAGCGCGGAATGGAACGCTCACGCGCTGACTACATGGGAATGCTCGGCACAGTAATGAACTGCCTTGCACTTCAAGATTTCCTCGAGCGCGAAGGTGTTGATACTCGCGTTCAGACTGCAATCACTATGGGACAGGTTGCTGAGCCTTATGTTCCACGCCGTGCAATCCGCCACCTCGAAAAGGGTCGCGTTGTGATCTTCGGTGCAGGTGCTGGAATGCCATTCTTTACAACAGATACAGTTGCAGCTCAGCGCGCACTTGAGATTCAGGCAAATGCCCTCCTCCTCGCAAAATCTGGCGTTGATGGCGTCTATAACGCAGATCCTCGTAAGGATTCAAGTGCAGTTAAATTTGATGAGATTTCATATGATGAAGTTCTCCAGAAATCACTCGCTGTTGCAGATGCAGCAGCATTTAGCCTCTGCCGCGAGAACAAGTTGCCAATCGTCGTCTTCGACTTGATGGCAAATGGAAATATCGGTCGCGCAGTACGTGGCGAGAAGATTGGAACTCTCGTTAACTAACGAGAGCCCTCTAGGTAAGAAGAGAGAAGACCATGGCAGATGTAGCAACAGCTCTTAAAGAGGCAACAGATAAGATGAATAAAGCTGTTGAGGTTGCAAAGGATGATTTCGGCGCAATCCGCACAGGTCGTGCCCACCCTGCGATGTTTAACAAGATCATGGTCGATTACTACGGCACATATACATCTCTCTCACAGCTTGCATCTATCCAGGTTCCAGAGAGCCGCGTAGCAATCGTTTCACCATTCGATAAGGGCGCAATGGCAGGTATCGAGAAGGCGATTCGCGAATCAGATCTCGGTGTTAACCCAGCATCTGATGGCGTCGTGATTCGCGTCAACTTCCCACAGCTCACCGAAGAGCGCCGTAAGGATTACATCAAGGTAGCCAAGCAAAAGGCCGAAGATTCTCGCGTCTCCATGCGCAATGTTCGTCGCGCAGCAAAAGAGGCAATGGAGAAGGCTGAGAAAGATGGCGAGATCTCAAAGGACGATCTCAGCCGTGGCGAGAAAGAGCTCGAGAAGATCACTGCAGATCACGTTGCAAAGATCGATGAGCTCTTAAAGCATAAGGAAGCTGAGCTTCTCGAGGTTTAATCTCTTCGAGAACACTTCACTATGTCTGACTTGCATGCGCTCAACGACGCTATCAATAAGCGCGCTGGTCGCAAGTTACTTCCCTCAATTCTTGTATCAGTCTCACTAATTCTTATCGTCTGGGGAGCTCTCGCAAGCTACCGAATTATCTTCGCTGCAATCGTTGCACTTGCAATGGTGCTCGGTGTTCGTGAAATGTCTCAGGCTCTCAAAAGCGCAGGTATTGAGCTCTCCTTCCTAGGACTCTCACTTTCCTCTATCGGCATGGCATCTGCCGCATGGTTTGCAGGAGTTAATGGACTCGCAGTTGCGCTCGTGATTGCACTGCCATGGCTTCTTGCTTACTTATTACCGCAAGGCACTGAAAACTTTATACGCAACGCATCTGCGTATGCGCTGACTCTGATCTATATCCCTTTCCTTGCAGGTTTCTTGATTCTCTTGGCTCGCCCTCACAATGGTCTTGAGCGAGTGATGACATTTGTTATTTTGATTGCATGCAATGACACATTTGCATATCTCACAGGACTTGCAATCGGTAAGCACTACATGGCGCCGAAGATCAGCCCTAAGAAAACCTGGGAAGGATTTGCCGGATCTATCGTCTTCACAACAATCGCCGGAGCACTCGCATTCCACTACATCCTTGATGCGCAGGTATGGATCGGGGCTATTGCGGGATTGCTCGTGGTTATCTCGGGTACATCGGGGGATCTCATCGAATCAGCGATTAAGCGTGATTTAGCAATTAAAGATATGGGAACACTCTTGCCAGGTCACGGGGGAGTGCTCGATCGGATCGACTCAATTCTCTTTGCAGCTCCTGCTCTCTGGCTCGCACTCGAGCTAGTGCGCCGCGCACAGGATTCAGGTCTTCTATGAGCGAGCGTCCAGTAACTCAAGATCTCAC
>JBFYJI010000069.1:0-3894 GCA_041311505.1 Candidatus Nanopelagicales bacterium | reverse complement strand
ATCTCGAAGTTGACTCACTCAGCATGGTTGAAGTTGTAGTCGCTTGCGAAGAGCGTTTCGGCGTCAAGATTCCTGATGAGAAGGTAACTGAGCTCGTAACAGTGGGCGACGCAGTTAACTTCATCGTCAACGCTTCAAACTAATCGAAAACAATTAGGAAAAAGGTTATGTCACAACGTCGCGTAGTGGTCACCGGACTCGGTGCAACCACCCCTCTCGGTGGAGATGTCGATTCGACTTGGAAGGCTTTACTCGCCGGCCAGAGCGGTGTCCGTCTCCTCACCGATGATTGGCGCGAGATGCTTCCAGTGCATTTCGCTGCGCGCGTTGCGACAGAGCCAGCAGATCAGATGGAGCGCGTAGAGATGCGCCGCCTTGATCGCTCAGAGCAATTTGCACTCATCGCCTCACGTGAAGCGTGGAAAGATGCTGGATCCCCCGACGATATCGATAAAGAGCGTCTCGGAGTTGTGATCGCATCAGGTATCGGCGGAGTCATCACGCTGATGGATCAATTTAATATTCTTAACGAGAAGGGCGCTCGTAGCGTTTCTCCTCATACAGTTCCGATGTTGATGCCAAATGGACCCGCTGCCAATGTTGGTCTCGAGCTCAAGGCGAAAGCGGGAGTTCACACACCTGTATCTGCATGTGCATCTGGTGCCGAAGCTATCGGTTACGCATTTGAGATGATTAAGAACAACCGCGCAGATATGGTCGTCAGCGGTGGAGTTGAAGCTGCATGCCATCAACTTCCCATGGCTGCATTTGCTGCAATGAAGGCTCTCTCCACACGCAACGATGATCCAACAAAGGCCTCACGTCCATACGATGTAGATCGCGATGGATTTGTACTTGGCGAGGGTGGCGGAATCGTTGTCCTTGAAGAGTATGAGCACGCTAAAGCACGTGGCGCAAAGATTTACTGTGAAATTAGTGGTCAGGGTCTTACATCAGATGGTTATCACATTGCAGCTCCAGATCCAGAGGGCTCTGGCGTGCAGCGTGCGATTAAGTTCGCACTTGCCAATGCAGGACTATCTGCAAAAGATATTGTTCACCTCAATGCACATGCGACTTCAACTCCCGCAGGAGATGTTGCAGAGGCTAATGCCCTCCGTAAAGCACTGGGTGCAGATGCAGATCACGTTGCAGTCTCTGCGACAAAGTCGATGACAGGTCACCTTCTTGGGGGCGCTGGCGCAATTGAGTCAGTATTTCTCGTGAAGGCTCTCGCTGATCGCATGGCTCCTCCAACTATTAATATTGAAAACCTAGATCCTGCTGTGACTGTCGATGTTGTCCGCGATAAGCCACGTGCACTCCCTGCTGGGGATATCGCAGCACTCAACGATTCATTTGGCTTCGGTGGCCATAACGTTGTGCTCGTCTTCAACTCTCTCTAAGTATTAGACTCACTCCCATGAGCGATTCCATCGCATTGGATGACCGCGATCCTGAGGTTCGCGCGAAGCGTCTTCTCGATAACGACACCTTTCAATTCCTTCTCCCCCGCACCAATTGCGGAATGATTGCTGCGACAGGAACAATTAAAGGAAATAAGGTCGTCGTATTTGCTTCAGATGCGACGTCAAAATCTGGCGCTCTTGGAATTGAAGGCTCTAATGTCATTCTCGCCGCTTACCGGGAGGCGATGGCATACCAACTTCCCATCATTGGCATCTGGCACTCTGGAGGTGCGCGCCTGAGCGATGGAGTTCTCTCCCTCAATGCATTCGGCGAAGTCTTTCAAGCGATGGTTCTCGCAAGTGGCCGAATCCCACAGCTCTCGCTCGTTCTTGGACCCACTGCCGGTGGTGGCGCATATGGACCTGCGCTTACCGATGTTGTTGTTCTAGCACCTGAAGGTCGCATCTTTGTTACTGGCCCTGATGTCGTGAAGTCGGTAACCGGTGAAGATATCGATATCGCAGCTCTCGGTGGACCTGAGGCACACTCAAAGAACAGTGGCGTCGCACATGTCATCGCGCCGACTGAAGATATCGCCTTTAGTGAGATCCAAGATCTGGTCTCACTCTTTGCCGACCAAGGACATTTCTCATCCGATATTGCAGATCTCGATCTCAGCGTCTTTGTCCCGCCGGTAGAAAAGCGTTCTTATGAAGTTCATCCTTTAATCGAGGCAATCCTCGATAAAGATGGCGAATCGCTTGAGCTCTTGCCAGTCTGGGCAGAGAACATGTCAACGGTTCTTGGTCGCTTTGGAGGTCGCACGGTTGGAGTCATCGCGAATAACCCAGCACATATTGGTGGAGTTCTCGATGCAGCTGCTGCAGAGAAAGCTGCACGTTTTGTCCGCACATGCGATGCCTTTGGAATTCCGATGATCGTCATCTCAGATGTCACAGGTTTTCTCCCAGGTCCGGGTCAAGAGTGGGAGGGTGCTGTGCGTCGTGGCGCAAAGTTGCTCCATGCTTTCGCAGAGTCAGTTGTTCCTCGCATCACGCTGATTACACGTCGCGCATACGGTGGTGCTTACGTTGCGATGAACTCAAAGTCTCTCGGTGCTACTCGCACATTTGCCTGGCCAACATCTGAGGTTTCTGTCATGGGAGCAGTTGCTGCAGTGCGCGTTCTCCATCGTCGCTTACTTGCAGATCTTCCAGAAGAGCAACGAGCTGCGATGGAGTTGGAGCTGGCAGCAGAGCATGATCGAGTGTCGGGTGGCATAACAACTGCAGTTGAGATCGGTGCCGTCGATGAAGTGATCGAACCAACTCGCACCCGCACTGCACTTGCACAAGCGCTTGCATCAGCTCCGCATCGCCGCGGTACTCATACAAATATCCCTTTGTAGTTACTTCACCTTGAAAGTTACTGAGACGGTTGAGGTAACAGTCTTCTCAATGCTAGAAGTGTCATAGGCGCCACCATCAGAAGTCATTGTTGAATCTGGAGTAGTAACTTGGAAGACACCGGCGCGAACTGCTTCAACCGATCCCACAGAACCACCCACTGCCTTAGTAATCGCTTCAGCTCGAACTTTTGCATCCTTCATCGCCTCTTCAAGAAGCTTTGGACGAAGTGATGGAAGAGTTGAGATGTAGTACTGAGGTCCGTAATTGTTAACAGAAACACCTTCTTGAAGAATTGTGCCGATTCCTTGTGAAAGCTTTGAGATCAACTCGACATTCTTTGAGCGAACCACTACATCACGATTAGCTCGGTAGTTGAGGATTCGACCCGTGTTGTTTCCATTGGAATACTCTTCATTGGCATATGTTGAAACAGAGCCAAGAGTGATCTCTTCTGCTGTCACACCGCCATCTGTGAGGTACTTGGTTACCGCAACAACATCGCTTCCCACTTTTGTTACTGCAGCTGCGACAGTTGGACGTGTGAGTGAAACGTTGAGAGTCCAGACAGCGTTATCTGCAGTCGCTGATGTCTTTGCAGATCCTGTCACTGTGATTCCATTTGAAGAGCGCGATGCAAAACCTGCACCCACTTTTGCCAAGCCGATTGCAAGCGATGAAGCCAGTAGCGCTGCCGCAGCAATGATGGCGACCGCCTTACGACGCTCGATCTGGATGATGGGGCTATTTCCGAGGTTAAAGTCGTTGTTGCTCATGGTTTAACTCTATTACTCACGCGTATTGAGCGTGGTTTTGATCTCTGTGAATATCGAGGGAGTATGCAATATCACTCTCCTCTAGTACCCTTATCCTCAGTCGGAGGCTTAAATCAGTACCCGTTTGTTAAGGCTTAAATCTTTACTCGGTATGGCTGTAGGCAAGATGAAGACTGGCGATAGAGATATTTATCGCCCCACATATCGAAGGATAAGAAATACATGGCAACAGGTACAGTTAAGTGGTTCAACTCTGAAAAGGGATTCGGATTCATTGCAGTTGATGGCGGAGGACAGGACGT
>JBFYJI010000068.1:0-3928 GCA_041311505.1 Candidatus Nanopelagicales bacterium | reverse complement strand
TTGACGAGGCGGACGCCCATTGAGTCACGGCCGGTCTGGCGGATCTCTGAAGCTTCTGTGCGCATGACAGTGCCTGCGCTAGTGATTGCGAGGATCTCATCGCTATCAACGAGGACGAGAGCGGCAACGAGTGAGCCTCGTGAATCCTCATCAATCTTCGCTGCCTTAATTCCGATTCCGCCGCGACCTTGAAGTCGATACTCATCGATTGGAGTCTTCTTACCGTAGCCACCATCGGTTGCTGTGAAGACAAATGAATTTTCGCCATCTACACGTGACATAGTGAGGAGATCATCTCCTGCACGGAACTTCATTCCGATGACGCCTGATGTTGAACGTCCCATGGAACGCAGCGACTCTTCATCACAGACAAAGCGGAGAGACATTCCCTTACGAGAGACGAGGAGGATCTCATCGCCATCTGCTGCAAGGGAGGCTGAAACAACTTCGTCTCCGGGCTTGAGATTGATTGCAATCAAACCACCGGTGCGAGGTGAGTCATACTCAACGAGAGGACTCTTCTTAATGAGTCCGCCCTTTGTTGCAAGAATCAAGAATGGTGCAGCGTTGTAATCCTTAAATGACAATACCTGTGCAATTGTCTCCTCCGGCTTAAATGCCAAGAGGTTTGCAACATGTTGTCCGCGAGCATCGCGGCCTGCATCAGGAAGCTCATGCACCTTTGCACGATAGACGCGACCTTGGTTTGTGAAGAACAATAACCAGTCGTGTGTTGATGCGACGAAGAAGTGATCAACAACGTCATCTTGCTTCAGTGATGCACCCTTGACGCCGCGACCACCGCGACGCTGTGACTTATAGAGATCTGCTGCTGTGCGCTTGGAATATCCGCCACGTGTAATGGTGACAACGACATCAGAGTCTGGAATCAGATCTTCTGCAGAGAAATCGCCTTCTGATGCAACGAGCTGTGTGCGGCGATCGTCGCCGTACTTCTCAATAAGCTCTGAAAGTTCGCTCTTGACGATCTCGCGCTGCTTTGCCTCAGATGCCAAGATTGCATTGAGCTCGACGATATCTGCCATCAAGCCTTCATACTCATCATTGATCTTCTGACGCTCCAAAGCTGCAATACGACGGAGCTGCATATCGAGAATTGCATTTGCCTGAATCTCATCGACATCGAGCAACTTCATAAGCCCTGTGCGGGCCTCTTCAGGGGTCTTAGATGCGCGAATTAAAGCGATGACAGCGTCGAGGGCATCGAGGGCCTTGAGATATCCCTTAAGGATATGTGCGCGCTTCTCTTTCTCAACGAGGCGGAATTTAGTGCGACGAACAATGACTTCAATCTGATGTTCGATGTAGTACTTGATAAATTCATCGAGACGAAGCGTGCGTGGCACACCATCAACGAGCGCCAACATATTTGCGCCAAATGTATCTTGAAGCTGAGTCTGCTTATAAAGATTATTAAGTACAACCTTTGGAATTGCAGATGATTGAAGAACAATGACAAGGCGCTGACCAAGGCGCTCGTTACCTTCATCGCGAACATCTGCGATACCTTTGATCTTGCCATCCTTAACAAGCTCGGCAATCTTGAGAGCTAAGTTATCTGGGTTAACTTGATATGGAAGCTCTGTGACAACAAGGCATGTGCGCTTATTAATCTCTTCAACATTAACAACTGCGCGCATTGTGATCGAGCCGCGACCTGTGCGATAAGCATCTTCGATTCCACCGCGACCAACAATGAGCGCCTTGGTTGGGAAATCTGGACCCTTAACAACTGTGAGCAGATGCGCGAGAAGGTCTTCTGGAGATTGATCTGGGTGCTCGAGTGTGTAGATAACCGCTTCACCAATCTCACGGAGGTTATGCGGCGGGATATTGGTCGCCATACCAACTGCAATACCTGCAGAGCCGTTGACGAGAAGATTTGGGAAACGAGATGGCAATACATCTGGCTCTTGTGAGCGACCATCGTAGTTAGGTGAGAAATCAACGGTGTCCTCGTCGATATCGCGCATCATCTCCATCGCAAGTGGAGCAAGGCGTGCTTCGGTATAACGCATCGCTGCGGCTGGATCGTTTCCTGGAGAACCGAAGTTTCCATTTCCATCAACCAATGGATAGCGAAGAGACCAAGGCTGAGCCAAGCGAACTACAGAGTCATAGATGGCGGTATCTCCGTGTGGGTGGTAATTACCCATGACATCACCGACGATACGAGAAGACTTGTAATAACCCTTATCTGGGCGATAACCAGCGTCATACATTGCGTAGAGCACGCGGCGGTGCACCGGCTTGAGACCATCACGAATATCAGGGAGCGCACGACCAACAATGACAGACATCGCATAGTCGAGGTAGCTGCGAGCCATCTCAACTTGGAGATCAACCGTTTCGATACGGTCGTATGTTGACTCTTCTGAGCCCTCTGGTGTGTTCATAGTCTCGTCGCTCATTAGATATCCAAGAACCTAACATCCTTAGCGTTGCGCTGAATAAATGCGCGACGCTTCTCTACATCTTCACCCATCAAGACTGAGAACAAATCATCTGCTGCTGCAGCATCATCGAGAGTGACGCGTACGAGAACGCGGTGCTCAGGATCCATTGTTGTATCCCACAACTCTTTCGCTGGCATCTCGCCGAGACCTTTGAAGCGCTGGATACCGTCATCCTTTGGAAGGCGCTTTCCGGCATCGATTCCATCCTTGATCATTGCATCGCGTTCGCGATCGCTAAATGCATACTCGACAGCTTCTTTTCCTGACCACTTCAACTTATAGAGAGGTGGCTGAGCGAAGTAGACGTATCCGTTTTCAATCAATGGACGCATAAAGCGGAAGAGGAGTGTGAGAAGCAATGTGCGGATGTGCTGACCATCAACGTCAGCATCGGCCATCAAAATTATCTTGTGATAACGAAGTTTCTCGATATCAAAGTCATCATGAACACCAGTACCGAGGGCAGTAATCAGCGCCTGTACCTCATTGTTCTGCAAGACGCGATCAATACGAGCCTTCTCGACGTTAAGAATCTTTCCGCGGATTGGTAGAACAGCTTGATTGCGTGAATCACGTCCACCCTTTGTTGATCCACCAGCTGAGTCACCCTCAACGATATACAACTCGCACTTAGAAGGATCGGTCCACTGGCAATCAGCGAGCTTTCCTGGCATTCCGCGACCTTCGAGCAAACCCTTGCGATTACGCGCTAAATCACGTGCTTTTCTCGCTGCAACGCGAGCTGCTGCTGCATCGATTGACTTACGGATAATGTCTTTACCTTCTTGAGGATTCTGCTCAAACCACGCTGTTAATTGCTCATTAACAATCTTTTGAGTAAATGATTTTGCTTCAGTGTTTCCGAGCTTTGTCTTTGTCTGTCCCTCAAACTGTGGCTCACCAAGTTTGATAGAGACGATCGCTGTTAAACCTTCGCGGACATCATCACCTGTAAGGCGATCTTCCTTCTTGCGAATCAAACCTTGCTCTTCTGCAAACTTATTCACTACAGATGTAAGTGCTGCGCGGAAACCTTCTTCATGTGTTCCACCTTCGTGAGTGTGAATCGTGTTTGCGAAGGTGTAGACAGATTCAGAGAATCCTTGGTTCCACTGCATTGAAACTTCGAGTGAGAGGCGCGCCTTTGTATCTTCTGCTTCAATTGCAATCACGGACTTGTGGAGCTCACCACGGGTTGAATTGAGGTGCTTTACAAAGTCAGTGATTCCGCCTGCATATTGGTAGCGGATTGAGAGCTGCTCGCCCTTTTCGTCTACATGGCCCTCACGGAGATCGGTAAGAGACAAGATAAGTCCCTTATTAAGAAATGCCATCTCGCGAAAGCGTGTAGAGAGAACTTCAAATGAGAAATCAACGGTCTCAAAGATTTCAGGTGATGGCCAGAATTGAATGGTTGTTCCGGTCTCAGTTGTTGCTGCACCCTTTGCAAC
>JBFYJI010000019.1:0-15561 GCA_041311505.1 Candidatus Nanopelagicales bacterium | reverse complement strand
CGCCATGGATTCCACGGCACAGAGCAGATCTCAATTCGAGTGGCAGATATGTCTGCGATTACACGCTTGCTCGCAAAGCTGCGCCAGAACCCACCTGCAGAGATTGCAGGACGCGCAGTTGAATCAATCGAAGATCTGGCAGCTCCCCAGGATGGCCTACCTCCCACAGATGGCTTACGTATCTGGCTTGCAGGTGGAATCCGCATCATTGTTCGCCCATCAGGCACTGAGGCGAAGATGAAGTGTTATATCGAAGTGATTACTAAGAGCTCAGAAGAAGCTTCGGCGCTCCTCGATGACCTTCGAGCACCGCTGAAGAGCTTCCTCTCCAATTAATTGTCGCCGAAGCGCTCTTTAAATTCATCGAGCATGGCAGCAGCTGCAGAGGCACCGCTTCGCTTTACACCTGCATCCATAAATGCCAAGAGCATATCGAGGTTCTTGACCCCTCCTGCACTCTTAACCTCCATCTTTGGTGATACTGATGCGCGCATCAACTTCACATCATCAAGGATTGCACCAGTTGGCGCAAAGCCAGTTGAAGTCTTAACGTAATCCGCTCCCGATGCCTCAATGAGTTGGCATGCTTTAACGATCTCTTCTTTGGTGAGGTATGCGTTCTCAAGAATCACTTTTACCTGATGTCCACCTGCAGCTGCAACGACAGCAGCGAGCTCTTCGCGGACCTCGTCATACATTCCAGACTTCATCCAACCGATATTCATCACAACATCGATCTCGGTTGCACCATCGGCAACAACTTGCTTGGTCTCAAAGACTTTGACAGATGTTGCTGAATTTCCGTGAGGGAAGCCAACGACTGTTCCTACATGAACATCGCTACCGCGAAGAATCTCGGCGCAGAATGCAACATCTGCTGGCTTGCAACAGACCGATGCGACATCGTACTTAAGAGCCACAAGACAGCCTTCGCGAACTTCATCACGTGACATCTCAGGGCGCAAAAGCGCGTAATCGATTGTCTTTGCAACTTGGCGAAGGGTGTATTTACTCGTTGCCATTTTCTACTCCTACCTCGGTGATTAACTTCTTAAAGTTGATGTCATTGCGATCTTTATTTCCCGTCTGCCAGAGTCCGACCTCTTGAGTCTCTGGAATAAATTCGAGTGGGCGCACACCTGGAAGTCTGCGCACTTGGGTACCTTGGCGACGACTCTGGAAATACCACCAGAGATCGTCAGTGTGGAATGCGAGCTCGATATAGCGAGCCTCATCGAGAGCGTCAGGATGGAGAGCGCCTGCAGGAAAGAGGGTGCCCGCTCCACTCGTGGCCAGGAGGTCAAATGAGGGTCCTGCCAGGCTATCTGAGGCCTTCTCCCACGCAGAGAAGGGCTCAAGAGAGCCATCTGGAGCGTAGGTGACCTTATGGACCCGTGAAGCGATGATCGCATCTGGATAGAGGTGGTGCTCGAGCATCAATTGAAGAGTCAGGTCGGGCTGCAAGAGGAGATCGTCATCGATCACGATAATGGGAAGCGATGGGAAGAGTTTGATTGCAGGTATCAACTTCTTTCCAGGGCCAAGGTTGGCACATTCATTGATGATGATCTCACCGGTGGATGCAAGCTCTCGCACCGATGCAGGAAGTTGGTTGATATCGCTATGGGCGATATTAAGAACAATCTCTGACGGTTGCAGGACCTGCTTCTTGAGCTCAGGGAGTGCGAGTGCAAGAGCATCAAATCTCGCTGGATGGCTCGTGAGAGAGAGGATGTAGGTGAAGTCTCTTTTTTCCATTCCAGGGATTGAGAGGTTGAGAAGATTGAGCTTTGCTAGAAGTGATGATGAGTCACCGTGGAGTTTCTTCTCAACATGTGCGATCTTCTTTTCGATCTCTCGACCTTGCACAAGTACATCTGTGATCTTGCTACCGATTATCCGAAGACTACGAACTATGTAGAGCAAGAGCGCACCTACAAGAACGGCTGCGGCTATCGGCAAGAATGAATCCATTATTCACCAGCGATGGATGCGTATGTTGGCTTGACGATCTCTTCGATAATCTCAAGGCGCTCTTCAAAGGGAATGAATGCGCTCTTGAGTGCATTTATGGTGACTCGTTGAAGATCTTGGAAGGTCCAATCACAGCTCTCGACGAGTTCATTCATCTCACGGCTCATCGATGTTGCTGACATAAGTCGATTATCTGTATTGAGAGTGATGCGGAATCTCAACTTTGCCAAACGTGCAATCGGATGATCTGCAAATGATGTTGCAACACCTGTCTGAATATTTGATGATGGGCACATCTCAAGTGGAATACGACGATCGCGCACATAAGAAGCGAGTCGACCTAAACGTGGTGGAGTGTGATTGAAGTCGATATCGTCTGCAATGCGGACACCATGGCCAAGTCGTTCTGCTCCACAGATCTGAATCGCTTCCCAGATAGATGGGAGGCCATACGCCTCACCAGCATGGATTGTGAAGTGAGCATTCTCTTTACGGAGGTATTCGAAGGTGTCGAGCTGATCGCTAGGTGGGAATCCATCTTCAGGGCCTGCGATATCAAAGCCAACAACGCCCTTATCGCGGTACTTCACAGCGATCTCTGCAACCTCTTGTGAGCGATTGTTCTGACGCATTCCGCAGAGGAGAGAGAAGATGCGGATGCGATTGCCTTCTTCGCGAGCGGCTTTCTCGCCCTCTCTAAATCCTTCAAGAATCGCTTCAACGATCTCGGTGAGCCCAAGGCCTTTCTCTGTAAGAAGTTCAGGTGCCATACGCACCTCTGCGTAGACAACGCCATCGCGAGCAAGATCGATCGCACACTCACGTGCAACTCGGACGATATCTTGGCGACGCTGCATGACTGCAACGGTATGTGCAAATGTCTCTAAGTAGAGGACGAGCGATCCTGAATCACATGATGCGCGGAACCACTCTGCAAGTTCAGCTGGATCGTAGGTAGGAAGAGTATGTCCGATCTCTTGAGCAATCTCGATGATTGTCTCGGGGCGAAGTCCTCCATCGAGATGATCGTGAAGAAGCGCCTTAGGTAGACGCTTCACCTGATCCTCATTTGGCTTCTTTAAGAGATCTGGATTTACAACGCTCATCCCTCAATCCTTTCTAATACGAGTGGAAGTCGATCGACGGATCCATTTTCAACAATAGAGACAGCGCCCTCAAGGATCTCAAGCGCGCGATCAAATCGTGGTGCATCATCTGTGTGAAGAGTGAAGAGCGGTGCACCGGCTTCAATGTAATCTCCCGGCTTTGCATGCATCTCAATACCTGCACCTGCTTGAACCTGCTCACCTTGCTTTGAGCGACCAGCACCAAGACGCCAAGCAGATACACCCACCTTCATCGCATCCATCGTCGTGATGATTCCGGAGTTAGCTGCTTTCACGACATGGTGCTCGCGGGCAACAGGAAGCGTTGCATCAGGATCTCCACCTTGTGCTGCAACCATGCGACGCCAATGATCCATAGCGCTGCCGTCTTTAAGTGCATCTGCTGGATCTTTTCCGATAATTCCCGCAGCGTCGATCATCTCGCGAGCAAGGAGAACAGTGAGCTCAACAACATCAGTTGGTCCCCCACCGGCGAGTACCTCAACGGATTCACGGACTTCAAGGGCATTACCTGCAGTAAGACCTAGTGGGACATCCATTGCTGTAACAAGTGCGCGCATCTTAACGCCAGCATCAACACCTAACTGCACCATGGTGCGAGCCAGCTCTGATGCCTTCTTGGGATCTGACATAAATGCGCCAGAACCAGTCTTTACATCAAGGACGAGTGCTGAAGTTCCCTCAGCAATCTTCTTGCTCATAATCGATGATGCGATAAGTGGAATAGCTTCCACTGTTGCGGTGACATCGCGCAGTGCATAGAGCTTCTTATCTGCTGGAGCAAGACCTGCACCTGCTGCACAGATAACTGCGCCAGTATCTTTGAGAACTTGAAGCATCTCCTCATTAGAGAGTGAGGCGCGCCAACCAGGAATCGACTCCATCTTGTCGAGAGTTCCACCTGTATGTCCAAGTCCGCGACCTGAAAGTTGTGGGACAGCTCCACCGCATGCTGCAACGAGCGGTGCAAGTGGAAGGGTGATCTTGTCTCCCACGCCACCAGTGGAGTGCTTATCTGCAGTCTTGCGATCGAGAGCAGACCAATTCATCCGCTCACCACTATTGATCATCGCATTTGTCCAGCGAGAGATTTCGCGAGAGTTCATACCGTTCAGGAGAATCGCCATCAAGAGTGCAGACATCTGCTCATCGGCAACTACTCCACGGGTATAGGCATCTACCACCCAATCAATCTGTGGATCTGTTAATTCATTTCTATCGCGCTTGGCAGCAATAATCTCGACGGCTGCAAATGGTTCGATCATGATAAACGTGTCTCAATCTCTTCTGGCCCAAATGCCCACGGCAATAAATCATTGAGCGTCTTAACACCCTCATCGGTCATCAACTGAAGCTGAGAGCCACCATGTTCTTGTAAGAGCTGGCGACAACGACCGCATGGCATCAATGGATTTCCAGAGATATCAACGCATGCAAATGCGACGAGACGTCCTCCACCAGATGCAATGAGTGATGAAACCAAACCACATTCAGCACAGAGCGTGAGTCCATAACTAGCGTTTTCAACGTTACATCCAGTCACGATGCGACCATCATTGACGAGCGCGGCAACTCCCACTGGAAACTTTGAATATGGGACATATGCCTTCTTCATCGCTTCCAGCGCCTCATTGCGCAAGAGTTGCCAATCGATCTGCATTAGTGAGAACCGCCTCCACGCTTGTATGCAACGCCGTCGGCCGCGGGGGCTCGCACCTTCCCGACAAAGCCTGACACAGCAATGATCGTTGCGATATATGGCGCCATCAACATAAATTCAGATGGAATTGGTGTTCCAGTAATTGTGAGAAGGCCTTGCAAGTTATCTGCAAAGCCGAAGATGAGAGCTGCAGCGACTGCACCTAGTGGTGACCATCGGCCGAAGATAAGAGCGGCAAGTGCGATAAATCCTTTACCTGCTGTCATCTCCTTACTGAAAGAACCGACTGCACCGAGTGTGAAGAATGCGCCGCCGAGACCTGCAACAGCACCTGCGATGATGACATTCTTAAAGCGAATCTTATTGACATCGATACCGACTGACTCTGCAGCAGTTGGGTGCTCTCCAACAGAGCGTGTACGAAGTCCCCACTTACTCTTAAAAAGAGCTACGTGGATTACTCCCACAACGATATACATTAAATAAACAATGATGCTCTGGCTAAAGAAGATTGGACCAATAACAGGAATCTTCGATAAAAGCGGAATATGAATTGGATTGAATGCGATCGCCGAGTTCCACTCAGTCTGATATGGGATGAGCAACTTCTTGTAAAGGAAGTTAGTGAGTCCAATAACGAGAACGTTGAGAACGAATCCGAGGACAACTTGATCTATTCCATATTTGATTGCAAATATCGCAAGAAGGAGAGAGATGAGGGCGCCTGCGATTGGAGCAAAGAGGAGACCCAGCCAGTTGTTATGCATCAGCGATGCCAGAACACCTGAAGCAAATGCACCAGCTAGTAGTTGGCCCTCAATTGCAATATTGATAACTCCAGAACGCTCAGAGAGAACGCCAGCCATCGCTCCGAAGATCAACGGCACGGATAGAAGAAGCCCACCTTGAAGAAGGCCGGTAAATGGAATGAACTTTCCAGCTGCAGCCCAGCAGAGGAATGACATCAAGAATGTTGCACCGAAGATTCCGCTCGCTAAGCGAACAGTCTTTCCTGCCTTAAATTGAAGTGATGCGAGAGCAACTGCTGCCAGTGAGATCAGCGCAAAGACGAGAGAGCCCTTCTTGGAGTTAACAATCCACTCTTTAAAGAGGACCCATTCATCTCCAAGTACGAAGCTATATGTCACTGGCTGACCTTCCTTAGGAAGGAGAGCAAAGACGATAAGTGCAAAGAGACCAAGTCCGCCCATTGTGGCGATTCCACGAAGGCGACGGCGCTCTGGCGCTGAGAGAGTGCGTACGTTCAACATCAACCGTTCCATCCCTTCGAAGCGACCGCTTGGCCGGCATCCACATTCTTTAATCTAAAGATCGCCTTGATAAGAGCAGGCGCTGCGATAAAGAGAACAACCAGCGCTTGGATTACGAGAACAAGGTCGAGTGGTGTCTCTGTACTTGCCTGCATCGTAAGACCACCTGCGCGAAGTGCACCAAAGAGAAGAGCAGCAAAGACAGTTCCGATTGGAGTTGCACGACCGAGAAGTGCAACGGTGATTGCATCAAAACCAAAGCTTCCGCCGACGCCAGCAGTCATGGCAGGCTCTGATCCAAGAATCTGTACCGCACCAGCAAGTCCTGCAAGAGCCCCTGCAATAAACATCACTGTTGTCGTTGAGCGACCGACAGAGATTCCTGCGGTGCGAGATGCCGCAGCATTGGCGCCCACTGCACGGAATTTAAATCCCCATGTGCTGCGATTGAGGAGCCACCAGACAGCTCCTGCACCGAGGAGAGCAATGATGAAGCCGAAGTTTGCGCGAAGTTCCGTACCAAAGAGATGAGGAAGTCGAGCTGTCATCTTGACCTCTGGTGCAAGTGGATCTTGGCGTCCAGGTCGCAAGAATGCTGTTGTGCTGAGCAACCAGAGAAGGAAGTAGCTGGCAACATAATTGAGCATGATGGTCACAATCACTTCGTGAGCACCCGTGCGAGCTTTGAGGAAACCTACAAAACCTCCGTAGAGACCAGCACATGTCATCGCTGCAGCAATCGCTGCAATAACGTGGATAACAACCGGCATCTCGAAGTGGAATCCCACATAGCTTGCACCAATTGCTCCAGCAATAAATTGTCCTTGGGCACCAATATTGAAGAGCCCCGCCTTAAATGCAAGTGCCACTGAGAGGCCAGTAAGGATGAGTGGCGATGCAGCGACAAGAGTCTCCGATAATGGATAGAAGCCGTGGAGGAAGCCGCCTTCTGCAAGTTGTGGATCAAAGATTGAACCACGGAAGAGCGCCCAATAGGCGCCACCGGCAGTTGCAAAAGCCTGCTTCACCATCGAGAGTGGTGATGACTTGAGGGCCAGCACCTTTGAATCTGAGAATGCAACGAGGAGACCACTCACAAAGAGGGCCATCGCAAAAGCCAAGACTGGAAGGGTGAGCTTCTTGAGAAATTTCATCGCTTTACTCCTGCCATCAATAGACCTAACTCTTCACGAGATGTATCTGCTGGAACAATTGCAATAAATTCTCCGCGATACATCACTGCAATGCGATCTGCGAGAGCAACTACCTCATCAAGCTCTGTACTAAAGAGAAGGACTCCCCTGCCTGCATCTCGCTCAGCGATGATGCGCTCGTGCACAAACTCGATGGAACCAACATCAAGACCGCGTGTTGGTTGTGAGGCAACAACAAGCTTTACTGGACGTGAGAGTTCGCGTGCGAGAACAACCTTCTGCTTATTTCCTCCAGAGAGCGAAGACGCTGGATCCTTAGGAGATTGTGCGCGGATGTCGAATTCAACAACTCGCTTTGAAGCATTGGAAGCAACTTCACTTTGTGAAATGACGGGACCTTTTGCAAATGGTGGCAGATCATGGAGATCGAGAATGAGGTTCTCTTCGATACTAAATGAGGAGATGAGTCCATCTTCTTCACGGGACTCTGGCACAAATGCGATGCCTGCATGGAGTGAATCGCGCACCTTGCCTGGCTTAATCACAGTGCCATCGAGGGTGATCTTTCCAGTCACATGCTCCTGCAATCCGACGACTGCCTCAGCGAGCTCTGATTGACCATTGCCCTGGACTCCAGCAACTGCAAGAACTTCACCTGCGCGAAGTTCGAAGGAGACATCTTTGACCAGCGTGCGTCCTGTGTGGTCATGAATATTGAGATGATCGACAACAAGCAGCGGCGCACCGACCTTAGGATCTGCCTTATCAACATCGAGAGAGACTGGTCGACCAACCATCAGCGAAGCGAGTTCCTCTTGGCTGGCAGTAGGTGATGCTGTTCCGACCACTGCGCCACGGCGAATAATTGTGATCTTATCTGCAGCTTCTTTCACTTCACGGAGTTTGTGAGTGATAAAGACGATTGCCGTACCTTGATCACGAAGCTTCTTCATATTCTTGAGGAGCTCATCTGTCTCTTGTGGTGTAAGAACAGCGGTCGGCTCATCGAGGATAAGCACCTTTGCATCGTAGATGAGCGCTCGGATGATTTCGACTCGCTGCTGAATTCCGACTGGAAGATCCTCAACGAGTGCATCAGGATCTACATCAAAGTTAAATTCTGCAGATACTCGTGCAATCTCCTTACGAGCACTCTCAAGATCGAGGAAGCCAGGACCTTTGACCTTCTCATGACCGAGAACGATGTTCTCTGCAACGGTGAATACAGGAATCAACATAAAGTGCTGGTGCACCATGCCGATTCCTGCAGCGAGTGCATCAAGGGGTGAATCGATGGTGATTTCCTTCCCATCAACCCAGATTGTGCCCTCATCGGGTGAGAGAAGGCCATAGACGATATTCATCAGCGTGGACTTGCCAGCACCGTTCTCGCCGAGGATCGCATGGATCTCACCGGACTCAACTTTAAGGTTGATGGAATCGTTTGCTGTAAGTGCACCAAAGCGCTTTGTGATGCCGCGCAATTCGAGGGACATGACGTAAATCTACTGGTTAATTGAGCTTAATACAAAGCAAAACGGAGCTAGCGAAATCGCTAGCTCCGTTTTGACGGAAGTTTGAGTTAATTACTTAACTGAAACCTTTCCGTTTGCAATATCTGTTCCGAGCTTTGTAACTTCAGAACGAAGTGCTGAAGGAACCATACGGATCAAGTCGTGGTAAGGAGCAAGCTTTGTTCCACCGTTCTTGAGGTTACCGTTGTAACCTGTTGATGAGAACTTGCCAGCTGCAGTATCAGCGATCACAGTCTGAACTGAGATGTCGACACCCTTAACAACTGATGTAAGGAGAACCTTCTTGTACTGAGGTGCTGCGATAAATCCATCTGAGTCAACCCAGATAACAACTGACTTCTTTGAAGCGATTGAGTTACCTGCTGTTGCTCCACCAAGACCACCAGCAACTGGGAAGATTACATCTGCACCCTGCTGCTCGAAGTTCTTAGAGATCTGAAGAGCCTTAGCTGAATCTGAGAAGCCACCGACGAATGTTCCGTCAGCCTTCTTTGTATCCCAACCGAGAACCTGAACAGACTTGCCCTTCTTTGTGTTGTAGTAAGCAACACCCTTAGCAAAGCCATCCATGAAGATTGTGACTGGTGGGATGTTAAGACCGCCGTATGTAGCGACCTTTCCTGTCTTTGAAACGCCAGCTGCAAGGTAACCTGCCTGGAATGCTGATTCGTTTGTTGAGAACTGAAGTGGCTTGAGGTTAGAGAACTTCTTGCCTGGGTAGACAGATCCGTCTGCACCGTGGTCTTCGCCATCCTGGTCAACGATTGCGAACTTCACTGAAGGGTTTGCCTTCGCAGCTGCAACGATTGCGCCATTGATAAGGAAGCCAACGCCAACGATGATGTCGCACTTCTCATCAACAAGCTTCTTGATGTTTGGAGCGTAATCAGCATCTGATGTTGCTGCGAGGTACTTCACTGTGATTGATGAGTTCTTCTTTGCAGCTGCCTGAGCGCCTGCCCATGCTGATGCGTTAAATGACTTGTCGTCTACGCCGCCTGTATCGAGAGCGAGGCAAGCCTTTGTTGCGTTTGCTGCGGTTGCTGCTGGTGCAACACCGAAAGCAAGAGTCGCAGCTGCGAAAGCTGCAACAAGCTTTGTTGTCTTCTTCAAGGGTTCCTCCAAGGAGATAAATGGAATTTGGCTACCAATCCTTCGCACACTTTGGGGGGTTTGAAGGATCTGTCGGAAGCCTATCTAGTGGGGGCTTTAATTCCTAAATACGGACGGGTTTTTCCAGGCGTGGCATGTAACAAATAGGCAAACTCTCAACCCGTACTTTATGGAAAGGGGCTCCAAGGCGGCGTTATGAGGTGATTTTTGCTGCCTGAACCGCTGCCTTATTGATAGATGCGGTCGCTGCAGTCAATGCTGGAAGGTATGTAGTGAATGTTATTCCGCCACTCAATACTGAGTATCGGTGGCCATAGATACCTGCTTCGGGATCGAGAACATCAAGATACTGCTTGCCAGAAACAGCCCTGCTAATCACGTCATACATCGCCTTATCAACGTGCTTAACAACTGTCGCATAAAGGAATTTCTTTGTTGATGTTGTGAGAGAAAGGTACTGATCTGGCTCAACAGAAATCATGCCAACTGGCTTGTAGCTCTTGCTCTTCGCTTTTGAAGAATTGCGAGCAACGATCGCTGAGAAGATCTCAGAGTTAGAACCTGGACGAGCAACAAAGAGGACATCTGCTCCTGCATCCATCGCAAGCTTTGCTGCTGTGAGTGATGAACCATTGGTGTATCGCACCATTGAGGAGACCGTCTTCTTCGATGCAAGCACACCTGCCAAGAAACCGTTCTGGTAGATATCTGCTTGGCTCGTCGTTGCGATCATCGCAACCTTACCTGTCTTAGAAGCAAGCGCTGCGCTATACCCTGCAAGATATGCCCCTTGAGTATCGCTAAAAATCAGTGATGTGACGTTGAGAGCATCGATAGATGCATCGTTGAGGATCGCAAATTGAGTATTTGGATATTCAATTGCCAACACCTGAATCGTTGGCACATAGCCTGCTCCGACAACGATGATGGGATTGCAATTCTTTGCAATGAGCGAGCGGACGCGGCGATCACGGTCTGCGGTAGTGCCATCAGTGACCACAGGGTCGACGGTGAATGAGAATTGCTTCTGTGCCTTTTCAAGGCCGAGCGCTGCTGCATCATTAAAGGAACGGTCTCCCCGACCTCCAATATCGTAGGCAATACCGATATTGAGGGTAGATGCCTCTGCTGGAGCAAGCGATGTAAGAGGCGCGGCTACTAGAAGAAGTGCGAGCACCAAGCGCCTCATTAGAGAACTACTCCGAGATTCTTATATGTGGCTTCAAGAGTTGTCTGCGCAACTTCACGAGCCTTCTCAGATCCCTTATGAAGAATCGAGAGAAGATGTCCTTCATCTTCTAGAAGCTCGAGAGCATGTGTGCGGATTGGGCGGAAGTACTCAACTACAACCTCTGCAACTGCAGACTTAAAGTCTCCATATCCCTTGCCATCAAATTCGTTCTCCAGCTCTGCAATACTCTTTCCAGAAAGAGCCGAATGGATTGTCAGAAGGTTGCTGATGCCAGGCTTCTCGACCGCATCAAACTTCACTTCGCGACCTGCATCTGTCACAGCGCTCTTAAACTTCTTCATATTCACTTCTGGCGCATCCAAGATATCGATAAGTCCAGAGCCAGAACCTGATGACTTACTCATCTTCGTTGTTGGATCTTGAATGTCATAAATCTTTGCGCCTTGCTTGAGGATAAATCCCTCAGGAATTTGGAAGGTCTGGCCGTAACGAGTATTGAAACGTCCTGCGATATCGCGAGTGAGCTCGATATGTTGGCGCTGATCTTCGCCAACGGGAACAAGATGTGACTGATAGAGCAAGATATCTGCAGCCATCAACATTGGGTATGTAAAGAGGCCCACACGTGCAGCATCTGCACCTGACTTAGAAGATTTATCTTTAAATTGAGTCATACGGCTTGCCTCGCCAAAACCCGTCATGCACTCCATAATCCATCCAAGCTGATTGTGCTGAGGCACTTGTGACTGCACAAAGAGAGTTGATTTATCGGGAGAAATTCCAAGTGCAATAAGCTGGGCAGCTGACATCAAAGTGCGCTTACGTAATAGTGCTGGGTCTGTCTCGACAGTGAGAGCGTGGAGATCGACGATGCAATAAAAGGCATCATGGCCATCTTGAAGCTCAACCCACTGCTTGACCGCACCGAGATAGTTGCCAAGGTGGAAGGAATCGCTGGTGGGCTGGATTCCGGAGAGGACGCGCTTCAAACTCATAGGCGCATTCTCGCATGTAATGGCGCTAGCGAGAGATTAATAAGCGCCCTACGCGCTTGCCCTCCATCGATAGGACGGTGATGCGGATTCCGTTGACGTTGAGCAAATCACCTTCGACCGGGATTCTGCCGAGGAAGTGCATGACATAACCACTAATGGTTTCGTATGGACCATCAGGGATATCTACTCCAGCTTGTTCTGAGAGATCTTCGAGCGAGATAAGACCATCAACCTCGAAATCACCTGTTCGTGTAGAGGTTGCTAAATCCTCCTCATCGCCATCATATTCATCGCGGATATCTCCGATGAGCGTCTCCACAAGGTCTTCCATTGTGACGATGCCATCTGTTCCACCGTATTCATCCAGGACGATTGCAAGGTGTTGGCGCTGGGCGCGCATCTCAGTGAGGGCAGGCAAGATTCCCTTAGTGCCGGGCAAGAACATAATGCTGCGAGAGAGCTCTTGAATCTTCGCCTGTGAGTTAACAAGTGATGGATCAATGAGATCGCGGACGTGAATAAAGCCGATGACTTCATCGGAGGAGCCGCGAACTACGGGATAGCGAGAGTGCGACTTTTCAGAAGCGAGCGCAATCGCCTTCGAGATAGTAAGTGAGCCGTCGATGAAATCAACTTCAGTACGAGGAACCATCACCTCATGCACCTGTCGCTCTGATGCATTAAATACTTCTTCAACAATGTCGCGCTCTTCTTCGGTAAGTGCGGCATGTCCTGCAACGAGATCGAGAAGCTCTTCTTCAGACATCTGCTCGCGCTGCTCTTTCGGATCGATACCGAAGAGGCGCACAACAAAGTCAGTGGACTTTGAGAGGAGCCAGATTATCGGGCGGAAGATATTGGCGATGACATCAACTCCGAGAGCTGACCAGAGAGCGATCGGTTCTGTACGAAATAGTGCCAAACGCTTTGGGACTAACTCGCCGAGCACAAGTGAGATGTAAGCAATGATTAAGGTGACACCGATGAGGGATGTAGTCGTCGCGCTCTTTTCAGAGAGGCCAAGATCCATCAACCACGGGATAACAAACTCACCGAGCTTCTCAGCACCAAGTGCGGCGGAGAGGAATCCAGAGACTGTAACTCCTACCTGAGCTGCCGCCAAGAGACGGTTGGGGTTGGAGGCGAGCTTTGCAACTAAGGCACCCCTCTTGCCCTTGAGGGCCATCTGCTTGACTTGGCTCTCGCGCAGGGAGATGAGTGCGATCTCAGCTGCTACAAAGAGGCCGGCGAAGAGGATGAGGCCGATAACGATGGAGATCGGGGTAAGGATTGAACCGCTCGGGTGATAGTCCATAATGCGAGAAGTGTAGCGAGCCTCTTCCGCGAAGGTCTACGCAGATATAGCCTTACCCCGTTGGCCAACCGGTCAGCACCTTAATCCTCGGAACGTCGGGCACGTACCTGCCCGGATAAGGAAGAAAAAATGGCATCAGTTGTATTTGAAAATGCATCACGTATCTACCCAGGCACAACTTCTCCTGCTGTAGATAAGCTCAACCTCACCGTCGCAGATGGCGAGTTCCTTGTGCTTGTCGGCCCATCAGGTTGCGGTAAGTCAACATCACTTCGTATGTTGGCAGGCCTTGAGGAGATCGATGGTGGTCGTATCCTCATCGGCGATCGCGACGTCACAAACGTTGCTCCAAAGGATCGCGACATTGCAATGGTCTTCCAGTCATATGCGCTCTATCCACATATGACTGTTGCAGAGAACATGGGATTTGCTCTCAAGATTGCAGGAGTCGATAAGGAAGAGCGCGAGAAGCGCGTCCGCGAAGCTGCAAAGCTTCTCGACCTTGAGGCATATCTTGAGCGTAAGCCAAAGGCTCTCTCAGGTGGTCAGCGTCAGCGCGTTGCTATGGGTCGCGCAATTGTTCGCGAGCCACAGGTCTTCTTGATGGATGAGCCTCTCTCAAACCTCGATGCAAAGCTCCGTGTTGCAACTCGTACACAGATTGCAGCGCTTCAGCGCCGCCTCGGCATCACAACAGTGTATGTAACGCACGATCAGGTCGAAGCTATGACCATGGGTGATCGCGTTGCAGTTCTTAAGGATGGTCTCCTTCAGCAGGTAGACACTCCTCGTAACCTTTATGACAAGCCAGCAAATGCATTCGTTGCAGGCTTTATCGGATCTCCTGCAATGAACCTCCTTATTGCACCTGTCTCAGGTGGCAAGGCTCATATGGGCGATCTCGATATCGATGTTCCAGCATCTGCAGGTTCATCTGTCATCGTCGGTATCCGTCCAGAAGGGTGGGCACCAGCATCTTCAGGCTTCCACGTTCTCGTAGAAGTTGTTGAAGAGCTCGGATCAGATGCATTCGTCTACGGCAAGCCAGCTGACAGCAATGTTCAGTTTGCTAACGCAACAGATGAAGGTGCACAGGTCATCGTTCGCTGGGATCCAAAGAACCCACCTAAGGCTGGAGAGACAATTACTGTCTCTAATGTTGCAGGTGCAGTTCACCTCTTCGATGCAGCAACAGGTGCTCGCATCAACTAAGTAATTACTAATAAGAAACCCCGTCGGTTATCCGGCGGGGTTTCTTTATTTTCTAATTTCCTGCTTTGATACTGAAGCTCCAGACGTCATAGTCATCGAGGTTGATCGAACCAAAGCCTTTGGCTTCAAGAGCAGAGACCGCTTGGGCGCGATGCTCAGTCGCGTGGTGCACTACCTGCGAGAGGATGGTGCTCCGCGTAAAGACATGTTGCTCTCCTCGGAATTCACGTGGGACATCTCCATCGGGAGAGCGAGATTGCTCAAGGATCCATGCATCAGAATCTTTAAGAACATCGAGTACGAAATTGATATCTTGCATTGCGGGAGCTTCCTCATCACAGTCCTTAAGACGCGAATCCCAGAAAGCCTTCTCTTCAGCAGTGAAGTTCTCGCGATCGAGCAAACGCCAGACATACCAATTAGTGGCACTGGCAATATGTCGCACAATCGTTCCAACAGTCCATTCAGGATTAACTGCATAAGCATCAAGTGCCTCTTTGGGAAGCTTGGCGATTTCACCGATAACCTGTTGATTGGCCCATGCTGAGTGCTTAAGAAGTTTCTCCATATCCATGGCGGTAAAGGTATCTGAGAATGACGAAATCCCCTACAGATATCTGCAGGGGATTTCGTATTGAAACTACAGCTTGATTAAGCCATTTTCATTGCTGAGATGCGCAGGCGCACTAAGCCATAGCCTTTTTGAGGTTCTCATCGATTGAAGAGAGGAACTCCTGTGTTGTCTGATAAGGAGCATCCTTTGAAATAAGGAGTGCGAGATCCTTTGTCATCTTTCCCTCTTCAACAGTCTGGATACAGACCGCCTCGAGAGTCTTTGAAAACTTCGCAAGCTCAGCGTTGTTATCAAGCTTTGCACGGTGTGCAAGGCCCTGAGTCCACGCAAAGATTGATGCGATTGGGTTGGTTGAAGTCTCCTTGCCAGCCTGGTGATCGCGGTAGTGACGTGTCACTGTTCCGTGAGCAGCCTCTGACTCGCAGATCTTTCCATCTGG
>JBFYJI010000067.1:0-3989 GCA_041311505.1 Candidatus Nanopelagicales bacterium | reverse complement strand
GCACAGTCAAAGCTCGCTGCAGTTGCTGCAAAGCCAACAGCTGAGTTCCCTGTCTACCTCGACTACCAGGCAGATGCTTTTGATGCCGTTTACGGAGAGGTCAAGGAGACTCTCGCTGCTGCACTCACAATCGCTGGTAAGCAAGAGCGTGAGACAAAGATTGATGAGATCTCAGATGCAGTGAAGGAGAAGTTTGCTGCTCAGTTCGAAGGCCGCGAGAAGGAAATCTCAGCTGCTTTCCGTTCTGTCACAAAGAAGCTTGTACGCCAACGCGTACTCCGCGACAAGATTCGTATCGATGGTCGCGGACTCCGCGATATTCGTCCTCTTTCAGCAGAGGTTGAGGTCATTCCTCGCGTTCACGGTTCAGCAATCTTCGAGCGTGGCGAGACTCAGATCCTCGGAATCACAACTCTCAACATGCTTAAGATGGAACAGCAGCTCGACACAATGAGCCCTGATACAACAAAGCGTTACATGCACAACTACAACTTCCCGCCATATTCAACTGGTGAAGTTGGTCGTGTAGGTACACCAAAGCGTCGCGAAATCGGCCATGGTGCACTTGCTGAGCGCGCACTTATCCCAGTACTTCCATCACGTGAAGAGTTCCCATATGCAATCCGTCAGGTCTCAGAGGCTCTCGGTTCAAATGGTTCAACTTCAATGGGATCTGTCTGTGCATCAACACTTGCAATGCTTCAGGCTGGTGTTCCACTCAAGTCGCCAGTAGCAGGTATCGCAATGGGTCTTATCTCAGATGATGTCGATGGCAAGGTTGAGTACGTTGCCCTTACAGATATCCTCGGTGCAGAAGATGCATTTGGAGATATGGACTTTAAGGTTGCAGGTACAAAGGACTTTGTTACAGCTCTCCAGCTCGACACAAAGCTCGATGGTATTCCAGCGTCTGTACTCGCAGGCGCACTCCTCCAGGCGAAGGAAGCGCGTCTTGCGATTCTCGATGTCATGAACGAGGCTATCGACGCTCCAGATGAGATGAGCCCATTTGCTCCACGCATCATCTCAGTGAAGATTCCTGTCGATCAGATCGGTGCAGTGATCGGTCCTAAGGGCAAGATCATCAACCAGATTCAGGATGAGACTGGTGCTGAGATCTCAATCGAAGAAGATGGAACTATCTACATCGGTGCAACCGATGGACCATCTGCTGAGGCAGCTCGCGCACAGATCAATGCAATTGCAAACCCTCAGATGCCTGAGGTGGGAGAGCGTTACCTCGGAACTGTTGTAAAGCTTGCAACATTCGGTGCATTCGTCTCACTCATGCCAGGTAAGGATGGACTCCTTCACGTTTCACAGATTCGCAAGATGCACGGCGGAAAGCGCATCGAGAACCTTGAGGATGTCATGAAGGTAGGAGATAAGGTCCAAGTTGAGATCGGCGAGATCGATCCAAAGGGCAAGCTCTCACTCATCCCTGTACTCGAAGAGGGCGCAGCTTCAGCTGAATAATGTCTGTTAAGAGAACGGTCCACTCCAGCGGCCTGCGCATCGTCACAGAGGAAGTTCCCTCTGTCCGCAGCGCAGCTGTTGGAATCTGGGTCAATGTAGGTTCACGTGATGAAGCACCGGCAACTGCCGGTGCTTCTCATTTTCTCGAGCACCTTCTCTTTAAAGGCACGACTTCACGTACTGCTCTAGAGATTTCATCGTCCATCGAATCAGTCGGTGGCGAGATGAATGCCTTTACCTCTAAGGAGTACACCTGCTTCTACGCTCGAGTGATTGATACAGATTTGCCGATGGCGATTGATGTTGTAAGTGACTTAATTACTTCATCTCTCGTCACCGCTCTCGATGTCGATGCAGAGCGCAAAGTTGTACTTGAAGAGATTGCAATGCGCGATGACGATCCCAGCGATCTTGTCCACGATCTCTTCAGCGACTCTTACTATGGAGACACTCCTATTGGGCGCCCGATCCTCGGAACGGTTGAGAGCATTAACGGAATGTCTCGCAACACTGTCTTCAACTATTACAAGAAGAAGTACAAGCCATCGGATCTCGTCGTTTCAGTGGCAGGAAACATTAAGCACAAGCGAGTCGTGGAAATGGTTGAAAAGGCGCTCTCGCGGGACAACTTCCTCGACATTGCTGGCACTCCCAATATTCGCCCAAACACACTTATCAAGAATTCGAAACAGACCCCTGTTGGTTTGATGTATCGAAAGACTGAGCAAGCCCACATGCTCTACGGCATGGAGGGCGTAGCTCGTGCAGATGAGCGTCGCTTTGCGATGGGTGTTCTCTCTGCCACTCTCGGTGGTGGAATGTCATCTCGACTCTTCCAAGAGATTCGCGAGAAGCGCGGCCTTGCATATTCTGTCTACGCATATGCCCAGCAATTTGCTGGCAGCGGAACCCTCGCCTTCTATGCAGGTTGCAATCCAGCGAAGGCGGTAGAGGTCGTTGAGATTATTCGTGAAGTCCTCGCTGATGTTGCTCAGCACGGTATGTCTCATGAGGAGATTGAACGCGCTAAGGGCGCCGTACGAGGCTCACTCGTACTCAGCCAAGAAGATACGGGATCACGAATGAGCCGTATCGGCAAGAATGAGATTGTCTATGGCCAGGTCATGGATTTCGACGACATCCTTAAGGCGATTTCACGCGTATCGGCAGAGGAGATTCGCCAAATTGCTGGCGAGTACCTCACCAAAACGCCTACCCTTGCTCTCGTTGGTCCATTTAAAACTCCAGCCAAGTTTGAAAAGGTGTTGAACTCATGATCAAAGTAGGTGTACTCGGCGCACGTGGTCGCATGGGGTCAGAAGTCGTAAAGGCCGTCAACGAAGCATCAGATTGCCAACTCGTCGCAGCTCTCGACCAAGGAGACTCGCTCGATCAGCTCGTCACTGCTGGGGCAGAGGTAGTTGTTGATTTCACTACACCCGATGTTGTCATGGCCAATCTCGAATTTCTCATCTCACACGATATCCACGCAGTAGTGGGTACAACAGGTTTTAGCGCAGATCGCATCACAACATTAGAGAAGCAGCTTGCCTCAAGTAAGTCAGGGGTATTGATTGCTCCTAACTTTGCAATCGGTGCAATCTTGATGATGCAATTTGCCGAGAAGGCAGCTCAATACTTTGAATCTGCAGAAATCATCGAGCTGCACCACCCAAATAAGGTAGATGCCCCATCGGGTACAGCAGCGCGCACCGCCGCACTGATCTCAGATGCTCGCACAGCAGCGGGATTGCCTGCAGCACCAGATGCAACCAAGGATTTCATCGATGGAGCGCGTGGTGCAAAGGTTGGCGATATTCCTGTGCACTCAGTGCGACTACGCGGACTTGTTGCTCACCAAGAAGTTCTCTTCGGTGGATTAGGTGAGACCCTCACAATTCGCCATGACTCAATCGATCGTGCAGGTTTTATGCCGGGCGTATTGCTCGGTGTTCGTAAGGTTTCATCACATCCTGGCCTCACCGTTGGCCTCGATAAATTCATGTAAGGGGAGAGCAGCCATGGTTGATGCATCAAATATCACAATGTACGGAGCAGATTGGTGTGGTGATTGCCGCCGCTCTAAGCGACTTCTTGAAGATCTCGATGTTCAGATTACGCATATCGATGTCGAGGCAGATGAATCTGCTGCTGCGAAGGTTGTAGAGATCAATGGGGGAGCGAAGTCGATCCCTGTCATCGTATTTCCCGACGGAACTCACCTCACAGAGCCATCAGATAATGACCTCAAGGCAAAGCTCGTTGCGCTAGGTGTTGTCTCAGCCTAAGTAGTGGAATGTCAGCGCACTCGTCAGCGCTGAGCCGATCACGACAACAGGAAATGGTGCACGCAATACAAGAGCGATGACTGCCACCGCCATTCCAGCTAGACGCTGATCAATGACGAGCTTGCTCTTCTCGCCAAATGTTTGGACAGCAACGAGTGCGCTCAAAAGTGCGATCGGAATAAGAGCATTGATGCGAAGCGCGCGAGGATTACTCAACCAACGTTC
>JBFYJI010000066.1:0-4032 GCA_041311505.1 Candidatus Nanopelagicales bacterium | reverse complement strand
TCTGGAACCAATACAGAGGCAGCTCTCCATGCCGTTGATGCAACCGAGTCATCAGCATCCAATAGATGTTCGTGGGTAATCAATGCAAAGTTAGCTTCATCACCCATCTTGGAGAGCGTGTGGAGGGCTTGGCTTCTTGCTTGCGCAACAGGTGAAGAGAGCTGGTGCTTAAGATGAGCGAGAACGAGTTGATGGTCATGTCGCATCAAGGCCCATGACAAGGTGTCTCGCACAAAGAAATCGACTTCGTGAGAGCACTGTGAAATAAGAATCTCGATGTAAGAAGGTTCGGGATAGGTGCCTGCTGCGAGGGCTGCTTTAAGTCTTACAGATTGATCAGGCGATGCGAGATGCTCTTGAAGGGTCGCCATGTGAAAACGTTATCAGTGAGAGCGCTGATATTCTCAGGATATGGCTCTTACTGAATATGCAGCTCGCTACAAGGAATCAACCCACCATCTCCTCGACCTCATCGCATCACTTACAGGCGAAGATCTCGATAAGAGAAATGATGAGGGCTGGACTCCTCGTCAGGTAATTCATCATGTCGCAGATAGCGAGGCACAGTCATATGCACGTATCCGTCGATTGATTGCAGAGCCGGGTACTTCCATTCAGGGTTATGACGAAGGTATCTGGGCTGAAAACCTGACACTTGGATATCGCAGCGAAGAGATAGATAGTTCTGTTGCAGTCTTTAAAGCCGTCCGCGAATCTTCATATCAACTTCTTCTACGTATGGATGAGTCACAGTTGAGCAATAAAGGTGTGCACACCGAGTCAGGTGAATACTCAGTAATGGATTGGCTCAACAGCTACATCAACCATCCAGTTGATCACGCTAATCAAATTAAAGAGATTCTTAATTAGCCTTTGTAGGCAGCTTCCATCTCAGCAAGGTTAATCTTCTTCATACCCAGCATCGCTTGGGTCGCTCGTTGCGCGCCTTCTGGGTCTGATCCGCCGAGATACTTCATCATCTCAGGAGATGTCACCTGCCATGAAACTCCGAACTTATCTTTGAGCCACCCACATTGAGATTCCTGCCCGCCATCTGCGGTGAGAATCTCCCAGTACTTATCGATCTCTGCTTGATCTGCACATGGAATTTGAAATGAGATTGCCTCAGTGTGAGGAAAGATTGGGCCGCCATTGAGACCGATGAAGTTTTGGCCGAAGATCGTGAAATTAACGACCACCTCTTCACCCTTCATATTTCCAGGAGTATCAGTTGGAGCTAGCCAGTGATCTGCGATTGAACTGTTTGGGAATATGGATGTGTAGAAAATAGCGGCTTCGCGTGCACGTCCATCAAACCAGAGGCAGGTAGTCAATTCCATATCTGCACAGTACCGTAAAGCCACTCACGCGAGAGCAATATGGAGAGAGAATGCGCTACATCATCTTTGTTATTGATGGACCGGGAAATCCCGCCAACCCTGATGAAATGAAGCATATCGATGCTTTTAACGAGAAGTTACAGAAGAACAATCACTGGATTACTGCCGCAGGTATACGTCCTGGCGCAGATGCAACTCTGATCGACAACCGTGCAGGTAAGGGCGAGATCAATAAAGGATCACTCTTTGATACACCAGAGTTTTATAGCGGCTTCTGGCTGATCGAAGCAGAATCTGATGAGCAGGCGCAACAATTAGCTCTCGAAGGCTCGCAAGCCTGCAACCGTAAGGTAGAGCTCCGCCCATATATCCGCTAACTCGCACGGGAGATAGAGATGCCAATTCTTAATAAAGATATGCAGATGTGTATCTCTATCGCTGCACGTCCCAGCAATGTCGGAACTCGTTTCCACAATTTTCTCTATGACGAACTTGGCCTCAATTACGTTTATAAAGGTTTTGCAGTCGATGATGCCGAAGGAGCAGTCAGAGGTGTCAGGGCATTAAAAATTAGGGGCGCTGCAGTTTCTATGCCCCATAAAGAGACTGTAATTGCCTTTATGGATGAGCTCGATCCATCAGCTGCAGCAATCGATGCGGTAAACACAATCGTTAACACCGACGGATACCTCAAGGCATATAACACCGACTATCAGGCTGTATTGGATCTTCTTAAAACAAGAAATCTGGCCGCGGATTTAACATTTGCTATCCGAGGTTCCGGCGGAATGGCAAAGGCTGTCGTAGCAGCCATTCGTGATGCGGGCTTTTCGCGCGTAGTGATCTATTCTCGTAATGAAGGCACAGGGAAAGCGCTTGCAGAGAAGTACGGATTCAATTGGAAAAACGAGATTGAACTAAATGGGCCTTCTCAGGCTGACGTTCTCGTCAATGTCACACCGCTTGGTATGGAAGGTGGCAATGAAGGAGAAGTCTCCTTTAAGGAGGAGTCTGTTACTGCAGCAAAATTAGTTATTGAGGCGATAGCGGTGCCAGCTGAGACTCCACTTATTCAATTTGCAACTAAACACAGCGTTCCTGCCATGACGGGACTTGAGATCATGGCTGCTCAAGCTGCGCTTCAATTTAAGCTCTACACGGGCATCACCCTTACCGATGATCAGATAAAGCGAGCTACTGAGTTTTCAAGAAAGTGAGTTCTACTTCTTAGAGCTTGCCCGCTCAAGCAGATAGCCTGATGAGAAATGTTTTCTAGCTAATAGATAGAAAACAATAAGTGGTCCGGCAATCATGATTGCACCCGCCGCTAAGACATTCTGATCCGGGACGATTCTTGAGAAGGCGCCAACACGTGTAAGTGATGTTGTGATTGGAAAGAACTGGTCGCGCTTGAGGAGTGACCATGCCCAGAAAAAGTCGTTATAGATCCAGACTGAGATCATGATGCCGAGTGAGAGAAGTGGCACTTTGATCATCGGAAGAATCACCGAGAAGTAGTGGCGTGATACAGAGGCGCCATCTACTTGAGCTGCCTCAGAAACTTCACGCGGGATCGATTCAAGATGAGAGTGTAGGACGAAGGCAGCAAAACCTGTCTGCACCGCAATGTGTACGAGGATCACTCCAATGTAATTGTCATAGAAGATGGTCTTATCGCCTAGGGCACCACCTACAAAGATATACATCTTAAAGATTGGGTAATAGATAAATTGCGCAGGAAGAAGACTTCCCATCGTGAACGCAAGTAAGAGTATTTTCTTATATTTGATTCTGTACTTCGATAATGAGAATGCGAGCAAGCTTCCAAAGAAGAGAGCAAAGAAGACGCTCGGAATCAGAATAATGAGAGTGTTGATGAAATATTTAACGACTGCCATCTTTTCGAGCGCGGTACGATAGTTATCCAAACTCATTGAAGATGGTTTTGATAGCAATCCGCGCGCCAAGACATCCGAATATGGTCTAAAGGAAGACCAGAGCGTCCAGATTATTGGGAGTAACCAGAGCAGGGCGAAGACGGTAAGAAATATGGAGATAAGGCGATCTTTGCGAGCCTGGGACTGTCGGCGCTTTCCGCTCACAATCCCCATAGATTTAATCTAGCGGTAAAGTCCGCACCATGGCAGAGAACCTGAGAATTCAATGTTTCACAATTGATTGCATCGACCCAAAGAAGGTCGCAGTTTTCTGGGCAGCTGCTCTCGATTGGACAATTACGTATGAAGATGAAAATGAAGTTGCAATCGAGCTACTTGATGGCAGCCCTGAGGTTGGTCGTATTCCGGATATTCTCTGCATTAAGAACCCAGATAGTAAGTCTGTAAAGAACAGACTCCACTTTGATCTCCGCCCGCAAGATCAAGCTGCCGAGGTTTCGCGTCTTGAAGCACTAGGGGCTCAGAGGATTGATATCGGTCAAAACACTGACTCAGATACTTCTTGGATTGTGATGGCTGATGTTGAAGGCAATGAATTCTGCGTATTACGCCCACGAACATGATTACTCACGATTACTCAGTGGCGCTCGATAGCTACAAAAGACATTATCCAGATTCACCATTCTTTAAAACATGGGTACCTCGAGAGAAGTTCATCTCTGCAGAATTTGATAGCCAGGGCAATATCGCGATCTCTCGTGAAGACGATGGTATCTACGGAATAGGTCTAGGTC
>JBFYJI010000001.1:0-100786 GCA_041311505.1 Candidatus Nanopelagicales bacterium | reverse complement strand
CATGGCTTGCTCCCGTGCAGGCAATCGCAATTCCAGTTGCAGATACCTTTGCTGAATACCTCGTTGACGTGGTCAAGCAGCTCAAGAAGGCTGGGATTCGCTCTGAGATTGATGCATCTGATGATCGCTTCCAGAAGAAGATTCGCAACGCGCAGTTGCAGAAGATTCCTTTCATGCTCATCGCAGGTGAAGAGGATATGAAGGCTGGTGCTGTCTCTTTCCGATATCGCAACGGTGATCAAAAGAATGGTGTTCCTATTGCAGAGGCAATCGCAGAGATTGCAAAGGCAGTCTCAGATCGAGTGCAGGTGTAGAAGTGAGTTCACAACTCACTGGTGGCGCGGGAATGCC
The DNA here is from genome assembly GCA_041311505.1 of Candidatus Nanopelagicales bacterium. Classification (GTDB taxonomy): domain Bacteria; phylum Actinomycetota; class Actinomycetes; order Nanopelagicales; family Nanopelagicaceae; genus Planktophila. The sequence continues at coordinate 100,435 of JBFYJI010000001.1, read as the reverse complement.
GGATGGATGGCAGCGATTGTGGGCGCCTCATCGCCTCGATTATCTCCGTGGTGAGAACCGTCCACTAGAGGGCAACAATGCAGAATGCCCATTCTGTCGCATCCCAACTCTCTCCGATGAGGAGGGTTTAATCGTCGCTCGCGGTACCCATGCCTATGTGGTGATGAATCTCTATCCATACAATCCCGGCCATCTCCTTGTCTGTGCCTATAGACACGTCGCTGACCTCACAGATCTGACAATCGATGAGCGTCATGAAATTTCAGATATGACCTCTCATGCGATGACAACGATACGTAAAGTTTCTAGCGCCGAAGGTTTCAATTTAGGTATGAATCAAGGTGCAATCTCTGGTGCAGGAGTTGCAGCACATATTCATCAGCATGTTGTTCCACGGTGGTCAGGTGATGCAAACTTTATGCCGATCATCGGCAAGACAAAGGTTCTTCCTCAACTGCTCACGATGACTCGTGATGAGTTAGCTGCTGCTTGGTAGCTCTTGAAGGTATCGATCAACAATATCTAGTCCCATCCCATTCTGAGTATTCACCGGGATTGCAGGAAAGATGATTCCGGTGGCAAAAGCGCTTTCATCAAGGTCTCCAAGCAACTCCAGATATTCATCTCTAAATTCAGTCACGAGTTCGACTAACTCTTCATCGGCTTCTGCAACTGTCGGAGGTGTTGTTGAGTAATCACGTGTTGTGAGATCGCTGAGCGAGATAAGACCAGTTGGCGCTCCCGTTTCATTGTGTAAGACAAGGTATGGAGTCAGTAATTGGTCGAAGACTCTATTTGCCAGTAGTACCGCATCATCAAAATCCATCTCCATGCCCTCAAGTACCGTCACGAGTACCAGTCGAGGTGTGAGGAAGTCGTTAAACCCTTGCCATATTTCAATTGTTGCATTGTCGATTCCTGCCGCTGGGTTGATGATGAAAATCGCCGCATCGCACTCAGGTTCTACGGTATTGGAGACGCTCCCATTAAGTAATTGCGCATATGACTCAGGCATCGCGCTGATATGGCCATAGATTTTAAGGATATTTCTTGAGTCGGCATTGGGTGTTCTCACGGAGATAACTCTACGATGGAGCCATGGTAAGCAGCGCATTTAAGCCCGCAGTCAATCGCTTTATCGCGCCTATAGCCCGCGCTGCGATCAAAGTTGGAATTACTCCCAACGCTGTAACGTTGATTGGAACAATCGGCGCCATCGCCTCGGCAGCCTACTTCTATCCTCGCGGAGAACTATTTCTCGGCACATTAGCAATAATCGTCTTTGCTCTCAGCGACCTCTTTGATGGTGCGATAGCTCGCATCTCTTCTACAGGACCTAGCGCCTGGGGTGGATTTCTCGACTCAACATGTGATCGCCTCACAGATTCAGCGATTGTTGGCTCGCTCATCGTCTTCTCGCTTCTCGATGAGAATGGATTGGAGTTAGTGCTCGTTGGCGCACTCGTTGCAGGCTCACTCGTTCCCTATATTCGTGCAAAGGCAGAGAGTTACGGAATCGCCTGCACAGTAGGAGTCGCAGAAAGAACCGAACGTCTCATCCTTCTCCTTACCGCAGCAGGATTTCATGGACTCGGTGTGCCATACATATTTGCAGTAGGTGTCTGGCTTCTCTTTATCCTCAGCACGATCACAGCGATGCAAAGAATCTGGGTAGTACGTAGAGGACTCAAGGCCATATGAAGGAATTGATTTCATACTGGGCTTACTTGCTCGGATGGAAGTTAGTGGGTGCTTTACCAGAGAGGGTTGCCTATCGCCTCTTTGATCGCCTTGCCCGTCGTATGTATGCATCAAATAAGAAGAGTGTTCAACGTCTCCGCACTAATCTCTCGATAGTGAGACCAGATCTCGCCGACAGTGAGATAGAAAAGTTAGTTCAGCAAGGCTTATCTTCATATCTACGGTATTGGTGTGACACCTTCCGAATTCACACCTGGAGCAGCGAGCGAATCTCACGCACTGTTACTTGCACCGATGATCATCTCCTTCGACAGCCAATGAATGAAGGCAGGGGAGTAGTTGTTGCTCTCCCACATTCAGGAAATTGGGATCATGCAGGGGCGTATTTCTGCCAAGAAGGCTTCCCATTGGTGACAGTTGCTGAAGTGTTAAAGCCTATCAAGCTCTTTGAGAAGTTTCTTTCCTACCGCCAGGCGATGGGATTTGAAGTTCTTGGCCTTGATTCAAGAGCATTTGTCACTCTCATTAAGCGCGCACGCGAGAAGAGGTTAATTGCCCTAGTTGCCGATAGAGATCTTTCATCATCTGGAATCGAAGTTGAATTCTTTGGCAAGAGAGCGAAGATGCCCGCAGGTCCTGCCCTCCTTGCAATCAAAGAGGGATTGCCCCTTGTAGTTGCGCATGTGAGTTATACCGATACAGGAATACATATCGATTTTCATGAGATTCCGGTTGCATCGCAAGGGAGTGAAGAAAATCGAATCAAGTCGACGGTCCAGCTTATAGCGAGTACCTTTGAGATTGGAATTAAGAAAGATCCGCAAGATTGGCATATGCTGCAACGTATCTGGATTGAAGAAGGAATCTACCAGTGACAATTGCGTCGAAGAAGATTGGAATCGTCTGCCCATACGGTTGGGATACACCTGGTGGGGTGCAGGCTCACATTGCAGACCTTGCGACATATTTAATCTCCCAGGGCCATCACGTTTCTGTTCTTGCACCAGTTACTGATGATGAGAATCTTCCGGAGTATGTTGTGAGTGCAGGCAAACCTATTGCTATTCCATATAACGGAGCGGTGGCGAGAATTCTCTTTGGCCCCATTGCATTTGCGCGAGTACGTCAATGGATCGCGCAAGGCGACTTTGATCTCCTCCATCTCCATGAGCCTGCTATTCCTTCGATCTCGCTCTTGGCATGTTTTGCCGCAGAAGGTCCCCTCGTCGGAACATTCCATGCCTCCGCAAAACGCCAGAAAGCTATCTTTGCAATCGGCCCGATACTTGAACCGGTAATCGAGAAACTCACAGCACGAATCGCTGTGAGTGAAGCGGCGCGCGCAACCCTCACAGAACATTTAGAAACTGATGCCGTCGTAGTTCCCAATGGAATTTACGCACAACGTCTAGCCGGAGGCATTGTTGATTCACGATGGAGTGGAAACACAATCGGTTTTATCGGTAGATATCAAGAACCCCGTAAAGGATTATCCGTTCTAGTTGAAGCGTTACCTGCAATCATTCGTGCAATCCCCACAGTCAAAGTTCTCGTTGCAGGACCCGGCGATAGCATTGAATTTCTCCAAGGCGTACCACACAATCTCCATGAACGTTTCGAGTTTCTTGGTCGGATCTCTGAAGAGGAGAAGGCAAACTTCTTGCAGAGTGTGGGTGTGTATGTTGCGCCCAACACAGGAGGAGAGTCATTTGGAATCATTCTCGCCGAAGCTCTCGCTGCAGGGGCTCCTGTTATTGCAAGTGATATTCCTGCCTTTGATGCGCTCTTGGGTCATGGAGATTACGGCGTTCTCTTCCGCTCCGAAGATTCACGCGATCTCGCCGAGAAGATTGTCGGCCTCTTCCTCGATGGCGATAAGCGAGAGAAGTTGAAGGTGGCTGGCTCCGCGTATGCGCAGAGCTTCGACTGGGAAGTGGTTGCTGAGAAGATATTTGATGTGTATGAGATGGCGATGGTGGGGCAAGGTAAGGTAACGCTATCGTCAGATAATCGCGGCTGGAATAGGTTTGTAGGCAAGTAGATGAATTTCTCAACATTGGCAACGCTCTTTCTCGTGGCGATATTCGCCTGGTATCTCTCATTCTTAGCAACGAGACTTGATCGCCTCCATCATCGCGTTGAAACGAGTTGGGCAAATCTCGATGGACTTCTTCAAAGACGCGCTGCAATCGCTATCGAGATTGCTCGCTCCGAGATTGCAGACCCTGCCTCAAGTCTTCTCTTGACCTTTGCAGCTCATCAGGCTCGCGATGCAAGTGTCAAAGATCGCTCGCAGGCAGAGACGGGATTGAGCGGAGCATTGGGAATCCTGCTTGCCACGACTGACGCAGTCGAGGATTCTGTCGAAAAAGATCTGCTCGCAGAGCTGACTGAACTCAATGAGAAGATTCGTTTAGCTATTGCACTGCACGTGGAGTCAGTCAATCGTGCACGTCTCATCAGGTCAAAGTGGGTTATCAAGACATTCCGTCTTGCTGGACGCGCTCCACTTCCGGTGACTTACGAGTTTGAAGCCGATGTTCTTTAAGAAGATCTTCCGCTTTGCCGTGGCAGTTTCTTCTCTTGCAGTCCTCTCTATCGGTCTTCTATCGCACTTCTCTGATGCGGTCACGATTCCGACTTTTATCCACTCTTCCAAACATTCACTGACAGGTCTTGATGGTGAAGATGGACCAGTGATTGCTGTAAAGATCGATGACACAGCTTTTGCGCATCCACAGGTTGGTATCAAAGAGGCGGATGTTGTCTATATCGAGCAAGTTGAAGGTGGGTTGACCAGACTTGCTGCTATCTATTCCTCTCAATTGCCCGCGAAGGTGGGTCCGGTTCGTTCGGCGAGAATCTCTGATATCGAACTCTTATCCCAGTATGGCAAAGTTGGATTTGCTTATAGTGGTGCACAAAGGTTGATGTGGCCCGTTATTGATAGTGCAAATCTCTACAATCTCGGCGCCACTCATTATGGGCCCAAGTTCTATGCCAACGAACTTGCACGAGTAATTCCTTATGCGATGATGCTTGATCTCAAAGCCCTAAAAGCGGAGAGTGATACACGAGGCAATCTACTTGCTCAATCACGCAACATGGGTTGGAACTTTGGAAGTGCACCAGAAGGTATGAAACCCTTCACAAAGATTCACATCTCGTGGCCCGCAAGTGCCTATGAATTATCGTGGTCTCAGGATGAGGGCAGAATTCTCCTGACTCATAGTGGGGTTGCCGATCTAGATGCTGATGGATACCACCTTGGTCCAAAGACTTTTGTTATTCAAATTGTCTCGATTACTGACTCGATCTATCACGACAAAGTTGGGGGAGTTACTCCATTTTCTGCAACTGTTGGTGAGGGAGATTGCTACATAGTCAGAGATGGTGGATATCTCCCTTGTCGTTGGAGTAGAACTTCAACTGAAGCAGGAACGACTTTCACATCCCTTTCGGGGCAAGAGATTCTCTTTGACCGTGGTCAGATTTGGTTTGCACTCACCTCACAAGAGCCTGAAATTACGCGGTAAAAGCGAAGGTGCGCCGAGTTTGGTTACTCGGTAGACTCACCACCCTGAATACGGTCGAAGGAGATCAGATGTCTGAGTCAACAGGTACAGCACGCGTTAAGCGCGGTATGGCAGAGATGCTCAAGGGTGGCGTCATTATGGATGTCGTCAACGCTGATCAGGCAAAGATCGCAGAAGATGCCGGTGCATGTGCTGTGATGGCGCTTGAGCGCGTTCCTGCAGATATCCGCGCACAAGGCGGCGTCGCACGTATGTCTGACCCAGATATGATCGCAAAGATTCAAGCTGCTGTATCAATTCCCGTAATGGCGAAGGTCCGCATCGGTCACTTCGTAGAAGCTCAGATTATCGAGAGCCTTGGCGTTGATTACATCGATGAGTCAGAAGTTTTAACACCGGCTGATTTTGAAAACCATGTTGATAAGTGGAAGTTCACAGTGCCATTCGTCTGTGGAGCAACAAACCTCGGTGAGGCTCTCCGTCGTATCAACGAAGGTGCAGCAATGATCCGCTCTAAGGGTGAAGCCGGCACAGGAGATGTTTCAAACGCCATGACTCATATGCGCAAGATTGGTGGCGAGATTCGTCGCCTCACCTCAATGCGCGAAGATGAGCTCTATGTTGCAGCTAAAGAGATGCAGGCACCTTTCGCACTCGTTCAAGAAGTTGCTGCGACAGGAAAACTCCCAGTCGTGCTCTTCACCGCTGGCGGTATCGCAACCCCTGCAGATGCAGCGCTCATGATGCAGATGGGTGCAGATGGCGTCTTTATCGGTTCAGGTATCTTCAAGTCAGGTAACCCTGCACAACGTGCAGCTGCCTGTGTGAAGGCGACAACATTCTTTGATGATCCAAAGGTTCTTGCGGAGGTATCTCGAGGACTAGGTGATGCAATGGTCGGAATTAACGTCTCAGATATTCCTGTCCCGCATCGTCTTGCTGAACGCGGTTGGTAGTAAGTTCTTACATCAATGAAAGTTGGAGTTCTTGCTCTTCAAGGTGATTTCAGGGAGCACATCACAGCTACTCAATCATCCGGCCATCAAGCCGTCGCAGTAAGACGTATCGAAGAACTCAATGAAGTGGATGCTCTCATCCTTCCAGGGGGAGAGTCGACAACGATTGCACTTCTTGCTCGCAACTACTCTCTGATCGAGCCAATTCGGACTCGGATTGCAGCAGGACTTCCTGTCTATGGCTCATGTGCGGGAATGATCTTGCTGGCAGACCGCGTTATTGATGGAGCTGTTGGTCAGGAAACAATCGGCGGAATTGATATGACAGTCCGACGCAATGCCTTTGGTCGCCAAGTCGATTCATTTGAAGACCTCATTACCTTTGCTGGAGAGAAAGTAAATGGAGTCTTTATCCGTGCGCCGTGGGTGGAAGAGATCGGAGCCACAGTTGAAGTTCTCGCTGAAGAGTCTGGTCACGCGGTCGCAGTACGGCAAGGCAAGCTTCTTGCGACCAGTTTCCATCCAGAGTTAACCGGAGATCTCACGGTCCATCGCTACTTTTTTGATGAGATATGCCGCTAGGCATTACTCTTACCCATATCGTTGAGTTCAGTCAGTACAAATATTGAGGTGAAATATGTCGGGCCATTCCAAATGGGCAACCACAAAGCATAAGAAGGCTGTTATCGATAGCCGTCGCGCTAAGAACTTTGCTAAGTTGATTAAAGCGATTGAAGTTGCCGCACGCAATGGTGGTCCAGATATCGATGGCAATCCAACTCTCTTCGATGCTATTGCTAAAGCGAAGAAGAACTCAATGCCTGCAGACAATATTGAGCGCGCGGTAAAGCGTGGTGCTGGTCTTGAGTCTGGTGGAGCAGACTGGCAGACGATTATGTATGAAGGCTATGGACCTAATGGCGTAGCAATCATGATTGAGTGTCTTTCAGATAATCGCAACCGCGCCGCATCTGAAGTTCGTGTTGCTGTCACTCGCAACGGTGGATCGATGGCAGATCCAGGGTCAGTGTCATATCTCTTCAACCGCAAGGGCGTCATCATCGTCAATAAGGCAAATAGCGTTACAGAGGATTCAATCCTTGAAGCAGCTCTTGAAGCGGGTGTTGAGGAAGTCAATGACCTCGGTGAGAGCTTTGAAGTTGTCTGCGAAGCAAGTGATCTCGTCGCAGCTCGCACAGCACTTCAGAGCGCAGGTATCGATTACGAATCAGCTGACTCTTCATTCCTTCCTTCGATGACAATCCCTCTCGATGCCGAAGGTGCGCAGAAGGTATTCGAACTCATCGATGCGATCGAGGAGTTAGACGATGTTCAAAACGTCTTTGCTAACTTCGATGTCTCCGATGAAGTAATGGCGAGCCTTTCTTAGCCATTTTCGCCTTCGCACTCTAGGCTTTCGCCTATGAGTAAATCCACCGTCATTCTCGGAATTGACCCGGGTCTTACTCGTTGTGGTGTCGGCATTGTCACGCGTGAAGGCGTGCGCGAGTTATCACTTGTAGATGTCGGTGTTATCCATACACCTATTGATGCGCCTCTAGAGCAGAGACTTCTGTTAATCGAGAGTGAGATAGAGAGCTGGATCGAGAAATATTCACCTGATGTGGTTGCAGTCGAACGAGTATTTGCTCAGCACAACGTTCGTACGGTGATGGGAACAGGTCAAGCAGCAGGAATTGCTCTTTTGGTCGCAGCTCGCAAGAAGATTCCCGTGGCGATGCATACACCTTCTGAAGTCAAAGCAGCAGTTACTGGCTCTGGTCGTGCGGGTAAAGTGCAGGTAGCTGAGATGGTAAAGCGAATTCTCAATCTCGAAACTATTCCAAAGCCTGTGGATGCTACCGATGCACTCGCATTGGCGATCACTCATGCCTGGCGAGGTGAAGGCACCTCTCGACTTGATGCAGCAGTCAAGGCAGAAAAGAGCCGTATTGCTAGACTGAGAAAACCATGATTGCTTCGCTCACCGGGACCATTCGCTCACTCTCACTCGATAGATCTGTTATCGAGGTCGGGGGAGTTGGTTATGCAGTTGCAATAACTCCTCGAACCTCTCAATCTCTCGTGATGGGAGCAGAGTCAACCCTCTTCACAACCCTCGTTGTTCGTGAAGACTCGATGACTCTCTTTGGTTTCTTGAACTCGCACGAGCGCGATCTCTTTGAGATTCTGCAGACAGTTACAGGTATCGGTCCAAAAGTTGCCCTTGCAATCACTGGTGCACTCACTGGCGAAGAACTTGCATCTGCTGTAGTCAATGAGGATGTTGCATCTATTGAACGCGTCCCTGGCATCGGCAAGAAGGGTGCACAGAGACTCATTCTCGAACTCAAAGGAAAGTTAGAGCACTACGGAGATTCTCAATTACCCGTATCTCGGCATGCTCTCAGAGATCAATTAGTTGCAGCCCTTACAGGCCTTGGCTTCTCGCCTAAGGAGTCAGATGCAGCAATCAATCGCACTCTCAACGAATTAAGTGAGTCGGGAATTGATTCATCTTCCTACGATCTTTCAGCACTTCTCAAGCTCGCACTTCAGAGTGGAAAGAAGTAACCATGAGTGAGAGAGTGGTAGATCCTTCCCTTAATACTTCGGCCTCCGATGAGGTAACCGCAGAAATTGCTTTGCGACCTAAGAGCCTCGTTGAATTTGTTGGGCAGCATCGTGTTCGCGAACAACTCACTGTGCTCCTTACAGCTGCACAGAAGCGAGGCGCGAGCGCAGATCACATACTTCTCTCTGGACCTCCTGGACTTGGCAAGACGACTCTTGCAATGATTCTTGCAGAGGAGATGGGTGCTCCAATCCGCATCACAAGTGGTCCTGCTATCACTCATGCTGGCGACCTCGCCGCGATTCTCTCTTCACTTGTGGAAGGAGAGATCCTCTTTCTTGATGAGATTCATAGGCTCTCGCGTCCGGCCGAAGAGCTTCTCTATATGGCGATGGAAGATTTTAGAGTTGATGTTGTCGTGGGAAAGGGTCCTGGAGCAACCTCTATTCCCTTACAACTTCCACACTTCACCTTAGTCGGTGCTACAACCCGTGCAGGATTGCTTCCATCTCCTTTGCGTGATCGCTTTGGCTTTACGGCACAACTTGATTTCTACGAGAGCGAAGAGTTAGAGAAAGTGATTGCGCGCAGTTCAGCTCTTATGTCACTCACCATCGACGGTGAAGCTGTTGCGGAGATTGCAGGGCGTTCTCGCGGAACTCCTCGAATTGCCAATCGTCTTCTTCGCCGTGTCCGAGACTTTGCTCAGGTTGCAGGTACATCCCATCTCTCTCATGGCCATGCCCTGGAGGCGCTTCGCATCTACGAAGTCGACGAGAAGGGACTTGATCGCCTAGACCGATCTGTCCTCTTAGCCTTGATCGATCGCTTCAATGGCGGGCCGGTGGGGGCCTCCACCCTTGCCATCGCAGTGGGGGAAGAGGTCGAGACGATCGAATCTGTCGCCGAGCCATTCTTAGTTCGAGGCGGTTTGATGGCACGAACTCCTCGAGGGCGTGTAGCTACCCAGGCTGGATATCTCCATGTGGGACGTACGCCACCTGCTGATTTGCCCTCGCTTTTCGACACCCTGCCTCAGTAGCGCCTAGACTCTGCCCTTATGTCCACACCTACAAAGAGCGTGAAGAGCTCTGGCCGCCCAGCGCGCGCCCTCGCATTTCTGGCCCTCATCCTTGTCGGCCTCCTTGCGACAGCTCTTCTCCAAGGAGCAACCTCTATCCGTCTTGGCCTCGATCTTCGTGGAGGAACGAGCGTTACGCTCCAACCTCGTGCATCGAATGATTCCAACAAGATCACATCTGAGGCGATCGATCAGGCAGTATCGATTATTCGTCAACGCGTTAACTCACTCGGAGTTGCAGAGTCTGAGGTAACAGCGCAGGGAAGTGGCACCAATCGTCAGATCGTTATCTCTGTGCCAGGTGATTCAGGACGCCGCGTTGTAGACCTAGTTGGCCAGACAGCAGAGCTCCGTTTCCGTCAGGTACTTGCGACTGCAGCCGGAACTCCAGGTTCTGCTGCAGATGCTGCGACTCCAGCAGCAGGTGTAAGCGCAGATATCAACGCAAAGTTTGCAGCGCTTGACTGTACTCAGGTTGCAAATCTTCAAGGTACAGGTGCAGATGCTCCTACCGACACGATTGTTGCTTGTGATCGCACAGGCACAAGTAAGTACATTCTTGCTCCAGCCGAGGTACTTGGTCGTCAAGTATCAAAGGCTGCCGCCGGTATCGATACACAGGCAGGAAGCGTTTGGACTGTTCAACTTACATTCAATGGAGAGGGCACCAGCGCATTCGCAGCTCTGACTTCTCGTGTGACATCACTTGCTTCACCACAGAATCAAGTTGCTATCGTGCTCGATGGACTCGTTGTTTCTGCGCCTTCGATCAATGAAGCAATTCCTTCAGGAAATGCTCAGATCACAGGTAACTTCACTCAGGTACAGGCGCAGGATCTTGCAAATGTATTGAAGTATGGCGCACTTCCTCTCGCATTTGATCGCGGAGAGGTGCAGCAGGTTTCACCTACTCTTGGTGCAGATCAGCTCCATGCAGGACTCTTGGCTGGAGGCCTCGGTCTCCTCTTGGTTCTCATCTTCTCTCTCATTTACTACCGCGCACTTGGTTTTGTGACTGTGGGCTCGCTCCTGGTAGCTGGAGCGCTCCTTTATCTCACATTCCTCGTCCTCGGCCATAACATCGGATTTACATTGACTCTCGCTGGTATCGCTGGAGCAATCGTCTCTATCGGTATTACCGCAGACTCATTTATCGTCTACTTCGAACGTATCCGCGACGAGATTCGCGAAGGTCGTTCGCTTCGTTCGGCAGTAGAGAGTGGTTGGCAACGTGCTCGCCACACAATCATCGTGGCAGATATGGTCTCGGTTCTTGCTGCGGTACTTCTCTACTTCTTCGCAGTCGGTAGTGTTCGAGGTTTTGCATTCACCCTCGGTCTCACCACATTGATCGACCTCTTGGTTGTCTTTATCTTCACTAAGCCACTCGTGACAATCTTGGCAAAGGCCAATTTCTTCGCTTCAGGTCATCCACTCTCAGGTCTCTCAACTAAGAGCGTGGGAACGAAGAGCGCATCTATTCATTCATCAACACCAGTAGTGGAGGGTTAAGACCATGGCTCAACTTTCAGGACTCGGCGCCCGCCTCTATTCAGGTGAGACCTCTTTCAACATCATCGGCAATCGCAAGCGTTGGTACAGCATCTCAGCTGTATTCATCTTGATCTCGATTGCCGCGCTAGCCCTTCAGGGACTCCATCTCGGAATTGAGTTCAAGGGTGGATCTTCATATACCGTTAACAAAAGCGGTGTAACAGTGGAGGATGCTCGCGCAGCTGTTGAAGCAACAGCTATTCCAGGAGAGATTATCGTTCAGAAGATCGGTGACTCCAAAGTTCGCGTACAGACCGGTTCCCTTACTGCAGCGCAATCATCTGCCATTGAAGATTCACTTGCAGCAAAGTTTGGCGTTTCTGTTGAGAGTATCGATACACAGATCGTCGGTCCTTCTTGGGGTAAGGAGATCACAAAGAAGGCTCTCTACGGATTGATCGCCTTCTTGCTCGCAGTGATGCTCTTTCTTGCAATGGCTTTCGAACCAAAGATGGCCTTGGCTGCGATCATCGCTGTTCTTCATGACGTCTTCATTACAGTCGGAATCTATGCAGTGGTTGGATTTGATGTAACCCCAGCAACCGTCATCGGCTTCCTTACTATTCTCGGTTATTCGCTCTATGACACCGTAGTTGTGTTCGACAAGGTTCGCGAAAATACCAAGTCGATTGCAGCTTCAGGCAAGAGCACATACTCTGAAGCAGCAAACCTTGCTGTCAATCAGACACTGATCCGTTCTGCAAACACATCTCTGATTGCACTCTTGCCAGTTGGCTCTATCCTCTTTGTGGGGGCCGGCTTGCTTGGCGCAGGAACACTTAAGGATCTCTCACTCGCACTCTTTATCGGTCTTGCAGTCGGAACTTATTCTTCTATCTTCATCGCACCGCCATTCCTTGCGCAGCAGCGTGAGAAGGAGCCAGCGATGATCGCTCTTGCAAAGCGTGTTTCTGCACGTGGTGGCGCAGCCCAAGGAGTATCAGAGGTACATGCAGTTCGCCCTTCTACAGGTCGCGGCCCACGGAATCAACCGAAGCGCAAGGGTCGCAAGTAACCCTTTCCGCCCATGGCTGATCACTCTTTAATTGAGCCGCTCGTCGCCTCTCTTAAAGATCATTACGAAAACGTAGATGTTGTACTCATTGAGCGCGCCTTTGATGTAGCAAACGAGGCTCATCGTGGCCAGACTCGCAAATCCGGCGAGGAGTACATCACCCATCCCGTTGCTGTCTCAGAAATCCTCGCCAATCTTGGACTCAATGTCACAACAGTTGTCGCCTCACTTCTCCACGACACTGTCGAAGATACGCCGTATTCGCTCGAACAATTGCGAAGTGATTTTGGTGATGAGGTAGCCAATCTTGTAGACGGAGTAACCAAACTAGACAAGTTGACGTATGGTCCAACTGCCGAGGCTGAAACGGTCCGCAAGATGGTGATTGCGATGTCTCGAGATATCCGAGTGCTTGTTATTAAGTTGGCCGATCGCCTCCATAATGCACGCACATGGGGATATGTGTCGTCTGAGAGCGCCACACGTAAGGCGCGAGAAACTCTCGACATCTATGCGCCTTTGGCACATCGTCTCGGTATGAATGCAATTAAGTGGGAGCTTGAAGACTTGAGCTTCGCAGTCATCGAGCCGAAGAAGTATGAAGAGATTCAAAGACTTGTTGCTGAACGTTCGCCATCGCGAGATGCCCTCACCTCCGAAGTGATCTCAACAGTTCAGGAGGATCTCCAGAAAGATCGAATTGAAGCGACTGTCACGGGTCGCAAGAAACATTTCTATTCGGTCTATCAGAAGATGGTTGTGCGAGGTCGCGACTTCAACGACATCTATGATCTTGTCGGCATCAGAGTCCTCGTGAATGATGTCCGTGATTGTTATGCCGTGCTGGGTGCTATCCATGCTCGTTGGTCACCGGTGCCAGGACGATTTAAAGATTACATCGCAATGCCTAAGTTCAACCTCTATCAATCTCTGCATACCACTGTGATTGGTCCTAACGGAAAAGCGATTGAGATTCAGATTCGTACATACGAGATGCATAGCCGTGCCGAATTCGGTATTGCAGCGCACTGGAAATATAAGCAAGGGGGAGAGGCTAAATCTCCTGAGATGCTCTGGCTCCGTCAGCTTCATGAATGGCAGAAGGAGACTGAAGATCCTGCTGAATTTCTTGAGGCGCTTCGCTTTGATCTTGGTAGCCCTGAGGTGTTCGTCTTCACACCAAAAGGCTCTGTGATCGCGTTGCCGGGTGGATCTACTCCAGTTGATTTTGCATTCTCCGTCCATACCGATGTTGGCCTCCGCTGTGCTGGCGCGAAGGTCAATGGGAGACTCGTTCCACTTGAATCCAAGTTGAGCAATGGTGATGTTGTAGAGATCGTTACCAATAAGTCTCTCTCAGCTGGACCCAGTCGGGATTGGCTCAATTTTGTAAAGTCACCTCGAGCGCGCTCGAAGATCAAGGCATGGTTTACTAAAGAACGTCGAGAAGAGGCGATTGATGCAGGTCGTGAGTCGATTGCTCGGCAGATGCGCAAGGCGGGATTACCGCTTCAGAAGATCTTTGCAGGTCATGCGCTACTAGAGCTTGCGCATGATCTTCACTATGCAGATATCGAGGCTCTCTATAGCGCAGTTGGTGATGGCCATGTCTCTGCCGCATCGATCATCGACAAACTCATCGTCTCTCTGGGTGTGGAAGATAGTCATCCTGAGCCATCTATCGAAGCTATTCCAACAGAGAAGGCAGTCAGCAAGCGCACGAGCAGTGCCATCAAGGTTGAGGGCGTCGATGATGTTCTTGTAAAGCTTGCCCGCTGCTGCACACCAGTTCCGGGCGATGAAATTATGGGCTTCATTACAAAAGGTTCTGGCATCTCAGTGCACCGCCGAGATTGCCGCAATGCACGTGATTTGATCGAGAACCAGAGTGAGAGAGTTGTGGGTGTCTCTTGGCTCGCTGGTGCTGCAAGCGTCTTCTTGGTCAATATTCAGGTAGAAGCGCTTGATCGTTCGCGCTTGCTCGCCGATGTCACGCGCACTCTCTCTGAGCAGCACGTCAACATTCTTAGCGCAGCGGTGAGCACATCAAAAGATCGCGTGGCTATTTCGAAATTCACATTTGAAATGGCAGATGCAAAGCACCTTGATTCTGTCTTAGCTGCAGTTCGTAGCGTTGAGGGCGTCTACGATGTTTACCGAACTTGATAAAGTGAATTACTAGTTAAATTCAGCGAGAGACTTCTCAGCTTCTGCGAGCCACACCTTACGAGCGGCAGCAGAATCAAGAGCTTCTTTTGCCTTCTTTGCATTACCTGCAGCCTCAGCCTTAGCAGCGGCCTTCTCGTAATTTGCAATGGACTCACTGAGTTGAGCAACAACGTCAGCAGCACGAGCTTTTGCTGCAGGGTCTGACTTGCGCCAGATCTCAGCCTCAGCGCTCTTGATTGCTTCCTCCACAACAGCGATACGAGCATCAAGTGCTGCGCGCTTATCGCGGTTGGTAATACCGATCTTGCTCCACTCGTTCATAAGTTCGCGGAATGATGCCTTCGCGGCCTTCACATCAGTGAAGGGGAGAAGAGCTTCAATCTTTGGAAGGAGCGCCTCGCGCTTAGCGAGGTTTTCGACCATTGAGACTTCACGCTTTTCAAGGTCGGCACCCTTTGCTGCAAAGAATTGATCTTGCGCGCTCTTAAATCGTGCCCAGAGCTTTGCATCATCACTCTTTTTACCGCGCCCTGCCGCCTTCCACTGATCCATGAGGACTTTGTATCGACGCGCAGTTGCAACCCAATCGGTGGATGTCGCGAGCTTCTCGGCCTCAACTACGAGAGCCTCTTTCGCTGCTGAGACAACTGATGATGTTGCTTCGAGCTGTGAGAAGTGGGCACGGCGACGCTTATCAAATTTGTTGCGAGATGCAGAGAAGCGCTTCCAAAACTCCCCATCACTCTTCTTATCAAGGCGTGGTGCAGCCTTCCATTCTTCTAAAAGAACCTTGAGACGATCGCCAGTTGCCTTCCATGACTCTGAAAGTGCAAGGGATTCAGCTTCGGCAACAATCTTCTCTTTCTCAACAAGAATCTGCTCACGGCGAGCAGCTTTGGCCGCAGCTTCCTCTGCCTTCTTCGCCTCATACGCCTCACGGTGACCTTCGATAAGAGGTTCGATCTGTTCAACAGATGCAGCGAGGGCAGCGAGATCACCGACGCCATTGAGAGTTGCTACCTGAGTACGGAGCTTCTTGACTGCCTCATATGCATCCTGAGGAACCATTGCACCACTTGTAATGCGAGCTGCTGTGAGAGCGACTTCAGATGCGACCGCTTCATATTTACGTACGAAGTAGGCGAGAGCCTCTTCAGCTGTCTTTCCTGGATATGAGCCAACAGCCTTCTCACCCTCGGGAGTGCGAACAAAGACGGTGCCATCTTCTGCAACTCGACCAAAACGTGCGGGATCTCCAATGAGTGCAGATGCGGCACTTGTCTGTGCTTGGGCGTTACGAGCAATCTCAGATGGGTTATGTGTCTCAGTCATGGTCAATCCCTTTCAGCGCGTCGGCTCGAGAGCCTTCCGTTATCAGCGGTTGTAGTGAGTAAAAGGTACCCTGTCCCATCTCCACGAGTAAATCGCGGCCGAGAAGGAAGGGGTGAGCATGCTCGTACGCTCATTTGTCGCCCCCATGTTTGCGACCAATTGCTGGGTCCTCGCTGCTGAAAAGGGTGGTGAGTGCATCATCGTCGACCCAGGGATGCCAGATATCAGCGCTGAGATCGAGCTCATTGTGAGTGAAGAGGGTCTTAAGCCCGTTGCATCTCTCTTAACCCATGGCCATCTCGACCATACCTTCTCCATCAAACCACTGGCAGATGGCTATGCAATCCCTGCCTACATTCATTCAGAGGATAGAAGATTCATTGCAGATCCTGCGGGAATCCACGGGCCACAATTTGTGGAGCAGTTGAGTGGAATGCACTTTGACGAACCTCGCCGGGTCGAACTTCTTAAAGATGGTTCGACGCTTAACTGTGCAGGTATATCGATACGAGCAATCCATGCTCCAGGACATACCCGTGGTTCATTGATGTACTTAGTGAATGAGGAGATCCTCATCTCTGGAGATGTCCTCTTTGCAGGCTCTATTGGACGAACCGACCTGCCAACCGGAAGCGCTAGTGATATGCGCAATACCTTAAAACATAAGGTGCTCACACTGAATGACGATCTCCGCGTACTTCCGGGACATGGGGTAGAGACGACTATTAAATATGAACGCAAAACCAACCCCTATCTGAAAGAATTACAGTAGGAAAGGGTTGAGATGAAATTTGAAAAGATTGCTGCTCCAAAGGGAGTGCGCGAGTACTTGCCCCCTGAGTCCAAAGCTTTTGAATGGGTTCGAGAGCAGTTAATCTCACCTGCAAGAAAAGCTGGATATCAGCTGATGGAGCTACCGGTCTTTGAAGATACCTCGCTCTTTAATCGCGGAGTAGGCGAATCGACCGATGTAGTGACAAAAGAGATGTATACATTTGAAGATCGTGGTGGACGCTCTATCACCCTTCGTCCTGAAGGTACTGCTGGTGTGATGCGAGCAGTGATTGAGGGCAATCTCGATCGCGGTCAGCTTCCTGTGAAGGTCTGGTATTCGGGGCAGTTCTTCCGTGCAGAGAGACCACAAGCCGGGCGTTATCGACAGTTTTACCAGGTAGGTATCGAGGCGATTGGTATCGATGATCCAGCGCTCGATGCTGAGGTTATCGCAATCGCTGATAGAGGATTCAAGAATCTTGGCCTGAAGAACTATCGCCTTGAAATTACCTCATTAGGTGATGCCGAGTCACGTGCTGCACATCGCGTTGATCTTCTCTCATATGTAGCCAATTTGGATTTAGATGAGGCTACTCGTGCGCGAGCTGATCTCAATCCACTTCGCATCTTTGACGATAAACGCCCTGAGATTAAAGAGGCGATGGCTAATGCACCAATACTGATGGATTATCTCTCTGATCATTCACGTAAACATTTTGAGGCGGTCAAGGGATATCTCGATGATCTCGGCATTTCATATACCGTCAATAAGCGAATGGTTCGAGGCCTCGATTACTACACAGGAACCACATTTGAATTTGTTCATGATGATCTCGGCGCCCAGAGTGGCATCGGTGGTGGGGGTCGCTACGACGGTTTGATGGAGGTTCTCGGCGGACAATCCCTCTCAGGTATTGGCTTTGGGCTTGGCGTAGATCGAGCGCTTTTGGCAGCGATTGCAGAGAACACACTTCCGACCGAGAGATTCAACTCTGACATCTTCCTCATTCCTCTAGGCGAAGAAATGAAGAGCTATGTTCTTGCTCTGGCAGAGAAGATCCGCTCCGAAGGCTTTATTGCTGAGGTCGCATTTGGTGACCGATCCCTCAAGGGCGCTATGAAGGCGGCCGATAAGAGCGGTGCGAAATTTGTCGCAGTTATTGGTGGTTCTGAGCGAGATAGTGGCCTTGTCGAACTTAAACGTATGAGCGATGGCAGCTCAATCTCGGTTAAGATTGGCGAATTACAGATGGCACTGGGAGCTCGATAGAGCCCCTCTCCACCTCCTACTCAAAGGCGATTTTTCGATGCTACGTACACATGATGCAGGCGCACTCCGCGCGACCCACGAGGGCACATCCGTCTCTCTAGCGGGATGGGTATCACGTCGCCGAGATCATGGTGGAGTCGCCTTCATCGATTTTCGTGATGCAACTGGATCAGTCCAAGTTGTTATCAGTGATGAGAAGGTCGCTGGTGCGCTCCGCGCTGAGTGGTGCCTGCAAATTAAAGGAATTGTTCGTAAGCGCCCAGCGGGTAATGAGAACGAGAATATTCCTACCGGTGCCATTGAGGTCCTCGCTGAAGATGTCATCGTCTTGAGCGAGTCAGCTCCACTTCCGTTTCCGATCGATACCGGTGCAGACACTGAGATCAGTGAAGAGGTACGTTTGAAGTATCGCTACCTCGATCTCCGCCGCGAGCGTCCTGCCGCAAATCTCCGTCTTCGCTCTAAGGTGACATCTGCTATTCGGCGCGTGATGGAAGAGCTTGATTTCCATGAGATCGAAACCCCATATCTCACGCGTTCGACTCCTGAAGGTGCACGAGACTTTCTTGTTCCGGTGCGACTTCAACCTGGAAGTTGGTATGCACTTCCTCAATCACCGCAGCTATTCAAGCAACTCTTGATGGTTGCAGGCATGGAGCGTTACTACCAGATCGCTCGATGCTTCCGTGATGAAGATTTCCGCGCAGATCGCCAACCAGAGTTCACGCAGCTAGATATCGAAATGTCCTTTATCGATCAGGCAGATATCTTGGTAGTTGCAGAACAGATTCTTGTGAAGGTGTGGCGCGAAGCAGTGGGTTATGAAATCCCAACACCTATTCGCCATATGACATATGCAGATGCGATGGATAAGTACGGTTCTGATAAACCTGATCTGCGATTTGGTTATGAGCTCGTTGAAGTCACTGATTACTTTAAAGATACTCCTTTCCGCGTATTCCAGGCGCCATATGTCGGCGCAGTTGTCATGCCTGGCGGAGCATCAACACCACGTCGTGAACTCGATGCCTGGCAAGACTGGGCTAAGGCTCGTGGTGCAAAGGGAATTGCATACATTCTCGTGGGAGAGGATGGAACTCTTGGCGGACCAGTATCGAAGAACATCTCCGAGAGCGAAGCTGCCGGAATTGCAGATCTCGTAGGAGCAAAGAAGGGCGATGCAATCTTCTTTGCTGCGGGGGAGCGTTCATCTTCACAGCAATTGCTCGGTGCGGCGCGACTCGAGATTGGAAAGCGCTGCGGCCTTATCAAGGAAGGCCAGTGGGAGTTCCTCTGGGTCGTCGATGCTCCAATGTTTGAACCCACAGATGATGGTGGTTGGACAGCTGTTCACCATCCATTTACCGGCCCTAAGCCTGAGTTCGCTCAGACATTTAAGAGCGATCCAGCGACAGCTCTCGCCTATGCATATGACATCGTCCTGAACGGCACTGAGCTCGGTGGTGGTTCAATCCGTATTCATGATCGCAATATTCAAAAGGATGTCTTCTCAGTAATTGGCCTTACCGATGAAGAGGCTCAGAGCAAATTTGGATTCTTGCTTGAGGCATTTAACTATGGACCACCTCCACATGGTGGAATCGCACTTGGACTTGATCGCGTCTGCGCTCTCCTGACAGGTTCAGACTCAATCCGCGAGGTCATCGCATTTCCAAAGACCGCAAGTGGCGGAGATCCACTCACCGGTGCTCCAACTCCCATCACTCCTGCTCAGCGCAAGGAGGCTGGAATCGACTTTGTTCCAGTTAAAGAGTCGGAAAAGAAGTAAGAAGAGTATTGAGGAAGGTAGGCTAGAAACATGGGTCCTGGTGGAATTGCAACAATCATCGCGTCAATCTCGCTCCTCATCATTGCGGTTGCGATCGCGTATGTCGTAGTGCGCGTCGGCAAGCTCGTCGATGAGGCATCTGTGAGCCTTAAAGCCCTCACGGATGACACCACACCACTTCTTGAAGAGTCGACTCGCACACTCGAGCTCATCAATAGCCCCCTTGAAAGTTTTGCTCGTATCACCAAGAGCGTTGAAGAGGTAACAACTAAGGTCACCGATGCAACATCAGGATTTATGGATAAAGGTGGTCCCGCAGTCAAAGTGGCTGGTGCGCTTCTGAGTGCGGCTCAGATCAGCAAGGGACGTAAGTCAAAAAAGAAAGCTGAATAGGTCGCACTGTGCAATCTGCTGAAATTAGATCCCGTTGGCTGAAGTTCTTCGAATCTGAAAATTCTCTTGGTCTCAACCACACTGTAGTTCCTTCTGCCTCTCTTATTGCAGATGATCCCAATCTCCTCCTCGTTAATGCGGGAATGGTTCCCTTCAAGCCATACTTCTTGGGTGAGGTAACTCCTCCTTATGCACGTGCAACTTCAGTTCAGAAGTGTGTGCGCACTCTCGATATTGATGAGGTTGGTAAGACAACTCGCCACGCCTCATTCTTTCAAATGTGCGGCAACTTCTCATTTGGCGACTATTTCAAAGAGGGAGCCATTTCTCTTGCGTGGGAGTTGCTGACAAAGTCTGTTGCCGATGGTGGATATGGATTCCCTGAGGATAAGTTGTGGGTCACTGTCTATCTCGATGATGACGAGGCTGAAGAGATCTGGCATAAGAAGATTGGTATTCCACGCGAGCGAATTCAGCGTCGCGATATGGCCGACAATTTCTGGTCTATGGGCGTACCAGGTCCATGTGGCCCATGCTCTGAGATCTACTTCGATCGCGGTCCTGCATATGGCCGAGATGGCGGACCGATTGCCGATGAGAATCGCTACCTTGAAATTTGGAATCTCGTCTTCATGCAGAACGAACGAGGTGAAGGTGGTGGCAAAGACGGTTATCCAATTCTTGGAGAACTCCCTGCTAAGAGCATCGATACAGGTCTAGGTCTTGAGCGCGCTGCTGCCCTTCTTCAAGGTGTTGAGAATATTTATGAGATCGATACCACGATGCAGATTCTCACAAAGGCGATGGATCTCTCAGGCGTGAAGTATGGAGCTGCTGAGAAGTCAGATGTTTCTCTTCGCGTGATTGCTGACCATGCACGCACCGCGGCAATGCTGATTGGAGATGGTGTCACTCCTGGTAATGAAGGTCGTGGATATGTGCTCCGCCGAATGATGCGTCGCACGATTAGAAATATGCGCCTTCTTGGAACCAATGATCCTGTGATGTCAGAGCTAACAAGTGCAGCTATTGGCGCGATGGGACCTCAATACCCTGAGCTTGTAGCTGATGCAAAGCGCATCCTCGCAGTCTCTTCTGCAGAGGAAGATTCATTCCTGCAGACACTCAAATCTGGAACTCAAATCTTTGATCTCGCCGCTTCTGCTGCAAAGTCAGAGAAGAAGAGTTCGCTCCCAGGTGATGAAGTCTTCAAACTTCACGACACCTACGGCTTTCCATTCGATCTCACACTCGAGATGGCTCGCGAAGAGGGCCTCGAGGTAGATGAAGATGGCTTCCGTCGCCTCATGAAGGAGCAGCGCGATCGCGCTAAGGCAGATGCCAAAGCGAAGAAGAGTGGCCACACTGATCTCTCTGAGTATAAGAAGATTGCAGATGCTAAAGGTGTTAGTACATTTCTCGGCTATACACATACTGAGAGCGAATCGGTTGTTAACGGAATTCTCGTTGAAGGTCTCTCAGTCTCATCTGCAAGCGAGGGAGATGATGTTGAGATCGTTCTCGACTCAACTCCGTTCTATGCAGAAGGTGGTGGTCAATTAGCAGATGGTGGTCGAATCACCCTTGCTAATGGCGCAATCGTAGATATCACTGATGTTCAATCTCCAGTAAAAGGGCTCTCAGTCCATCGTGGTCGCGTGCTTGCCGGAGAGGTCAGTGTCGGAGTTACAGGACATGCGGTTATCGATGTTGAGCGCCGTAACGCTATCTCTCGTGCACATACTGCAACACATATGGTGCATAAAGCTTTCCGTGAGATTCTAGGAGAGACAGCAACTCAGGCAGGTTCTGAAAACTCACCGGGACGTTTCCGTTTCGATTTCCCTTCAACCGGTGCGGTATCTCAGGGAGTTCTCTCCGATGTGGAAGGACGTGTTAACGCACTTCTCCTCAACAATCTCGCTGTTACAGCAGAGGTAATGACTCAAGATGCTGCAAAGAAGATTGGCGCCATGGCGCTCTTCGGTGAGAAATATGGAGATCAGGTGCGCGTCGTCAGTGTTGGCGATTGGGCTCGCGAACTCTGCGGTGGAACACATGTATCAAATTCAGGCCAACTTGGAGTTGTAAAACTCATCGGTGAATCATCTATTGGTGCAGGCGTTCGCCGTGTTGAAGCTCTGGTGGGTGCCGATGCCTATCAATTCTTGGCACGTGAGCACATACTCCTCAACTCTCTTACGGAGTTGATTAAGGGTGCACGAGTGGAAGAGCTCCCAGAGCGTATTCAGGGTCTCCTCGACAAGATCAAAGAGATCGAAAAGGAGTTGGCTGCATTTCGATCTGCACAAGCTCTCGCCTCAATCGATCAACTGGCATCAGCGGTAGTTGAGATTAACGGAACATCTTTCTTCTCAGGAATCTTGCCCGATGGTGTCTCCGGCGATGATCTACGAAAGATTGCTCTCGAATTGCGCAATCGCTCATCTCAATCAGTTGTGGCTCTTATCAGCGCCTCACAGGGACGTCCTGTTTTGGTATCTGCCACTTCAGATGGAGCACGCGCTGCAGGAATCAAGGCAGGTGAGTTAGTGAAGATTGGCTCGACCATCCTTGGTGGCGGTGGTGGAGGTAAGGATGACTTCGCACAAGGTGGCGGTAGCGATTCAAGCGCGTCACAACGCGCACTTGAGGCAATAGCTGCACAACTATCGGGTAAGTAGCGCAGATGCGCGGTCGGAGAATCGCCTTCGATTATGGTGATGCACGCATTGGTGTTGCGATCTGTGATCCAGATGGAATTCTTGCGACTCCTCTTCCCTTTATTGACGCACGAAATCCACGATATCTCCGTTCTATCCAAGATATTCTCAATGAGTATGATCCAATTACGATCTACCTTGGACGACCACTCCATCTCTCCGGTGTGATGAGCGAATCTGCACTCAAAGTTGAGAACTTCAAGGCAGAACTTGAACGTCTCACCACAGCACCGATTCGCTTGATAGATGAGCGTCTGAGCACAGTTGAAGCTCAGCGATCTCTCCACGAATCAGGCAAGAGTTCGAAAGAGTCCAAGACACTCATCGATTCAGCTTCAGCTGTGAAGATTCTTGAGGCAGGTTTAGCTAGTGAAGATCGATAGAGGAACACTAAGAGGGTTTGGGGGAGTTCTCACCGCTCTTCTTATTATTGGTGCAATCCATCAATTCCGACCTTCGATTTCATCTGCCCCAGATTTTCCTTGCACGACTACCGCAGGTCCTGCCGTTGCAATTGATGTCAGCTCTGGAGAGACCGGCTCTGAGATTGCACTCGACTTAGCCAATGCTGGTGTCATCAAGTCTTCACAATCCTTCTTCCGTTTAGCCGTTGCTGATGCCAGAGCCGAACGCATCGCACCTGGCACTCATCGAATCGATACTGGAATATGTGCAAAGAAGGCTCTCGAACAACTTCTAGATTCTTCGCGCATTAGTAACCTCTTAGTAATACAAGAGGGTGCTTGGATCAGTGAGATCAAGAGATCGCTGATAGATATAGGTTTCTCGCAGTCGGAGATTAACCAAGGATTCGCTTCTCTGGCCATACCTCATGGTTATCGTTCATTAGAGGGGCTTCTCTTTCCAGCCCAGTACTCATTCGATACCTCCACTCCATTCTCTACAATTCTTAAGAGCGTTGTTGATCGAGGATTAAGGGAAGTAGAGAAGGCAGGATTGAGTAAGGGTGATGGCAAGTTCACAGTTGAAGATCTCTTGACTATCGCATCCCTTGTGCAGGCAGAGGGTGATGAGAAGGATTTTGCAAAGATTTCCCAGGTGGTTCGTAATCGTGTGAGTAAAGGAATGCCACTTCAATTCGACTCGACAATTCATTACATTAAGGGGAGTAGGGGTTCGGTTTTTCTCAGCACTCAATCCACCTATCTCAAATCTCCCTTTAACACCTATAGAAACTACGGACTTCCTCCGACCCCCATCAACAATCCCGGAAGTGCTGCAATGAAGGCGGCTCTTAATCCAGAGAATGGCCCTTGGATCTTCTTCATTACTGTTGCGCCGGGGGATACGCGATTTACCGATTCCATTGAACAATTTAATGAATGGAAGGTTCTCTACAAGAAGAACCTTAAAGCTGGTGCCTTTAGGAGCTCTCAATGAGCCACTTCGTCAAAGGTTCTGTTCTTGGTTCTCCAATTGAGCACTCGCTCTCTCCGCTATTGCATCGTGAAGCCTTTGACTTCTTGCAGGTGGAAGGAAGTTATGAGCGAAACGAAGTCTCTTTCGGGTCTCTTTCCGAGTTCTTTTCTCAATCGAGAGATTCCTATGATTACTTCTCCATCACGATGCCGCTTAAAGAGGAAGCGCTGGAGTTAGATGTAGTCATTGATCCACTAGCACTTCACATCCAATCGGCAAATACTCTTTACAAACGTGAGGGAATCTGGAATCTCACTAGTACAGATGGTTTGGGTATAGTCTCAGCGCTCTCCAATGCGGGTCACGAAGAATTTTCCAACGCGCTAATTCTTGGAGCTGGAGGTACTGCCCGTGCTGTCGTTGGTGCGCTAGATGAGATATCTCAGAAGATTACTGTTATGGGACGTACCTCCACTCGGCGCGAGGCTCTTGAAAGTGCGATCTCTCAGAGCGAATTTGAGTATCTCCGTTGGAGTGACCTTATTAACTTCTCTGATTACGATCTAGTGATCAATACAACTCCGGCAGGTGCCGCTGATCTCTTGGCGGATTCACTTCCACATCTTCAAGGAAAACTCTTCTTTGATGTCATCTATAAACCTTGGCCTACAGTTCTCGGCTCTCGATGGAGAGATTGCGGGGGCGAAGTCATCAATGGAATTGAGCTCCTTCTCTATCAAGGAATTGAGCAAATTTCATTGGTCCTTAATAGGGAGATAGATCATCTTGGCCTAGCTACTCATCTGCGGCCTATCCTGAATAAGGCAATCCGTTAATCCACAACCCCTGCTTCCAGCTTTTCTAGCCCGCTTATCATCATGTGATGCTTCATCTCCTTATTCTCCCTCAACTCGTTGCTATCGCACTAAGAGATATTCGGACGCTGCGAATATCTAATCTCTCGTTGGTATTTCTCACTGCAACATTCATCATTCTTGATGGAGGTACATCAAATGCGAAAACTCTCTTTTTCTCACTTCCCATTGTGGCCCTTCTCTATATCTGTGGAGTTGGAATGGGGGATGTGAAGTTGCTTTCGATTCTCATCTACTTCACACCATCTCTGATCATCAATTTTCACTATCTCTATGGGGTCGCATTAGGGGCGATCCTGACCATGGCTATTTTCAGCAGAAAGAATCGAGATCGAAGAGTTCCCTTTGCCCCTGCGCTGATAGCCCCATATCTCGCGCTCTATCTCGTAATGTGAGCCTTGACAGTAATCTGCCGCCGTCCCGTGCATCTATCTGAGAGAATATCTCCATGCGTTGGATCACCGCGGGCGAATCACATGGCCCAGCTCTCTCTGCCATTGTCGAAGGCTTGCCTTCCCATATCGAGATTTCTACTTCTGATATAGATCACGATCTTCAGAGAAGACGTCTCGGAGTTGGTCGCGGCGCTCGTCAAAATTTTGAGCAAGATAAGGTCACCATTTTGGGAGGCGTCAGACTTGGTGAGAGCCAAGGCGGCCCTATCTCAATTCAGGTTGGTAACAGTGAGTGGCCAAAGTGGGAGAAGGTGATGTCAGCCGATCCTCTACCGGAGGATGAGATCAAGAATCTTGCGCGCAATGCTCCACTCACTCGTCCACGTCCCGGACATGCAGATTTAGTCGGAATGCAAAAGTATGACTTCGACGATGCTCGACCAATTCTCGAGCGAGCTAGTGCTCGTGAAACTGCGGCGCGTGTTGCCCTTGGCGCAATCGCTCGCGCATTCCTTAAGCAAGCAATCGGTATTGAGATCTTTAGCCATGTAACAGCGATCGGTGCAGTCTCTATCACTGGCACAGAAAATCTACCAACCCCAAGTGATCAGAACAGAATCGATAATGATCCAGTGCGTTGTGCTTTTCCTGAAACATCTGCTGCAATGGTTGCTGAGATTGAGAGCGCACATAAGGATGGAGATACTTTGGGAGGAGTCTGCGAGATTCTCGCTTACAACCTTCCTCCTGGACTTGGATCTCACGTCCATTGGGATAGACGACTTGATGCTCGTCTCTCTGCAGCGATGATGGGAATCCAGGCCATTAAGGGTGTTGCAATCGGAGATGGCTTCACCTCCGCTGCCCGTCGTGGTTCACAAGCACACGATGAGATTGAGAAGAATTCGGCTGGAAAGATTATTCGCCGCACCGATCGCGCTGGTGGCACTGAAGGTGGAATGTCTAATGGTGAGGTATTGCGAGTTTCCATTGCTATGAAGCCAATCTCTACTGTTCCAAAGGCTCTCGACACAATCGACACAGCAACTGGTGAAGCAGCAAAGGCGATCAATCAGAGATCTGATGTCTGTGCTGTTCCTGCGGCAGGTATTGTCGGAGAAGCGATGGCAGCTTTGGTATTAGCTGAGGCCGTCCTTGAAAAGTTTGGCGGAGATTCAGTTGGAGAGGTTCGTCGCAACTATCTCTCATATATGGAAAACCTTCGCATTCAATAAGATGGCTCCGCGAATAATCCTGATAGGGCCTATGGGTTCAGGCAAGAGCACTATAGGTAAGTCGCTCTCACAGGCTCTAGCACTTCCATTCCGCGATACCGATGAGATGATCGTTGCTCAAAGCGGAAGAGAAATTTCAGATATCTTTATTGAGGATGGGGAAGAGGCATTTCGCACACTTGAGAAGATTATTCTCAGAACAGCTCTCTTGGAAGACGGAACGGTTCTGTCTCTAGGTGGCGGAGCTTGCCTCTCTATCGATGCACAATCAGCGCTACGGGCATCGGGCGCATTTATTGTCTATCTCAAAATTTCACTCAATCAGGTGGCAAATCGTGTCGGTTTCAACCAGGGACGACCGCTCTTGATGGGTAACCCGCGGGCGCAGTGGCAGAACCTTATGAATGAGAGGGCGCCAATATATGAATCTCTCGCCTCATATATCTCCGAGGTTGATAACCAGAGCGTTGAAGACATTGTCGATGAGATTCAATTTGCTTATGACCTTAAAGGCGGGATGAAGGGCGAGCTCAATGGCTGAAATTGTCGTGAAGGCAGAACGCGAGTACAAAGTTCGTATCACAGGAGATTGGCGAGGCGATCTCTCTCCTTGGGTCTCCAAACGTGATCGCGTCGCAGTCATTTACTCATCTGCTATGCCCGAAATTGCAGAGCAACTCAATTTCTCCCACTCAGAGGTTCTGCTCCTTCCAGTTCCTGATGGCGAAGCTGGTAAGAGCAGCCAGGTGCTAGACCATCTCTGGAGTCAACTTGGTCGTGCAGGATTTACACGGAGCGATCTCATCGTTGCTATCGGTGGTGGGACAATTACCGACTTAGGCGGATTTGTTGCTGCGTCGTGGTTGCGCGGTATCGATTGGATCGCTATTCCAACAACTATTGCAGGAATGGTGGATGCTTCTGTTGGGGGAAAGACAGGTATTAATTCACCATTTGGAAAGAACCTCATCGGCGCTTTTCATTCACCATCTTCGGTCTTGATCGATACATCATGGCTCACAACTCTCAGCGATCGTGATTTTCGCGCAGGTCTTGCAGAGGTTGTGAAGTGTGGCTTTATCCAAGATCCAAAGATTCTCGAACTCCTTAAAGATAAATCTCTCAGCGACGTTAGGGGAGATGCTCACTTGACAATTGAGTTGATTCAACGCGCAATCACCACAAAGGCCACAGTGGTCAGCGAGGATTTCAAGGAGTCATCACTTCGTGAGATCCTCAACTATGGACACACTTTTGGTCATGCCATTGAGAGAGTCTCCGAGTATTCAATACGACATGGAGAAGCAGTCTCCATCGGCCTCGTCTTTGCTGCCGAGTTGGCACATGACGAAGGTCTCCTTGATGATGGATTGCTCTCTTTGCATAGAGAGGCTTTGAGCTCACTCGGTCTTCCCACCGCGCTTGGATCAATTCCTGGAGCAGAAAATTGGAGGGCCCTCTTTGCGGCAATCGCTCTCGATAAGAAGTCGAGAGGAAGCGAAATCCGCTTTGTGGCAATCACCGAACTCGGAAAATGCACACGAATCGAAGGCGTATCTGAGGAGCAACTTATTAAGGCATATGAGAAGGTTCTCTCATGAAGGTTCTCGTTATCAATGGCCCAAACTTGGCGCGACTCGATATTCGTGATTCATCCATCTATGGAGATCTCAATTACCAACAACTCTCAGACTTCATTACCCAGGCAGGCAAGAAACTAGGCTTTGATGTAGATATTCGTCAGAGCGATGAAGAGTCGACGATCATCAAGTGGCTTCACGAGGCCGCAGACAATAATCTTGCCGTTGTGATAAATCCTGCCGCTTTTACTCATTATTCTTACGCCATCCGCGATGCAGCAGAACTAGTTAAGTCACCACTGATCGAAGTGCATCTCTCCAATCCACTAGCCCGCGAAGAGTTTCGCCACACCTCTGTGATTTCGGGAGTGGCTGATGGAACCATCGGGGGATTTGGCCCTGATTCTTATGCCCTTGCCCTTCAAGCGCTGGCGACTCGCCTCCTCTAAGAGTTCTATTTCTAGGGTAAACTCGCGCCTTGTGCCTCGACTGGCGAGGCGTTGAAGTGAGGTTGGACGATGGCAACTACAAATGATCTAAAGAACGGCATGGTTCTTGATATTGAAGGACAGCTGTGGACTGTTGTCGAATTCCAACATGTGAAGCCTGGTAAGGGACCTGCATTCGTCCGTACAAAGTTAAAGCAGGTAATGACCGGTAAAGTCGTTGATAAGACATTTAATGCTGGCGTGAAGGTTGAAACTGCTGTCGTTGAGAAGCGTGAGATGACGTTCCTATACAAAGAGGGTGATGACTTTGTATTTATGGATGACGTCAACTTCGACCAGATGACAATCTCTGCGGCAACTGTGGGAGATTCTGCTGACTACATGCTCGAGAACACTGGAGCAATCGTTGCAATCCACGAAGGTAATCCACTCTTTATCGAACTTCCAGCTTCTGTTGCACTCAAGATCACCTATACAGAGCCAGGTCTCCAAGGAGATCGTTCTTCAGGCGGCACAAAGCCAGCTACTGTTGAGACAGGTATCCAGATTCAGGTTCCACTCTTTATCAAGCAAGATGAGGTAGTTCTTGTTGATACTCGAGATGGTTCTTATCTCGGTCGCGCCAACTAAAGTGTCAGCTCGTAGTAAGGCGCGCAAGCAAGCCCTTGATATTCTCTATGAGGCTGACATTCGTAGAGCGGATGCACTGGCGATTCTTGCTCAACGTGATGTTAAGGAAGATGGCCCTGATGCGCGACCTATCCGAGAGTTTGCAAAGCTCATCATCAATGGCGTTGTAGAGCACAAGCGCAAGATTGACGAACTCATCACGACCTATGCCCAGGGCTGGGATATGGATCGTTTGCCTGCTGTTGATAGAAATATTCTTCGCTTAGCTATCTTTGAGATCCTATGGAGCGATGAAGTTGCAGATGGAATTGCAATCGATGAGGCGTTAGTGCTCGCACGAGATCTCTCTACCGAAGATTCGACCTCATTTATCCATGGTCTTCTTGGAAAGATATCGTCAATTAAGGAGAGCATCGCTCTCTAGCCCATACGGTGGGCAAAGAGATAGCCATTCTTAGCCATAGATTCCAACAGCTCACCCCTACCGTGAAGGTGGAGAAGCTCTAGGGTTTCTAAATCACCACCACGTATTGAGAGAATCTCTCCATTGAAGTCCATTCGCTTCTCCACGATCTTGGTGAGGAAGTTTCGTATCGATGCAAGTGCGTCCCTCTCATCTCTCTTCTGAGCAATTCGCCTTAGATCAAAGATAAGCACTGGGAGCTCTTCCTGAAAGGCTCTCTCCTCATCGTGAAAGAATGTAACGAGTGGCACCTGGTAGAAATCAGCCAACTCCTGTAATCGTTGAAGAGAGACCGCCCTGGTTCCCCTCTCATATGAGCCGAGGACGACGGGCTTAAATCGTCCTCCTGATTCAACTTCACACTCTGCCAAGGTAAGTCCTCGCTTATGGCGAAGTGCACGCAATTTCTCTGAGACTCTCTCCTCGATATCCATCTCTCTACCTCTCCTTTGAATACGCCTATGGGGTGAGGAGGTTAGGCGTGAGGAGAGCTGGGGGGTGGGTGGCCATCCACAGGATTGCAGCCGGGGCTGGTAGAGTGCGACCACGTTCCTTTAACGACCTGTCCAGAGAGGCAGGAAAGGAGATCTACATGAGCGCTGCTCTCAATGAGGCCGATATCTCTCGCGCCCTCACTCGAATCTCTCATGAGATTCTTGAGCGAAATTCTGGTTCCACCACTATCACCCTCCTCGGAATCCCAACACGCGGGGCTGATATCGCCTATCGCCTCGCCTCCATCATCGAGAAGATTGAAGGATCTGCGGTTGAGGTGGGAACACTCGATATCACTCTCCATCGCGATGACCTCAGGATGCGAGCACCACGTCCCTTAATGGAGACCGTCATTCCTGCACAAGGAGTCGAAGGACGCACGGTTATCCTCGTCGACGACGTTCTCTACTCTGGGCGAACAATCAGATCGGCACTTGATGCTCTCGGTGAGGTGGGAAGAGCTGAGCGAGTTCAATTAGCGGTCTTAGTTGATAGAGGACATCGCGAGCTGCCTATCAAGGCAGATTTCGTCGGTAAGAATCTTCCTACATCGAAGAGTCAGAGCGTTCGTGTGAAGTTAGTAGAGCGAGATGGCATCGATGAAGTCTCCATTGAGGGGGATATGGCATGAAGCATCTCCTCTCCATCGATGATATCGATCGCGACTTTGCAATCACTATTCTGGATACCGCCGCAGAGATGGCACGAGTCTCTGAAGGTTCTGTAAAGAAGCTTCCTACACTAAGAGGTAAGACTGTCGTCAATCTCTTCGCAGAAGATTCGACTCGAACGCGAATCTCCTTTGAAGCTGCAGCAAAGAGACTTTCTGCCGATGTCATTAATTTCTCTGCAAAAGGCTCGAGTATTAGTAAAGGCGAATCTCTCAAAGATACAGCCCTCACCTTGCAGGCACTCGGCGCAGATGCAGTTGTTATTCGACATCCTGCATCGGGTGCTGCTCATCAACTCGCGCAAGGGCGATGGATTAACGGAACTGTGATCAACGCAGGCGATGGAACTCACGAGCATCCCAGTCAAGCTCTCCTTGATGCATACACGATTCGAAAGCATCTCAAGAACGGCTCTGGTGATTTACAAGATCTCCACATAGCAATCGTCGGAGATATCCTCCATTCGCGCGTTGCCAGATCCAATGTCTTGCTCCTTACGAAGTTAGGTGCACGCGTCACTTTGGTTGCGCCACCTACGCTCCTTCCTTATGAGGCAGAGAAGTGGCCGGTATCGATTTCATATAACTTTGATTCGGTTCTCCCAACTGTTGACGCGGTCATCATGCTTCGCATTCAGCAAGAAAGAATGAGCGATCTCTACTTTCCAAATGCTCACGAATACTCAACCCTCTTTGGGATCGATCTTGAGAGACTCTCACTGACCAAACCAGGCTCCATCTTGATGCACCCTGGACCGATGAACCGTGGACTTGAAATCAGCGCTGAGGCTGCAGATAGTCCGCAATCAGTGGTGGTTGAGCAGGTAGCAAATGGAGTCTCAATACGTATGGCAATTCTCTATCTCTTTATCGCAGGAAGTCAGGTGCAGGGATGACGACTCAATCAATTCTCATTAAGTCAGGCGCAATTCTTGCCGGAGATAAGAAAGATCTCTATATCGAAAATGGTGTTATAGCCGAGATTGGTACCAACCTCTCGAAAAACGCCGATATCACAATCGAGGCAGATGGACTTGTTCTTCTCCCGGGATTCGTCGACCTTCACACGCACCTTCGCGAACCAGGTCGCGAAAATGCGGAGACGATTGAAACAGGATCGAAGGCGGCTGCAAAGGGTGGTTACGTTGCAGTTAGCGCCATGGCAAATACCCTCCCTGTCGCTGATTCTGCTGCAATCGTCGAGCAGGTTGCCTCCATTGGTAAGATCGTTGGGCTTGTCGATGTCTTTCCGATTGGAGCGGTAACGAAGGGCCTAGCTGGAGAAGAGTTGGCAGACCTTGGTTCGATGGCGCGATCCAAGGCTGCGGTGAGAGTATTTAGTGATGATGGAAACTGCGTATCAGATCCACTCCTCATGCGTCGCGCGCTTGAGTATGTAAAACAATTCGATGGAGTTATTGCCCAGCATGCTCAAGATCCGCGTTTGACTGAAGGTTCGCAGATGAATGAAGGCGTCATCTCGTCCACCCTGGGTCTTAAGGGTTGGCCTGCGGTCGCGGAAGAGTCGATTATTGCCCGCGATATCTTGCTAGCAAATATGGTGGGTTCTAAGTTACATATCTGCCACGTCACCACAGCAGTTGGTGTTGAGATTATTCGTTGGGCAAAATCTCAGGGAATGGCTGTTACCGCTGAAGTAACCCCTCATCACCTTCTTCTTACAGATGAGAGTGCAAAGAGCTACGATCCAATTTATAAGGTGAATCCGCCATTGCGTTCTCAGGGTGATGTTGAGGCGCTCCGTGCAGGTCTCGCTGATGGAACGATTGACATTATTGGCACAGACCACGCACCTCATCCAGTGGAGAGCAAAGAGTGCGAGTGGCAGAACGCAGCATTTGGCATGGTGGGACTTGAAACCGCCTTTCCTATTCTCTACACAACGCTGATCAAGAGCGGTGCCATCTCGTGGCAGCGTGCTGCCGAGGTCATGAGTCTCACTCCTGCCAAAATCGCAGGTTATTCGAGTCATGGACGCCCAATCGCAGTCGGTGAGCCAGCTCACCTTGCTGTGATTGACCCCAAGGGAACAACGGTTGTCGATAGAGCGCTCCTTGTCTCAAAGAGTAAGAACACGCCATTTCACGGCATGGAATTTAGTGGCACAGTGGTGGCGACCATCTTTGCTGGTCGTTTAACGCATAAGGTCGGCGAGTGAGGAAGAGATGCGATGAGTAAGGCATACCTAGTACTAGATGATGGCCGTATCTTCGAGGGGCGTTCTTGGGGAGCTACCGGCAGAACCTTTGGTGAAGCGGTCTTCCAAACCGGTATGACTGGATATCAAGAGACTCTCACAGACCCTTCATATCATCGACAAGTTGTCGTAATGACAGCGCCTCATATTGGAAATACAGGCGTCAATCTTGAGGATAATGAATCTTCAAAGATCTGGGTTTCAGGTTTTGTTGTCCGCAATCCCTCTTCGATTACGAGCAATTGGCGCGCCACCTCTAGTCTAGAAGAGGAGATGGTGCGACAGTCCATCGTTGGAATCTCTGGCGTTGATACCCGTGCAATCACACGTCACCTTCGCGATCGCGGTGCGATGCGAGTGGGAATCTTCTCTGATACCGAGCTATCTCGCGAAGAGATGGTGATCGAAGTGCGTAAGCAGAGTCCAATGAGTGGTGCATATCTCTGCGAAGATGTCTCTACCGATGTTCCCTATCTCGTACCCGCACAAGGTGAAAAGAAGTTCACTGTAGTTGCCCTCGATCTCGGAATTAAAGCTGCTACTCCACGCAATATGGCAGAGCGCGGTATTGAAGTACATGTACTTCCTTACAACTCAACATTGGAAGAGATCCTTGCTTATCAGCCAGATGGTGTCTTCCTCTCAAACGGCCCAGGAGATCCTTCTACGATGACGGAGACGGTCAATCTTGTCCGTGAGATTCTCGCTGAAGAGATTCCAATCTTCGGTATCTGTTTTGGACACCAGATTCTTGGACGTGCACTTGGATTTGAAACGTATAAGTTGCAATTTGGACATCGCGGAATCAATCAACCGGTACTCGATCGCAAGACAGGCAAGGTTGAAATTACTGCCCATAACCATGGCTTCGCTTTGAAGGCACCGACTGATGCATCATTCTCTACTGTCTACGGTCCAGGCCAAGTGACACATGTTTCGCTCAATGATGGCGTTGTTGAAGGTCTTGAACTGCTTGAGCGAGGAGCATTTAGCGTTCAATATCACCCTGAGGCTGCTGCAGGTCCCCATGATGCGAGCTATCTCTTTGATCGCTTCATAGAGATGATGGAGAAGTACCCACGAAAGGCGGTTGCCTCATAATGGCTCTCGATACATCAATTAAGAGTGTTCTCGTCATCGGTTCTGGACCGATTGTTATTGGCCAAGCATGTGAATTCGACTATTCGGGAACTCAGGCATGTCGAGTCCTCAAGTCAGAGGGAATTCGCGTCATCTTGGTGAACTCAAATCCAGCAACGATCATGACTGATCCTGAGTTCGCGGATGCGACCTACATCGAACCTATTACTCCTGAATTCATCGAGCGGATCATTGTTAAAGAGCGCCCTGATGCTGTTCTTGCAACTCTTGGCGGTCAGACAGCTCTCAATGCTGCAATGGGAATGTTTGAAGAGGGCATTCTCGCGCGCCACAACGTCAAGCTCATTGGAGCTGATGTGGATGCAATTCAGCGGGGTGAAAATCGTGAACTCTTCCGAGCAATCGTAGAGAAGGTTGGGGGAGAGTCAGCGCGTTCGATTATCTGTCACACGATGGATGAGGTGCTCGCTGCTGCAGCTGAACTCAACTATCCATGTGTCATCCGCCCATCATTTACCATGGGTGGCTTGGGTTCAGGTATCGCACACGATGAGGAGACTCTTCGACAGATCGCTGGCGCAGGACTTCGCCACTCTCCAACATCAGAAGTACTGATTGAGGAGTCAATCATTGGTTGGAAAGAGTATGAGCTTGAGGTTATGCGCGATCGACTCGATAACGTTGTCATCGTTTGTTCGATCGAAAATATCGATCCTATGGGTGTCCACACTGGTGACTCGATCACTGTGGCTCCCGCGCTCACTCTCACCGATGTCGAGTATCAGAAGCTTCGTAACCTCTCAATCTCGATTATTCGTGAAGTAGGTGTTGATACAGGGGGTTGTAATATTCAATTCGCCGTCAACCCGGATAATGGACGAATCATCGTTATTGAGATGAATCCACGCGTCTCGCGTTCCTCGGCTCTTGCCTCTAAGGCGACTGGTTTTCCAATTGCAAAGATCGCAACCAAGCTCGCAATCGGATACACCCTGGATGAAATTAAGAATGACATCACACAAGTAACACCAGCTTCCTTCGAGCCAACGCTTGATTACATCGTCGTTAAAGCTCCGCGATTTGCATTTGAGAAGTTCCAAGATGCAGACCCTCGCCTCACAACGACAATGAAGAGCGTGGGGGAGGCGATGGCTATTGGTCGTTCATTCCCAGAGGCTCTCATGAAGGCTCTTCGCTCGCTCGAGCGTAAAGAGGCGATTTTCACATTCCCTGCGGATCTGAGTGGAATCAATACAGGTCAATTACTAGAAGCTATGAGAACGCCAACTGAATATCGTTTGCAACAGGTTCATCTCGCTCTCTGGGCGGGAGCTTCAATCGATGATGTCTTCGCTTCAACCAAGATTGATCGTTGGTATCTCAAGCAACTTCAGGAGATCAATGACGTTGCACGAGAGATTTCCCAACCTGGTGAACTCACATACGATCTTGTTAAGTATGCGAAGTCTTTCGGCTTTAGCGACCGACAGATAGCTGATCTTCGTACTACAAGCGAGGAAGATATTCGAAAGATTCGTCATCATCTCAGTCTTCACCCTGTTTATAAGACAGTTGATACGTGTGCTGCAGAGTTCGAGGCGCATACTCCGTACCACTATTCAAGCTATGAAGAAGAGAGCGAAGTGCGCACTCGCACCAAGCCAGCGGTGATCATCCTTGGCTCAGGACCAAACCGTATTGGTCAAGGTATTGAGTTCGATTACTCATGTGTTCATGCCGCTTTCACGCTACGTGAATCTGACTATGAGACCATCATGATTAACTGTAATCCTGAGACGGTTTCTACCGACTATGACACAAGTGATCGTCTCTATTTCGAACCTCTCACGTTAGAAGATGTACTTGAAGTCATTCATGCAGAGAGTGAGGCTGGCCCCGTGTTGGGAGTCATTACTCAACTTGGTGGCCAAACTCCTCTGGGCCTTGCCGCGGGTTTAAAGGCAGCAGGGGTCAATATCCTCGGAACAAGTCCAGATGCAATCAACCTCGCTGAAGAACGTGGGGCGTTTGGAGAAGTTCTGCGTTCGAAGAGCCTCGTGGCCCCTGAATTTGGTATGGCTAACTCTGAAAGCGAAGCGATTGCAATCGCTCAGCGCATCGGCTATCCCGTGCTTGTGCGTCCTTCCTTTGTGCTTGGTGGACGCGGTATGGAGATTGTCTATGATGATGCTGCGCTCTCTGGATTTATCAAGCGTGCTACCGATATCACTCCAGATCATCCCGTGTTGGTGGATAGATTCCTTGATTCTGCAATCGAACTTGATGTTGATGCTCTCTATGATGGACGCGAACTCTTCCTCGGTGGAATCATGCAGCATATTGAAGAGGCTGGTATTCACTCGGGTGATTCAGCCTGCGTTCTTCCGGCGATGACAATCTCACCGGAGGCTCGAGATGAGGTTCGCCGTGCAACCCTTGCGATTGCTGAAGGCGTCGGCGTGAGAGGGCTCATCAATATCCAATTCGCGATGGCCGGAAATGTTCTCTATGTGCTTGAGGCCAACCCAAGAGCTTCTCGCACAGTTCCATTTGTCAGTAAGGCAACTGGAGTACCTCTTGCTAAGGCAGCTGCGCGCATCTCAGTAGGTGCAACGATTGAAGAGCTTAAGAATGAAGGTCTCTTGCCAACAAGCGACGATATGGCACCTCGTGGAATTAGCGTCAAAGAAGCAGTGCTTCCTTGGAATCGATTCCGTCGCACTGATGGACGTGGTGTTGATGCCGTTCTTGGTCCTGAGATGCGATCAACAGGTGAAGTCATGGGTATCTCGCCAAGTTTCGGTGGATCTTATGCAAAGAGCCAGATCAGCTCATTCGGACCATTGCCAAAGAGCGGAACCGTCTTTATCTCTCTAGCGGATAAGGAGAAGTCATCTGGAGTTGAATCGGCTCGAGCACTCGTCGAGCTAGGTTTCAAGGTTCTGACAACAGAGGGAACTTCACGTTACCTACGTGAAAATGGGGTTGATACATCGCCTGTACGAAAGTTCTCTGAGGGTCGAGGAAACCTTGGCGAACCAACAATCGTCGATATCCTCAATTCTGGCGAGGTAGATCTCGTGATCAATACTCCGGTAGGTCGAGGAACTCGAGCAGATGGTTGGGCAATTCGAACTGCCGCTGTACAGAGAAGTATTCCGATTATTACCACTATCCCTGGCTTCAATGCAGCGGTAGAAGGAATCCGCACCTTACGTGCAGGCGACTTGGAAGTTCGCTCAATCCAGGAGTGGCTTGCATGAGCACTATCAATAAGTCTGCAACGCAGGTAGATGCGACTGTCATATCCAATAAGCGCATCGGTGCCTACCATCAGATCATATTGAGCGTCGGTGATGCCGTCCGTGGATGCCGTCCAGGAAACTTCATTGCAATTCAGGTCGGCGGTGATTCATCTCGCATGGTTCTGCGTCGAGCTTTCGCAATTTCACGTACCTCAGAGAGTGCGCAGTTCGGAGGCACCGTCGAACTCATCGTTGCTCCGCATGGAAGTGGATCAAAGTGGCTCTGCTCTCAGGGCGAAGGTGCAGAGGTCAATGTCATTACACCTCTCGGCAAGTCTTTCGGTATCCCTGTTGAACCGGCAAATGCGCTTCTTATCGGTGGCGGATATGGTTCTGCACCGCTCTTTGGCCTCGCAGATCTTCTCAAATCTCGAGGTTGTAAGGTCGATATGATCCTTGGAGCTAGCAATGGCAACAAGATCTATGCGCCGATGGAGGGTAAACGTTCTGTGAACTCCCTCAAGATCTTTACAGAGGATGGAAGCATGGGGGAGATGGGTCGTGTGACATCCCAGCTTCCCTCCATCATTGCAGAGCGTGGGACTGAAATTATCTACTCGTGCGGGCCAATGGCGATGCTGAAAGCAATCACTGAGATTGCAGATGAGTTAGATATCGTTCATCAAGCCTCCGTGGAAGAGTCCATGGCATGCGGTATCGGTATCTGCATGACCTGTGTTCTTCCGGTCAAGAACGAGGATGGAAGCATCTCGATGAAGAGATCGTGTATTGATGGCCCTGTTATGGATGGCGCGCTTGTTTGCTGGGATCTCGTCGGTAAGAGTACGGAGGGATTCTGATGGCTCACTCAGTAGATCTCTCCACCACGCTAGGAAATGCGTGGTTTCCATCTCCAGTCTTCACGGCAAGTGGGTGCGCAAGCTCTGGTAAAGAGTTGGCGCAGTTCTTTCCACTCAAGGATATTGGTGCAGTCGTTACCAAGTCTGTTATGAATAAACCACGCCATGGCCGACCAACTCCGCGCATGGCCGAAACGCCTTCTGGCATGCTCAACTCTATTGGCCTTCAAGGACCGGGAATTGATGCATTCCTCGGAAACGATGTTCCTTGGCTTCTCTCACAAGGATCTCGAGTTATTGTTTCAATAGCTGGAGAGACAATCGATGAGTATGCAGTCTTAGCTCGCAAGATTCGGTCAACTGCAGGAATTTCTGCCATCGAAGTAAATATCTCCTGTCCCAATGTTGAAAATCGGGGACTTGTCTTTGCGACCGAGCGAGATACGGCATCACGAGTTATCGATGGTGTTCGCAAGATCATCGGCGGTGAAATACCCATACTTGCAAAGCTCACTCCCGATGTCACCAATATTGCAGATGTTGCTCGCGGTGTTGTCGATGCCGGTGCAGATGGATTGGCCCTTATCAATACAGTTCTTGGAATGGTCATCAATCTGGAGACGATGAAGCCTCATTTAGGCGGAAAAACTGGTGGCCTCTCTGGACCTGCTATTCGTCCAGTTGCTGTTCGAGCTATCTACCAAGTACATGAAGCACTTCCGAACACTCCTATTTTAGGTATGGGAGGAGTTTCAACTGGACGAGATGCACTCGAGTTAATCCTTGCTGGAGCATCAGGAGTCTCCGTCGGAACGGCAAGCTTTGGAGATCCAACAGCGATCATCAAGATTCAGCGTGAACTCGGAGAACTTCTTGCTCAACGAGGTTTCACATCACTCAAACAAGCCGTTGGCTACGCACATCGATAGTTAGAACGTTAAGAGAGAAGGCACTTAGATGAAGGCACCGATTATCCTTGCAGTTGATACCAAGCATCTCGATACGGCAAAACGTTGGGTTGAAGCAACTCTCGATAGCGTCAGTGTCTACAAGTTGGGTTTGGAGTTCTTTCTCACCTTTGGCTCTTCTGGAGTGAAAGAGATCCAAGATATTTCGGGGTCAGATATCTTTCTTGACCTCAAACTTCACGACATCCCCAACACAGTTGCATCGGCTGCCTCTGCTATCTCGCATCTCTCGCCTCGCTTCTTGACAGTCCATGCCTCTGGCGGGGCAGCGATGATCACGGCAGCTGCAGAGGCTGTTCCCCATATCGATATTACAGCCGTAACTATATTGACCTCGCTTTCCGAGGATGATCTCTTCCAAATCGGCTTTGCAAATCCCGCTTTAGAGAGCGCGGTTGCACTTGCCGACCTTTCTGTGCGCAATGGAGCAAAAGCAATTGTCTCTTCTCCTCTTGAGATTGAAGCGATTCGCTCTCGCATCGGTGATAAGGCTTTGATCATCACACCTGGCGTGCGCCCTGCAGGTGGCGCAGGAGGAGATGATCAAGTGCGCACCATGACCCCAGAGGCAGCAATTGCTGCAGGAGCAGATTATGTAGTAATTGGCCGCCCCATCACTGGTGCATGGAGCCAAGGCGCTGAGGCGATGCGTGAAGCAGCGGCGAGAATTGCTGATTCACTTCTCTGAATTGCAAAGCGGTAGAGTTGCGCCATGGCGCTACCTCCGAAATTAACTCCAGAGGAACGTAATCGCGCCCTTGCGCTAGCAAAAGCTGCTCGTGTCCGTCGAGCAGAGGTGAAGAGAGAACTCCAGAGAGGACTTCTCACATTTAATAATCTCCTTGAAATTGCTGTAGGAGATGAGGCAGTCGCAAAGTTGCGTGTGACAGAAGCGCTGGAATCTATGCCTGGATATGGCAAGATTCGTGCTCAGAATCTTATGGAACGAGCAGGAATCTCTGCCACACGTAGAGTGCAAGGCCTCGGTCGCCATCAACGCGAGATGCTCATAAAGGAGTTTGAAATTCCAGTTCAGAACCCACGTGGTCGACTCCTCGTTCTTTCAGGACCCGGGGGAGTCGGAAAGAGCACCGTTGCTAAGGTGCTCCGTCACTCGCCTGAGTTTTGGGTGAGTGTTTCAGCAACAACACGCGCACCACGATTCAATGAGATCGATGGAGAGGATTATTTCTTCTACAGTAATGAAGAGTTCGATGCAGCCATCAGCGATAATGAGTTTCTTGAGTGGGCAGAGTTTGCTGGCAA
Source organism: Candidatus Nanopelagicales bacterium (assembly GCA_041311505.1). GTDB lineage: Bacteria > Actinomycetota > Actinomycetes > Nanopelagicales > Nanopelagicaceae > Planktophila. The sequence continues at coordinate 59,737 of JBFYJI010000001.1, read as the reverse complement.
CAGATATGGCACCCCTGCTGCTCCCGTAGATCGTGCTCTCTCTGAAGGTCGCAACGTTCTCCTTGAGATCGAGATTGATGGGGCTAAGCAGGTGAAGGCTCGTATGCCAGAGGCCCATCTCGTCTTCCTTGAGCCACCATCATGGGAGGAGCTGGTCTCTCGCCTTGAAGGGCGCGGAACTGACTCTCCAGAGAGGCGCGCAGCCCGTCTCGCACTGGCTCAGGAGGAGCTAGCCGCGGCCCCACTCTTTGATTCAGTCGTCGTCAATCGCGAGGTCGGAGAGGTGGTTGCGACCCTGATAAGATTGGCCTCCTCTTCATAGAGGTAGAAGTAGTAATTTATATAGAAGGAGCCCCGATGAGCGCACATGCAGATGGCATCACCAATCCACCGATCGATGAACTTCTCGATAAGAGTGACTCTAAGTACGGTCTCGTTCTCTACGCAGCAAAGCGTGCACGTCAGATTAATGCCTATTACTCACAGCTCAACGAAGGTCTCCTTGAGTATGTTGGTCCCCTCGTAGATACATATGTCCATGAGAAGCCACTCTCTATCGCTCTTCGCGAGATTAACGAAGGTCTCTTGACCGTCGAAAATCTTGAGTCAAACGCATAATTTAACTCTTCTTAGCTATGGCCGCCTCACAGCGCGAGATTATTCTCGGTGTTGGGGGCGGCATTGCAGCATATAAGGCATGCGATTTACTCCGTAGATTGCAAGATGCCGGATATCTCGTCACCGCTGTACCCACTCCCTCCTCACTTAATTTCGTAGGGAAAGCTACCTGGGAGGCACTTTCAGGGCGCGAGGTCACGACAAGTGTCTTTGAATCCGTCGATCAAGTTCGTCATGTCTCACTTGCCGATCGTGCAGAAGCGATAGTAATTGCACCTGCTACAGCAGACCTCATTGCGCGTATCGCTGCAGGTCGTGCTGATGATCTTCTGACCAATATCGTTCTTGCCTCTCGCGCACCAATCTTGATCGTTCCGGCGATGCATACTGCGATGTGGCTCAATGATGCTACACAAGCGAACGTAGAGAAACTACGTCAACGCGGGATTGAAGTCATGGAGCCTTCAGATGGTCCACTCACGAGTGGTGATGTAGGAAAGGGAAGATTTCCAACAACTGAAGAAATCATCGATCGCTTCGAAGCTACAACGCTAGTCAGTCAGGATCTTGTTGGTGTTCGGGTGCTCGTGACGGCTGGAGGTACTCGCGAAGCTATTGATCCCGTTCGCTATATTGGTAATCGATCAACAGGTATTCAAGGTGTTGCAATTGCAGAAGCTGCTAGAGCCAGGGGCGCCGAGGTGACTTTACTTATTGCAAATAGCGAGTTGCCAACGCATCCTGCAATTACGAGAGTAGATGTTGAGAATGTTTCGCAATTACAAGCGGCTCTCGCCTCAGCATTTACTGCAACAGATATGCTCTTTATGGCAGCTGCTGTCTCAGATGTTCGACCAGAGTTTTTATCTGATCAAAAGATCAAGAAGAACGAACTCTCATCTATTGCCTTAGTTGCTAACCCAGATTTACTCTCTGAGCTGAATGCAAAGGCTGAAGATCAAGTGATCGTTGCATTCGCGGCAGAGACATCTGAGGATTCGCTAGCACTTGCTCAAGAGAAGATGGCTCGTAAGGGGGCTCAGCTCATATATCTCAACGATGTATCTAAAGGAGCAATCTTTGGGTCTTCACATACCAGTGGTGCGATTATCGAATCAAATGGAACAGTCACCCAGGTTGATGAAATTACGAAGAACTCCTTGGCACACCAACTCATCAATCACGCCCTTAAGTACCTCAATAAGTTAGGATGACCCAATGTCCAAGCGCCTATTCACGTCAGAGTCCGTAACCGAAGGTCACCCAGATAAGATCGCTGATCAGATTTCTGATGCCATTCTTGACTCTCTTCTCACTCAAGATTCTTCCAGCCGTGTAGCGGTTGAAACACTGATCACTACGGGTCAGGTACACGTTGCGGGCGAAGTTACTACCGCTGGCTATGCAGATGTGATGGGAATCGTCCGAGATACCGTTATCGGAATTGGCTATGACTCATCCGTTAAGGGCTTTGATGGAAATAGTTGTGGAGTCTCGATCTCTATCGGACAGCAATCTCCAGATATTGCTCAGGGAGTAGATGATGCATTTGAGCATCGCGTTGCATCGGCAAGCGACCCTCTCGATCTTCAAGGTGCCGGTGATCAGGGCTTGATGTTCGGCTATGCATGTGACGATACGAAGGAGCTCATGCCACTTCCTATCTATCTCGCACACCAGCTCTCTCAACAGCTCTCTCTGGTGCGTAAATCAGGGCAGCTCCCATATCTTCGTCCAGATGGAAAGACTCAGGTCACTATCGAATATGACGGTGACCGTGCTGTAGCACTCGATACCGTCGTTATTTCGAGCCAGCATGCCGAAGAGATCGATGTTGTAAAGCAGCTCACCCCTGAGATTATTAAGTACGTCATTGATCCGATTCTTGAGAAGATCGATCTTCCTCGAAGAGATCTACGCACGCTCATCAATCCAACCGGTCGTTTCGTAGTCGGTGGCCCAATGGGCGATGCAGGTCTTACAGGTCGCAAGATCATCGTAGATACCTATGGAGGAATGGCCCGCCACGGTGGTGGAGCATTCTCCGGTAAGGATCCTTCAAAGGTGGATCGCTCAGCAGCTTATGCAATGCGCTGGGTTGCCAAGAATGTTGTTGCTGCTGGTCTTGCACGCCGTTGCGAAGTTCAGGTTGCCTACGCAATCGGTAAGGCACAACCAGTTGGTGTCTTCGTCGAAACTTTCGGCACAGAGAGTGTCGCTATTGAGAAGATTCAAGATGCAGTGCTTGCAACTTTTGATCTTCGCCCTGCGGCGATCATCCGCGACCTAGAGCTACTACGTCCTATCTATTCAGCTACCGCTTCATATGGCCACTTTGGTCGCGAGCTTCCTAACTTCACTTGGGAGCGTACCGATCGAGTCGCTGCACTCCAAGCTGCAGTGAAGTAACTCTTCTCGATTACGCCATGAGCACGAAAGGCGGACTCACTCTCAAGCGAGAGGTTTTTCGTTCTGAGATAGTCACGCAATCATCGGATCTTCCCGTAGCTGATATCTATGTAGATGCAGGCGTCTATCACCTCGACTCTCTCTACTCCTACCTCGTTCCTGAGAAGTATTCAGAAGTGATAGGTATCGGCACGCTTGTATCCATTCCCTTTCATGGTCGAGAAATCGTTGGCATTGTGCGTACAAGACGTGCCGGAGAGGTTGGGGGGTTAAAGGCAATCACCAAGCCCCTTGGATCAATACCTTTGGCAACGGGGGAGCTTCTGCTACTCATTGAGAAACTCTCAATGAGGTATGCAGCACATCCCTTTGACATTATCCGTTCAGCACTTCCAGATAGAGTGGCAACTGTCGAGCGAGAATTCAATGAGAATCAGACATCGCATACCGTCACTAAGTCAGGCCGACGGAAGCAACAGTACTTACAGTTACCGCCAGCTAAGAAAGTTGAAGAACTCTTGGCAAACAAGATCATTGATCAGTCGAAGTCTGGCGGAGTCCTCACTGTTGTGCCAGATCTACGCACACTCGCTCGACTAAGTCATGAACTGCAATCACGAGGAATTACCCATATTACTTATGACTCAAGTCAAGCTAAGAGCGATCTCTATCGAAATTTCTTACAGATTCGATTAGGTCTGTCAAAGATCGTAATTGGTACGCGAAATGCGGTTTTCATGCCGGTGCATCAATTATCTGCCATCAATGTGCTCAACGAAGGTTCGGAGCATTTCTATGAGAGAAGAACACCTGGATGGAGCGTTCGAGATGTAGCAATTATTAGAGGCCAAATTGAAGGCTGTAACCTCAATTTCATTGGATACTCACCCAGCACAGAGATTGCACGTCTCATTGATGAGGAGTGGATCGAGTATCGGCGCACACGAGCCAAAGTGAAAGTGGATGTTTTTCCTTCACAATTTGGCGAGTTACTCCCTTCTCGAGCACTTTCAATTGCCAAAAAGACACTACAGAGTGGTCCTATCCTCTTTATCGTTCCACTCAAAGGTTATGCTCAAGCGATTCGATGCGCTCATTGCAGGACCATCTCGCGTTGCGAATGTGGTGGCGCGCTTGAACAAAGAGGCAAGAGTTCTTCTATCTCTTGCTCTCATTGCACTAAAGAATATACGCAATGGAGATGTTCCTGGTGTCAACATCAAGTACCTGCATTAAGCCAACGTGGTATCGAGCGACATCTTCACGAAATAGCTCAATTGCTCCCTAACGTTCCGGTAGTTCTCTCCACTGCAGATCACGTCCTCGATTTCTCGCCAGATAAGGGAATAGTTATCGCTACTCCTTCGATGGCGCCTGAAACAGATAAGGGTTATGCCGGTGTTTTCATCCTTGAGGGAAATCGATTCCTCTCACAACCCGACTTGCGAGCGAGAGAGCGCGTTCGTGATCTCTATTTTTCACACGCAGCTCTTGCACGGGATGGCGCACCGATTGTCTTAGTTCAAGACGAGGGTGACTCCATCAGCACTGCCCTTGCAACCTGGAATCCATCGAGTTCCATACATGGTGATCTCTCTGAGCGGATGCAACTTCAACTGCCTCCTTATGTCCGTACTGCACGTTTGACGATGGAGAAGTCTGAGATCACACGATTGCGCACTGCTTTGGAAAAGTCACGTGATGAGGGTCGAATTCCAGCTTCGACCAAGATATTGGGTCCAATCGATGAGGGTGCAAGCGCATCGATAATCCTCTCGGTTCCACTTCATGAAGGAGAGATGCTCGTCAATACGATTCATGACTTTATGAGATTGAGAAGTGCATCTAAGAAGAGTTTGCCTTCCTTGCGTATTGACCCATATTCACTCTCTCATTAGATAGAATGGTCCAATGCCGATTCAAGAGATACGTCACTTTGGAGACCCAGTCCTAGTTACGCCTGCCTCCCAGGTTGTTGACTTCGATAAGGAACTCCGTCTCCTGGTTCGCGATCTCACTGAGACGATGCTCGATGCTCCCGGAGCTGGCCTTGCCGCACCCCAGATTGGCGTTCCTCTCCGAGTCTTCGTTTGGGATGTTGATGGAGAACTTGGCCACCTCATTAACCCATCCCTTGATTTGAGCTCTGAGATGCAAGAAGGCGATGAAGGGTGCCTGAGTTTTCCTAATCTTGTCTATCAGACGCCGCGCTCTATGCGGGCGGTTGCAAAGGGATTCAATATGCACGGCGAGCCGATCATCGTTGAAGGAACTGAGCTTCTTGCGCGCGCTCTTCAACATGAGACCGATCATCTCGATGGAATTCTCTTCATCGATCGTTTAAGCCCAGAAGATCGAAAGGCTGCGATGAAGGAGATTCGCGAATCCGAATGGTTTGGACTCGCAACTGCTTCAGGACTTAATCCTCAGATCAAAGTCTCACCTCATGATCCCTTTGGGCGTCGTTAATGCGTTTAGCCCTTGCTGGCTCTCCTGATGTAGCGATCCCTACATTGGATGCTCTCCTTAATTCAGAACACATCTTGGTGAGAGTGATATCCCAGCCCGATAGGCCGGCCGGGCGCGGAAAGGTAATGACTCCAACACCAGTATCACAATGGGCGCTCAATCATGATGTTGATCTTGCACGACCATCAACGACCGACGAATTGAAGTCATTTCTTGATGATGTCGATTGCGTAGTGACTATTGGGTATGGATTGTTACTTCCTGAAGATCTCCTCAATATTCCAAAATTTGGTTTTCTCAACCTTCACTTCTCGCTCCTGCCACGATGGCGCGGTGCAGCACCAGTGCAACGTGCTATCGAAGCGGGAGATCCAATCTCTGGGGTGACCGTCTTTCAGTTAGATGCCGGCATGGATACAGGTCCCATATATACCCAACATAGATTTGCTCTCGATAGCGATATCACAAGCGATGAGCTTCTCTCCGAGTTAGGCGAGCTCGGCGTCGAAGCGGTTCTCGAGACCCTGCAGAAAGTTGAAAATGGTCAGCGCCCAACTCCACAGAGTTCAGAGGGTGCAACCCGTGCACGAAAGCTATCTCGAGATGAGGCAGAGATAGATTGGAAGAGACCTGCTCAAGAGGTCAGTGCACATATTCGCGCCTTCACCTCAAATCCCGGTGCATGGACTCTCTTTAGGGGCGTTCCGCTCAAGATAGCCTCACCTGTCATCTCAGAGCTCTCGCTGCAACCTGGGGTAGTCGCTGTGATTGAGAAGAGGCTCTATATCGGTACTGAAACTCACGCGCTCGAGATTGGTTCTGTCATCCCACAAGGTAAGAGCGCTATGAGCGCAGTGGCCTGGGCAAATGGCGCACGAATTACTGCTGGAGAATCTTGTGGCAGGTAAGCCAGTAAAGAAGTTTGTTAAGGCTAAACCAGATTCAGCTCGCCTCATCGCCTTCGATGTTCTCACAGAGGTGAACCGTCGTGATGGTTACTCTAATTTGCTTCTACCTGCGGCGCTTGCATCATCACAGCTTGATGAACGTGATCGTGGATTTGCAACTGAACTTCTTTATGGCACTCTGCGCATGCAAGGCCTCTATGACTATATCTTCGGTCAGATAAGCGATAGACCGTGGTCAAGTATCGATCCGGGTATTGTTGATTGCTCGCGTCTTGGTGCCCACCAGATCTTCTCTATGCGCACACCGGCACATGCTGCAGTATCGGCAACGGTTGATGTTGCCAGAAGAATGCTGGGGGAATCTGAGGGTTCATTCGTCAACGCAATGCTTCGTAGGGCAAGTAGTAAATCCCTGGAAGAGTGGCTAGAGCCACTTGATGCCATTAAGGACCCTGTAGAACGACTTGCAATCAAATATTCGCATCCTGAGTGGATTATCTCTGCATACCTCGATCTCCTCAAAGATCTTGAGGCCGTTGAAGCTGAACTTATCTCCAATAACACTCCTGCCTCACCGACACTTGTTGCATGGCCAGGAGATTCAACGCGCGATGAATTGGTTGAGTTAGGGGGAGTAGCAACCCCATACTCTCCTTATGGCGCTCGTTTTTCCGGCGCACCAGGTTCTTTAGAGATTGTCCGACACCGTAAAGCGGGGGTCCAAGATGAAGGATCTCAACTCGTTGCAGATATCTTCGCACGCACTGTAGAAGGATCTCAAAGCATCCTCGATCTCTGCGCGGGGCCGGGTGGTAAAGCAGCACTGCTATCTCACATTGCAGAAGTCAACGGTTTCGACTTTGTCGCAAATGAGATCTCTGAGCCGCGTGCGAAATTGGTCAAGAATGTCATTGGAAAGTTTGGTGTGATTGTTGGCGATGGTCGAGAGATTGCCTCACATGGTCGCACCTTCGACGCGATTTTGGCAGATGTTCCTTGCACCGGTTTAGGTGCACTTCGACGTCGCCCCGAGGTCAGATGGCGGCGCACTCTTAAAGATCTCGCTCCACTTCTTAAGTTGCAGAGAGAGCTCGCGGAAGCTGCAATCGAAGTCCTCAATCCAGGAGGTTACTTTGGGTATGCCACATGCTCTCCACATTTTGCTGAGACGACCGGACAGGTGAAAGAGATGTTAAAGAGCCATCCTGAATTGGAACTCCTCGACATCACTTCGAAATTACCAGAGAACCTCACAGGGGCAACTCGTGAAGGAGCACTTGCGCTATGGGGTCATCGCCACGAAACCGACTCTATGTATCTGGCAATATTCCGAAAGAGAAAATAGCCTATGACTATGAAGCACGAAATCAGAATCACGCCCAGTATCCTCAACGCTGATTTCGAGCACTTAACAGAGGAGATCGGACGGATAGCTTCAGTCTCTGACCTTATCCACTTAGATGTGATGGATAACGTATTCGTTCCTAATTTCACCTTCGACTTCGATAGAGCCAGGGAAATCATCAAAGAGTGCCCTATTCCCGTTGATTCTCATCTCATGGTTGCCGAAGTTGATGATGTAGCAATCGCCTATGCCGAAGCGGGAAGTGCCAGCGTGACGTTTCACGTGGAGGCAGCGCAAGATATTCGTCGGACAGCAAGGGGGATTAGGGGCGCCGGAGCTAAAGCTTCACTTGCATTGAAACCAGCTACAGAGATCGATGACTATCTCGAATACCTCGATGAGGTCGATATGTTTCTCATCATGACTGTGGAGCCTGGGTTCGGTGGACAGGCATTTATGGATGGGATGTTGCAGAAGGTTCGAGAAACACGGAGAGCCATTGGTGATAGACCAATCTGGCTCCAAGTCGATGGTGGAATCTCACTCGAGACGATCGAACGCGCAGCAGAGGCTGGCGCCGATACCTTTGTGGCAGGAAGCGCCGTCTTTAACTCAGAAAATCCAGCGGGAATGGTCGCTTCACTGCGCCAACGCGCAGAGAGTGTGGCAAGATAACGCCACACGTTGTTCCGGGGGTCGGTGTAATTCCGAACCGGTGGTGAGAGTCCACGACCCGCACGAAGCCATCGCGCGGTTGACTTGGTGAAATTCCAAGACCGACAGTTACAGTCTGGATAAAGGAGCTAGGGGTAGATCATCGCGCTTTCGCGATGCCATCTGACCTACGCGAAACGTCCTACGGAACCTTTATCGAAAGGTTCATTTATGTCAGTACTTCAGTGGCTCTTTGAGTCCACAATCTCATTCGGCAGTAAAACAATCATGGTTCGTGAATTAGTTGGTGGAATTCTCGGCCTTACCAGTGCCATTCTTGGTGCAAGGCGCCTCGTGGCTGCTTGGCCAATCGGCATCCTGGGCGATGCGCTTCTCTTCACTGTATTCCTTGGAGCAGTCTTCTCCTTTGGAGATTCGACGCAACATGCCAACTTCTATGGGCAGGCAAGTCGAAACCTCCTTCTGATCATTGTCAGTATCTATGGTTGGGCTCGATGGGCAAGTCATAAGCGCCGTGGAGTACCAGGTACTCCTGCAGTTGAGCCACGATGGTCAACCTTCAATGAGAGGTTAGTTCTAGTTCCAGTCATCTTCATCTTCTTCTTTATCTCCATGCAGATATTTAAATCTCTCGGCGAATCTGGCCAGTGGCTCTTCGTTGATACATGGATCTTTACAGGTACTGCTCTTGCAACATATGGAATGAGCCGTGGCTACGTGGAGTTCTGGTTAGTATGGATAGCGGTCGATCTAGTGGGAGTTCCATTCGCCTTCAAGAATGGGTACTACCCAACTGGAACTCTCTATGCAATCTATCTTCCATTCGTGATTTGGGGCTTTATCTCATGGCTACGACTGAGTAAATCAAAGGCCACAATCTGACCTCTCTAGTAGAATGAGGGCATGAAGTCATTTGATTCCCTCTGGGTAGAACTCGTCTCCAAGTTAGAGCAACGCCCAGAGGGGTCAGGGACTGTCGCAGCCGTCGATGCGGGTGTTCACACAATTGGTAAGAAAATCCTCGAAGAGGCAGGAGAAGTCTGGCTTGCTGCAGAGCATGAGAGCGATGAGGCTCTCGCAGAAGAAATTAGCCAATTGATCTATCACGTACAGACCTTGATGCTCGCCCGTGGATTAACACCCGAAGATATCTACCGATATCTTTAATAGGAATAGTGGAGATACGATGTTACGAATAGCTGTTCCTAATAAGGGTTCCTTGGCAGATGCCTCAATTGCTATCTTGAAAGAGGCAGGTTATCGCCAACGCACCGATTCGAGAGATCTTGTGCTTGCAGATCAGGCTAATGGCGTTGAGTTCTACTACCTACGTCCACGAGATATCGCTATCTATGTCGGTTCAGGCGAGTTAGAAGCTGGAATCACAGGTCGTGACCTTCTCATCGATTCTGGTGCTACCGCAGAGGAAGTTCTCCCACTTAATTTTGGTGGCTCCACATTTCGTTTCGCTGCTCCTGTAGGAAGCAAGTACTCGCTCTCTGACATCAACGGCAAGCGCGTTGCCACTGCATACCCAGGACTTGTTCAAAATTTCTTCTCCCAAAACTCTGTTCAAGCCGATGTAGTAAGACTTGATGGAGCAGTTGAGAGCTCTGTACGACTCGGTGTGGCAGATCTGATCGCAGATGTTGTGAGCACAGGAAATACGCTTCGCCAGGCTGGCCTTGAGGTATTTGGAGATCCAATTCTTACCTCTGAAGCCGTACTCATTAAACGCCCAGGTGTGGATGTGCCCGCTGGGCTCGATATCTTGATACGACGCCTGCAAGGAGTCGTCACCGCCCGTCAGTACGTACTCCTTGATTATGATGTGCCGAAGAGCGCGGTCGATAAAGCTTGTTCTATTACACCAGGCCTTGAGTCACCGACGATTTCACCACTTCAGAAGGAAGATTGGGTTGCAGTCCGAGCAATGGTGCTGCGCAATGAAACAAATCGTTTGATGGATGAGCTCTGGGCACTTGGTGCTCGTGGCATTCTTGTCACAGATATCCACGCTTGTCGCCTCTAAGCCCTATTAATTACTCGCTTCCTCTACCTCTTCACGTGTTATTCCGAGAAGGTAGAGAACTGAATCCAAGTATGGCGCGCTCAGCGAACTATCTGCCGCAGCCTTCACGGCTGGCTTTGCATTAAAGGCGATACCTAAACCAGCCGCGGCAATCATGTCGAGGTCGTTGGCGCCATCGCCAATTGCAATCGTTTGTTCGAGTAGAACTCCTTCGGCTTGGGCAAATTCGCGTAGTGCAGTCGCCTTTGCGGCGCGATCTACTACTGCACCGAGTACATTTCCAGTGAGAACTCCATCAATAATCTCGAGTGTATTTGCTCGATAGTGCGTGATATTGAGGTTACGGAGAATCGGCTCAATCACTGCGGTAAATCCTCCTGAGACCACGCCAACGCTATGGCCGAGCTTCTGAAGGGTCTCTACCAATGTACGTGCACCAGGTGTGAGGAGAACCTCTGCTCTCACCTCATCAATGACCGATGCCGGCAATCCCTTCAGGAGAGCAACACGGGCACGAAGACTTGCTTCAAAATCGAGCTCACCCTTCATCGCGTGTTCAGTAATCTCGCGGATCTCACTCTCTCTCCCAGCGCGGGCTCCGAGAAGTTCAATCACTTCTTGTTGAATAAGTGTGGAGTCAACATCCATCACGACGAGCTTCTTCGCCCAACGCATCAGGCCTCCTGGAGATACGGCCACATCAACAGATTGCGTATTGGCAACTTGAGCAAGTGTTGGACGGATGCAGGAGATATCCACCCCAGAGATGAGGAATTCGATTGCGGTGATGGGGTAGCTTGCCGTGCGATGGATTCGTTCGATATTGCCACCATGCTCAGCAATTTCGGCTGCTATTGCGGCGACCGCTGCAGGTGAGAGGGGATTTCCAAGGGCGACAACATGTGTCAGTCCAGACTTAGCTGCAATCGTAGAACTCTCTTGTGTCTGGAATGAGGTGGCGATATCGACACCAAGGCGCTCGGCGCAGAGATTGAGATCTACATCGATCGCCTCACGGTGATCGGGATTGAGAGCGATTAAGACGGTGAGAATCACTCGATCACGGGCAACAACCTGTTCGATATCAAGAATAGTGATGGCAAAAGGGGCGAGGGTCTCAAAGAGGCTCTGTGTAATGCCGGGGGTATCAACACCTGAGAGGAGGATGAGTCCCGTGTATTGGCTCTTCTCGCTACTCATGAGGGTAGGTTATTACGAATCACGCGTTGAATTGAGGAGATTTACCTCCTATTTCACAATTCAAGATATATCGTGCCCCCATGGCCGGTGAGTATGTTCTTGAACTTCGCGATGTCTCAGTGCGTCGTGGTGATCGCACCATACTCGGACCCCTTAACTTCGCTATTAAGCCAGGGGAGCGCTGGGTAGTCCTCGGCCCTAATGGTGCCGGTAAATCCACACTCCTTCAGATTCTTGCCACTCGCTTCTTTCCCACTACAGGCTCGGTGAAATTGCTCGATAAAGAGATGGGGCGGACAGATCTCTCTGAACTTCGCACTCAAATCGGTATCTGCGGTGCGCTGATCTCTGAAGATATACCGAGCGATGAGAAGGTGCGCGATGTCGTTCTCACAGCAGCCTACGCGATTCTCGGTCGCTGGAATGAGGCATACGATCTCTGGGATGAGTCGAGAGCTGTCGCACTCCTCACCACTTTCGGTGTCAGAGAGCTCGCCGATCGGACCTATGGAACGCTGAGTGAAGGCGAACGAAAGAGAGTGCAGATCTCTCGCGCACTCATGGCAGATCCCGAGCTTCTTCTCCTTGATGAACCAGCGGCGGGTCTTGATCTTGGTGGGCGTGAAGACTTACTCCGTCGCTTCTCCATCTTCGCAAGTGACCCTCTCGCTCCTGCTTCGATCTTAGTAACACACCATATTGAAGAGATTCCTGTAGGTACCACCCATGCACTCATCCTCAAAGATGGCCATGTTGCAGTCAGCGGACCCATCAACGATGTCATCACCACTGAACATATTTCTGCAATCTTTGGTCTTCCTATTACCGTAGCCCGAGAAGGTGAAAGGTTCTTTGCTCGCTCGTGAGCACCCTCTTCGATATCTCTGAAGTTCATCTCTCGTGGAGACCATTCTTCTCTCGCCATCAAGGGCTCATAGAGAAGTGCTTCGCGGAACTTGACGGTGCAATCACACCATCAAGAGATCTCGTATTGAGAGTCTTCACCTATCCTCTCGATGAAGTGAGAGTCTTGATTGTTGGACAAGATCCCTATCCTGGAGCCGGCGTCGCAGATGGATTGGCCTTTTCAGCACAGGCAGATGAGAAGATTCCTGCAAGCCTGCGCAATATCTTTAAAGAATATGTTGAGGATCTCGGGCTTGCCGCACCTACCTCTCCTGATTTATCAGCTTGGGCTGAGAGAGGAGTGGCGCTGCTTAACCGCACTTTGACAACTTCACCAGGTGAACGCAATGCACACCTAGATACCTCATGGAGAGAATTCACCTACAAAGTCGCTGAGGAGCTTGCGGCAAGAGATGTTGTGGCCATTCTCTGGGGGAGTTATGCATCAGAGTTAGCCCCACTCTTTGAATACAAAATTACATCAGTTCATCCAAGTCCCTTATCTGCAAGGCGCGGATTCTTTGGCTCAAAGCCATTTTCCCGTGCAAATGTTCTCTTGGGAGAAATAGGTAAGAGCCCGATTGATTGGACGCTATAAAGCAATCAGCCCCTCACGCACGAGACGTAAGGGGCTGATTTCCTAAATTTCTACTTAGCTAATCCAGATATTGATTGGAGATTGCAAGAAGTAGATCATGAAGAGACCAGAGACGAGATAGAGAAGTCCATGAACTTCCTTCGCACGACCCTGAGCAATTCGGATAACAACGTGAGCAATAAAGCCTGCTCCAATACCAACAGAGATGTTGTAGGTGAATGGCATGAGGATGATGCTCAAGAATGCTGGAATTCCGATTCCGTAATCAGACCATTCAACTTCCTTAATCTGTGACATCATCAAGAAACCAACGATGACGAGGGCAGGAGTTGCCGCCTCATAAGGGATTACCTTAACGAGAGGAGCGAGGAATGTTGAGAGAAGGAAGAGGATTCCTGTGACAACTGATGCAAGACCAGTGCGGGCACCTTCTCCCACACCAGAAGCAGATTCGATGTAGCTTGTATTTGAAGAGATGCTTCCAACACCACCTGCAGCTGCAGCTACTGAGTCAACGAGGAGGATCTTGTTGTTGTTAGGAATGTTGCCCTCGGCATCGATCAATCCAGCCTCTGTTCCAATCGCTGTGACTGTTCCGACAGTGTCGAAGAAGTCAGAGAGAAGAAGTGTAAAGATGAAGAGAACTGCTGCAATGACTGTTACACCGCTGAAGCTAAATGCGCCGAAGAGGTCGAACTTGCCAAAGAGTGAGAAGTCAGGTGTTGCAACAATGTCAGAAGGAACCTTAGGAACGTTAAGTCCCCATCCCTTTGGATTGATGTAATCACCTGAAGGAATGATAAATCCCTTGTAATCGGCAGGCATCTTGCCGCCGAAGACGTTATTAACAACTCCAGCTGGGAGGTAGTTCTCACCGATCTTAAATGCCTTCTCAACGATAATTGCAAGGATTGTAGAAGCAACGATACCGATGAGCATCGCTCCCTTAACCTTGCGAACCATAAGAATGATCATTGTGAAGAGACCGAAACCAAAGACGATTACAGGCCAACCCACGAGAGTTCCGTTATCACCGAGGGTTACAGGTACTGGACCAGAACCTGTCTTGCGGACGAAACCCGCATCGACAAGTCCGATGAGTGTAATAAAGAGACCGATACCTACTGAGATTGCGATCTTGAGCTGCTGAGGAACAGCACGGAAGACAGCTGTACGAAATCCTGTGAGAACCAGGATGGTAATGATGATGCCTTCGATAACGATAAGACCCATAGCATCTGCCCATGTCATGCGAGAAGCGATTCCCACTGCTACGAATGTGTTGAGTCCAAGACCTGTCGCAAGAGCGAGAGGGAAGTTGGCGACTGCACCCATAAGAATTGTGAGAAGACCTGCCATAAGAGCGGTCATAGCTGCGATCGCAGCAAAGTTGGCGCTGTCTGTTCCACCACCGAGGTAGTGTCCAGTTGAGTCTTTAGCTCCGCCGAGGATAAGTGGGTTTAACGCGACAATGTAAGCCATTGTGAAGAATGTGACGAAGCCGCCACGGATTTCACGACCTACTGTTGACCCGCGTTCTGAGATTTTGAAGAACGAATCGAGCATGAGGTACCTTCCTGATTTTGTTAACGGGGGTGTTTGCGACCCCGTGTGAAATGACGGCTCACAGACCGAGGGAATGGGGCAATACTAGGGCGAGTGCTAGTTACTGGCTGGTCAGGCGCGCGAGAACGCCGAGAGAAATGGCGATTGACTCACCGATCAGGAGAGCAAAGAGCAAAGTGCCAATACCGACTGTGCCGCCCATGAGAGCGCCTATCACGAGAACTGTTAGCTCAATACCAAGACGCACTCGTCCCACACGTACACCGGTCCTGTGATGGAGCCCTGTCATAGCCCCATCTCGTGGACCAGGCCCTAGACCGCATGTGATGTAGAGGGCAGAGCCGATACCAACAAGTGAGATTCCAAGAAGATCGAAGAGAACTCCTGAAGCCAGAGAGTTCTGAAGAGGAAAGATCCACGTACCGATCTGAATAAATGAAGCAATCAGAACGATATTGGAGAGGGTACCAAAGCCTGGTTTCTCTCGTAATGGAATCCAGAGAGCAAGAACTGCTACAGAGATAACAAAGGTGGAGATGCCTAATGGAAAGCCAGTCTTGAGAGATAAACCTTGCGCAAATACAGTCCAAGGAGCATTGCCAACATTACCTTGAACGAGCAATGAGTCACCTAAACCGAAGATAGCCAAACCGGTGAAGAGGATGCTGATGCGAAGTGGTGAGAGTTGCCAGCGATGCTCCGCGCGCCACGATGTGTGAGGAATTGTCTTATGAGGAGCGAGGAACTTCATCACTGAGCGCATTGCGCGAGTCTATAGTGAGCACATGTTTATCGGCGCGGGAACCCTTATCAATGTCATTGCAATTCTTATCGGTTCTTCCCTGGGCATAGCAGTGGGCCACCGCCTCAAAGGGGAGATGCAGAGGTCCATCACCGATGTCCTTGGTCTGATCACAGCCCTCGGGGCAGTCTCTGCGCTTGCTCCTCTCTGGTCTCAGGGCTTCATCTCATCACTTCCCAAAGGGACACCGCTCTTAGTTATTCTCTTCTCAATGTTGCTCGGTGGAGCAATCGGTACTGCATTCAAGCTCGAGAGTCGCCTTGATGGGTTTGGAGAGAATCTACGTAGGAAATTTGGCGCATCACATGAGAGTCCATTCGTTGAGGGCTTTGTCACCGCTTCACTTCTCTTTGTGATTGGACCTCTTGCGATTCTCGGCAGTATTAGCGATGGAGCATCGCAAGGCATTGATCAACTACTCCTTAAATCCTCGCTCGACTTCTTTGCATCGATGGCCTTTGCCTCAACGCTGGGATGGGGAGTAGCTGCATCCATCATTCCTCTGGCTATCTACCAACTCTCGTGGACAGCAATCGGTTGGATTGCCGGAAATGTCTTGGAGCAGTACCAGATAGATGCGATGACAATTTGTGGTGGTTTGATGCTCGTTGGAATCGCACTTCGTCTTCTTGATATGAAGAAGATTGCGGTGGCAAACCTCTTACCTGCACTTGTGATTGCACCGATTGCGGCAACCGCACTTCATCTTCTGTAGTGAGATTTACTTTTCGTTAAAGGGGAGTGGATCCGTTGATATATGACCAGCTCGAGAAGCACGGGCCGTTACCCGTCGCATATGGTGTCTGCGACAGAGAACCTCGTAGGCAACATCCTCGCTCTTAGTAACATCGCCAACGACTACCTGCTCACCTTCTGTGACCATAACGCCATTGACAGTTCGAGCATTGTGAGTAGCACGCGAGCCGCACCAACAGAGAGCTTCTACCTGAAGAGTATTGACTCGATCAGCTAATTCGACCAAACGAGCCGAGCCAGGAAAGAGTTTGGTGCGGAAATCAGCCAAGATTCCAAAGGCGTAGACGTCGATTCCTAATCCATCGACTATCTTTGCAAGACCATCAATCTGCTCTGGCTCATAAAATTGCGCCTCATCGCAGATGATGTAGTCGATTCGCTCACCCATAGAGAGTTGGTCAACAACCAACTTATGGATATCAAAACCAGGGGTCACTTCAATGGCGCTGCTTTGAAGACCGAGTCGAGATGAAATCACTCCCGAACCTGCGCGATCATGGCTTGTGAAGATCAGTCCACCGCGACCACGACTCTGATGGTTGTGTGCCGTCTGGAGGGCAAGAGTCGATTTGCCGCTATCCATCGTGCCGCAGTAGTAGATCAATTCAGCCATGGCGCCATCTTGCCATTGAGTGCAAGCGAAGGACTACTTAGACGCGAAGAGCCCAAGGGAGAGTAAAGTGCTTAAGAGCTGCGGTTCGACCATCTTGCTCGCCATCACTGATATGTGGGATGCATCACGATAGACGACGACACCGTTCATGACGGCAGGACATGTCTGTGCACAGAACCAGGAAGTTGGATTGATCTGCTGCCAACCGGGGGAGAAGATCGCCTCCGACGGTGAGGTCGTATCACACTTATCGAAACGACCGGCAGCGATACAACCAGGAATGTCGCGCTCGGGATGTGGCGTGTCAGAGATGTATATCAAATGCTTGGAAGATCCGAGGAGAGCCTCGTAGGTCTTTGCCTCACCTTCGCGCCACCAATCTGCTCGAGATGCATATCCACTCGGCATCTCAAAGTGTTGCATTCCACTGACAATCACTGCCATGGGCTTAATCGAACGAATTCGTGCTATCGAATTTTCTCGCCATTGTGCACAGTCAGCGTTCTTATATTCACCTGTCTCGACCTTCACTACAGCTGGTCCTGGGCAGGCAGATTTAGTGAGTGATATGAGTTGGAAGTTCTTCTTATATGCAAGCGCTTCGAGCACTGGCATCCACTGCGCAGCATGTGAATCACCAAAGAGAATCACCTTTGTCGGTGAGTCAGGTCCATATGCGCACTCCCCAGAGAGAGTCTCACCATTGTTGACGTGACAATCGTCGAGGTAAACCTTTGGCTTCTCCATCACTTGCTCAAGACTGTATTGCTGGCCAGTCGGGAGAGTGATGGTGTTATTTGCACTCAACGCAATCGCTACACCTGATCCAGTTGCAATCGTCGTTGCGATGAGCGCTCCAGAGATGATCTTTCTAGGGGAGAGTGAGATATGACGTAGGGGCTGCTCAATAAATCTATGGGTGATATCGGCGAGAAGAAGCGTTGCAAGTATCGCGATAGCTCGCTCATAGATATGAAGTCCACGGCCAAGATAGACCATGGGAACAACGAGAAGAGGCCAGTGCCAGAGATAGAGAGGGTAAGAGATCTCTCCAAGCCACTGTGTCAATCGAAGATTGCTGAAGAAATTGATAATCCGAGGCCACGAAGAGATTGATGCGATTGCGGCTGCAGTGCCGATTACTGGCGCTATCGCTGCGGTGCCGGGAAATGGTGTCTTATCGGTATAAAAGAGAGTTGCATACGTGATTGCTGCAAGTGCAGCAATCGGATAGAAAGTTGAGAGACGGTACTTAGTAGGGATTGCAAGGAGAAGAGCTCCAATACCTAGCTCCCACGCGCGGGTGGGAAGAGAGTAGAAGGCCCAGATGGGTGAGCTCTGAGTGAGGAAGAGGCTAAGAAGAAATGATGCGCCGGTCATTACTGCGATTACTTGGAAGAGGCGCTTGCGTCCACCCCATTTGAAAGCAATCAGAATCGCTATTGGCCAGAAGAGGTAGAACTGCTCTTCAACTGCGAGCGACCAGAAGTGAATGACGACTGGAGGAATAGCGTTGAGATTTTGATAATCCATCTGCCAGAATGCGAAGAGAAAGTTAGAGATATAGATCGCTGCTGCGAAGATATCCTTTCCGAGCTCTTCACGCATGGTTCCTGGATAGAGTGACCAGGCCACAATCGCGGTGACCATCAGGATTGAGAATGAGGTCGGTAGGAGCCTCTTAATACGTCGTAGATAGAAGGCTTTGAAGTTAAATCGGCGAGTATCTTCAAGTTCTCGGATGATCAACCCTGTGATCAGATAACCAGAGATCACATAGAAGATATCTACTCCGATATATCCTCCGCCAACAATCTGTGCATGGAAAAGTAAGACCAGAATTGCGGCAAGGGCTCGGAGCGCTTGAATCTGTGGAATTCGCATCACTTACGCTTTCACAATCGAGCGAATAGAAATCTCTGGGAAACGTTCTGTAATGCGACGCCGTCCATCGAGTGCAGCGATTTCAAAAAGCACCACGATCTCAGCGATATCAGCACCAACTTCTTGCAGGAGTTCGATTGCAGCGATGAGAGTTCCACCCGTGGCAAGGACATCATCTACCAAGAGAACTCGTTCCCCTTGAGCCACTGCATCGATATGAATCTCGAGTGAATCGCTTCCGTATTCGAGTCCATAGCTGCGCGAGTGGGTGAGGTGGGGAAGTTTTCCCGACTTTCGAATAGGGATAAAGCCACATCTCTGTCCCTGCGCCATGGCTGCACCGAGAATGAATCCGCGCGCTTCGACTCCTGCTACAGAATCGTACTTATGAGGTGAGCGCGAGAGCTCCTCTGTCACTAGCGAGAATGCTTGGCCATTGGCGAGGAGTGGAGTGATATCGCGGAAGAGAATGCCTGGAGATGGAAAGTCAGGAACTTCTCTAATGAGAAGGAGCGCCTCTGAAAGTCTCATTGGCGCTCCATATCTGTGTCCGAAAGGGGACTTGAACCCCTAATCCCTTGCGAGAACTAGCACCTCAAGCTAGCGCGTCTGCCAATTCCGCCACCCGGACGAGTGTCCCCGCCTCGCACAATCAATCTTACGAGATGAGGCTGAATTACGTGGGGAAGGATAGCAATCTGTCGCCAACGGCGCAAAAGCGAGGGGAGAGAGCCGGTGATGGGGGAGAATGGAGCCATGAGCATAGATAACATCCCTACTCTTGAAGAAGAGACAATCTCTATCTGCCAAGACCTCATCCGAATCCCATCAGTCAACTATGGGGAAGGAAAGGGAGATGAGAGAGCAGTCGCCGAATATGTCGTTGCTTCACTGGCCGAAGTTGGGATTGCCTCAAAGATCTACGAGTCAGCTCCCAACCGATGCAATGTCATCGCACACCTAGAGGGAAGTGACCCAACACGTCCTGGACTTGTTGTTCATGGACATATCGATGTTGTGCCTGCCAATGCCGATGATTGGAGCGTTGATCCATTCGCTGCAGAAATTAAGGATGGAATGATCTGGGGTCGTGGTGCGGTAGATATGAAGAATGTCGATGCGATGCTACTTGCGATTGTTCGTCGCTGGGCTCGCACAGGTTATAAACCACCTCGCAATATTGTCCTTGCATTCTTTGCAGATGAAGAAGCTGGTAGTTCGTATGGATCTCGCTATATGACAGCCCACCATCCTGAAGTTTTTGCAGGTTGCACCGAAGCTATTTCGGAGGTCGGCGGCTTCTCAGTCACTGTCGGCGATGGAAAGCGTCTCTACTTTGTCGAAGCCGCGCAAAAAGGTATTCATTGGATGCAACTGACTGCAGATGGTCGTGCAGGACATGGCTCAATGATGAATGATGAGAACGCTCTGACAGCACTTTCTGAAGCGGTAGCAAAGATTGGTCGTTTCGAATGGCCGCAGCGTTATACAAAGACAGTCAAACTTCTCTTTAAGAAAATTGCCGAAGCTACAGGTAAGCCATATGACGAGAGCGATCTTCGACCACTCTTGAAAGAGATTGGTCCCACTGCTCGCATGATTGGTGCAACACTTCAGAACACTGCAAACCCAACAATGCTTGAAGCTGGCTATAAAGCCAATGTCATTCCGGGTACTGCATCCGCCACTATTGATGGTCGCTTCCTACCAGGCTATGAAGATGAGCTCAATAAAACTATTCGCGAAATTGTTGGACCTGATATCAAGATCGAGACCCTTACTCACGATATCGCCCTAGAAGTTGAATTCGGTGGTCCATTGGTAGAGGCGATGTGTGCTGCAATCGTGCGAGAAGATCCAGAAGGAGTTCCTGTTCCTTACACAATGAGCGGTGGCACCGACAATAAAGCTCTCTCGGAGTTAGGCATCGTTGGATATGGATTTAGTCCACTTCGTCTTCCAGCAGATCTCGACTTTATGGCGCTCTTTCATGGAGTAGATGAGAGAGTTCCTATCGATGGCCTTCACTTTGGTGTCAAGGTTCTCAACGACTTCTTGGAGAACTGTTAAAGCGAAACCTCATCGAGGACGTTTCGAATCTGCTCCGGCAGGACAATCTCTTCAGACTTAAGAATTCCTCTCATCTGAGCGCCTGTTCGTGCGCCGACGATCGCAGATGTAACAAGTGGATTGTCGCGAACCCATGCAATAGCCACCTCAAGAGGTGAGAAACCAAGACCTTCAGCAGCGACTGAGACAGCCTCGACGATTCGGGAAGAACGTGTATCCATATATGGCTCAACGTGTTTAATGAAGTGTGGTGCAGCAGCACGTGAATCACTTGGGATTCCATTGCGGTATTTGCCTGTCAATACACCTCGCGCCAAAGGAGCCCACGCTAAGAAACCAACACCTAACTCTTCAACGCAATCAAGAATCTCAGCTTCGACTGAACGGTTGAGAAGTGAGTATTCATTCTGAAGAGTGACTATTGGAGCTTTAAGAGTGTGAGATTCCTGCAATGAGATAGCACGTGCGCTCTGCCAACCAGAGAAATTAGATATACCGACATAGCGAGCTTTTCCTGAGGAGAATGCATAATCGAGAGCAGAGAGAGTTTCTTCGAGTGGGGTGTATGGATCCCAGCGATGGATCTGCCATAGGTCTAGATAATCTGTGCCAAGACGTGCGAGTGTGCGATCCAACTCAGCTATCAGTGAAGGTCGTGTGTTGCTGACGACACGTTCACCATTAACGAGCGAAATGCCACCTTTACTTGCAATCACCACATCTTCACGTTGGAAGAGAGTCCCAATCATTCCGCCTATGACGCGCTCAGAGTCGCCGTCACCGTAAATAGGGGAAGTATCGATGAAGTTACCGCCTGCTTCGATATATGCCCGGCATTGATCTGCTGCCTCATGTGTATCTGTATCGCGGCCCCATGTCATAGTGCCGAGTCCTAGACGAGAGAGCGTTAATCCGCTCTTACCAGCACGTCGCATCTCCATTACAAGGACTCCATATGCGCGACCTTAGCAAGACGAGTCGGCGATATAGCGTTAGCCTTTGCTAGGCGTGTTGCAGTGATTTACGGAAGGAAGTGAGAGATATGAGCACCTTCATCTTTCTCCGTCATGCTCACTCAGCCGCAAATCTCACTGGCACTCTCACCGGGCATCTACCAGGAGTTGCCCTCTCACCACGTGGTGTTCGTGAATCGAAGGCGCTCGTTCAACGTATTGGTAACGTGCAGATAGACCATATACGTCTGAGTCCCATAGAGCGCTGTGCATTGACGATTGATCCGTGGATTCATTCGCGACATTCGCGCACACTCACATCCTTCGCAATCGACGATGGCTTTAGCGAGATTGACTTTGGACGGTGGAGCGGACGTAAACTCAGTTCTTTGCGAAAGGAACCACTCTGGCGAGATATTCAAGAGAGACCCTCAATAGTGACCTTTCCAGGTGGAGAGAGTTTCAGAGGTGCGCAGAAGCGCGCGTTCCAATCGTTTAACAATCTATGTGAGATGAGGGGAGATAAGACCTTCCTAGTAGTTTCTCACAGCGACACCATCAAGCTTCTCTTGAGCAAGATACTCTCTCTCACATTGGACTCTTTTCAGTCGCTACAAATCGATCCTGCATCTTTCTCTATTGTGAGAAGTCACAAAAATAACTTCTCTCTCACAACAATGAACAACTCAGGTGCACTTAAGGATCTCCTACACAAATGATTCGTGAATTTAGAAGGCCAGAGAGGTTCACTGTCGGAACAGTAGGAATGCCAGGGGATCGAACATTCTTTATTCAACTTCGAGCAGGTAACACCCTTCTCTCTATGTCACTTGAGAAGAGTCAGGTCTCGGTTCTGGCAGAGCGACTGCGTTTTATGCTAAAAGAGATAGGTGAGAGCAACCTCCATCTTCGCAATACACAGCTACAGCGCGATTCACTTCCTTTAGAAAATCCTGTTCTCGAGGAGTTCCGCATCGGCTCAATTGCCCTCTACTTCGATGCCTCCACGGAAGAGATCCAAATAGATCTTCGTGAACTCAAGGGCGATGTCCATGACTCTGAGGATGATATTGAAATCGATAACGATGTAGAGATCGTCCGAATCTTTCTATCGACCGAGCAAATACTCACTTTCTCCGATAGAGCAGAGTTGGTAGTTGCAGCGGGACGTAAACCTTGTCCGTTCTGCGGTCTGCCTATTAACGTTGATGGCCATCTCTGCGCGCGAGCCAATGGGTATAGGCGATGAGCGGCGAAATTCTCTCTCAAGGTGAAATTGTTATAGAAGGAAGACTAGTTGATGCATCGAATGCGACTCTCTTCGTCCAGATCCATCGTGATGGAAAAATTATCAGGGCAATCTATAAGCCGATAGCAGGTGAGCGTCCACTGTGGGATTTTCCTGATGGAAATCTCGCCCAGCGTGAACGAGCTTCATACCTCATCAGCGAGGTTGGTGGCTTCCACTTAATACCAGAGACAATTCTTCGTGATGGTCCCTTTGGCTTAGGTATGGTGCAACGATGGATTGATATCGATGAGAGCATCAATCTCGAAGAGTACTTCCAAGAAAGATCTCCCCAATTGCGGAGCACAGCCCTTCTAGATGCCATCATCAACAACACCGATCGAAAGATTGGCCATCTACTACCAACGGCAGAAGGTTCGCTCTTTCTCTGTGATCACGGTGTGACCTTCCATGAGATCGATAAGTTGCGCACCGTGCTCTGGCAGTGGGCGGGTGAGAATCTCGCTGATGAAGAGTGTGACCAGTTGCGAAAACTTCGTACTTCAATCACAGGCGATGATGGTTCAGAGTTGAGAGAATTGATTACTGAAGTTGAGTTTGCAGCTCTCCTTCAACGCATCGATACTCTTCTTGGTAGTGGAACATTTCCTATCCCTAGGGCAGATTGGCCGCATATCCCGTGGCCACCATTCTGATAAACGATATGAACGATAGGGTGGTGCTATGAACTCGTGGGCAAATGTCGCAATCCCGCCTCTAAGTGGAGAGTATCAACTTCCACAATTGTCACTCTTTGACACAGCTTCTCGCGGTGAGAAACCGCTAGAGCGCAAAGAGCTCTATCGCATCTATGTTTGCGGGATTACTCCCTACGATGCTACGCATCTTGGCCACGCAGCAACCTATCTGACTTTCGATCTCATCATTCGTTATCTGAAAGCGCAAGGGAGTGAAGTTCTCTTCGTTCAAAACATTACCGATAT
Source organism: Candidatus Nanopelagicales bacterium (assembly GCA_041311505.1). GTDB lineage: Bacteria > Actinomycetota > Actinomycetes > Nanopelagicales > Nanopelagicaceae > Planktophila. Next base: position 35,701 of record JBFYJI010000001.1, on the reverse strand, counting down.
CGATGATCCGCTCCTTGAGCGAGCAGAACGCGATGGTGTTGACTGGCGAGACCTTGCTCAGAGCCAGATTAATCTCTTCCGAGGAGATATGGTCAATCTCCACATCATTCCTCCACAGCATTACATAGGCGTAGTAGAGGCTATGCCTCTTGTTGAGTCAGCTATCTCCACACTCGTTGATAAGAAGAGCACATATAAGGTGGGAGAGGATCTCTACTTCTCTGTCAAAAGCGATAAAGCATTTGGTTCACGGTCACATCTATGTCACGAAGAGATGCTTGAGATCTTCCGTGAACGTGGGGGAGATCCTGATCGTCCCGGGAAGAGCGACCCTCTTGATGCACTGCTCTGGCTTGCTCAACGAGATGGAGAACCATCGTGGCCAAGTAAGCATGGGGACGGCAGACCTGGATGGCATATCGAATGTTGCGCTATCGCCCTCAATCATCTTCAACTCGATCCTTCAGCTGAAACGTCAATTGATATTCAGGGTGGTGGCAGCGATCTGATCTTCCCTCATCATGAGATGTCGGCAGCGCAGGCGAAGATCCTTGAAGGACGTGAATTTGCCTCACACTATGTCCATGCCGGAATGATCGCCCTGGATGGAGTCAAGATGAGTAAATCTCTTGGCAATCTCGTCTTTGTCTCAAAGCTTGTTGCCTCCGGAGTCAATCCAATGGCGATTAGATGGGCGTTGATGGAGAAGCACTTCTCGGAGGATCGCTCATGGAGCAATCAATTGCTCGACGATTCCATCAATTGGATTAACCGTCTTCAAAACGCGATGTCTTCTCTTGACGTTGCACCAACTTCACCGGTGATTCATGCAATTATCGAAGCTCAATCTCACAATATTGATACACCGCAATCTCTTCATCATATTAAGAAGTGGATTGAAGAGAGCGAGAATGGTGCAGTGGGTGGTAATGCGGGTGAATTATCTCGCGCGATAGATACTCTCTTGGGAATTGCGCTCTAACCCTAAGAGCTCTCTTCTGTATCTTCATCCTTACTGCTCTGACGGCGGAGGAATCGTTCAACTTCTCGTGCAAGTTCCTCACCTGACTCTTCGTTGATCTCATCTGCATCGATTCGCTCTACAAGAGTCTTTACATATTCAGAGAGATCAGAGTCCTCCTCAATAAGTTCATCGACACCTTTCTCCCATTGCTCTGCGAGTTGAGGGAGGAGACCTTGAGGGAGAGTCATCTCCAGGAAATCTTCGAGGCCATTAACGAGAGCGAGTGTTGCCTTAGGCGATGGAGATGCGCTTGCATAGTGGGGCAGTGCAGCCCAGAGTGAGATTGCATCTATTCCACGACGGACACATCCATCTTGAATAACTGCGAGAATCCCTGTTGGACCCTCGTATCTACTTACCTCAACTCCAAGACGAGCAGCGATATCGGGATGTGCTCCTGTGCCCGAGACTGGTGTTGGACGTGAATGAGGTGTATCAGCGAGCATCGATCCAACTGTGATTACGAGTTCAACTTCAAGATCATCTGCGAGGTCGAGGAGTTCTGCAGCAAAGGATCTCCAACGCATCGATGGTTCAACGCCACGAACGAGGATGAAATCGCGGTCACCATCGGGGTTACGTTGAGCAAAGACCTGCATCCCAGGCCATGTGAGATTTCGGACCATAGAACCGTCGATAAAGACGAGCGGTCTATTGACTTGGAAATCGTAGTAATCCTCAGAATCAATCTCAGCGATCAGTTGTGCAAAACGATTGTCAGAAGAACCTTCTGCTTCACCATTGAGGGTCGCAAGGAGATGAGTAATTACTCCAGTCGCAGCCTCTCCAGCATCGCTCCAACCGCCGCAAGCGATAATCATGATTGGCTTACGGAGCTCAGGTATCTGATGAATCTCCATGAGAGACACCTTACGGTAACCTCCTCTCCGTGACGAGTCAGACGATGAAGAATCGCCCACGTAATGGGCTCCTGCGCCAACGTTTGCAGGAGCAGGTTCTTATTGCAGATGGCGCTATGGGAACGATGCTGCAAGCGGCAGATCCATCACTCGAAGATTTTCAAAACTACGAAGGCTGCAATGAGATCCTCAATATCACACGCCCAGATATTGTCCGTTCTGTCCACGAGGCTTATCTCTCAGTCGGTGTTGATGCAATCGAGACAAATACCTTCGGAGCGAATTGGGCCAATCTTGCAGAGTATGAGATAGAAGATCGCATCTACGAACTTGCACATGCCGGTGGTGTTATTGCACGTCAAGCAGCTGATGCATTCTCCACACCTGAAAAGCCACGATTTGTACTCGGTTCATTAGGTCCTGGAACCAAGCTGCCAACGCTTGGACACACGACATATGGCAATCTCAAGGACGCTTATACAATTGCATCACAGGGACTCGTTGATGCAGGGGTAGATGCACTCTTGATCGAAACTACCCAAGATCTTCTCCAAGCTAAGGCAGCGATTAACGGCGCTCGTGAAGTTCTCTATAAAACCGATCGCGATGTCGTCCTTATTGCGCAGGTAACAGTGGAGACAACTGGAACAATGCTTCTCGGTTCAGAGATTGGCGCAGCCCTCAATGCGCTAGAAAATCTCGATATCGATCTCATCGGTCTTAACTGCGCAACAGGTCCGGCGGAGATGTCAGAGCACCTGCGATACCTATCCAAGAACTCAACGGTTCAGATTTCAGTAATGCCAAATGCCGGCCTTCCCATTCTCGGAGCAGATGGCGCGACCTATCCGCTCTCACCTGTCGAACTTGCCGATGCGCTCAGCACCTTCGTGGATGATTACGGAATCTCATTGATCGGTGGCTGCTGTGGAACAACTCCATCACATCTTGAAGCTGTTGTGGGGAAGATTTCAGCACGGAAGTCCGTCGCGAGATCTGTCACTGCCGAGGCAGGCGCATCCTCTCTCTATCAATTCGTTCCCTTTAGACAGGATTCTTCCTATCTAGCAATCGGTGAGCGCACCAATGCCAATGGCTCTAAAGCATTTAGAGAGGCCCTAGTTGCTGAAAACTGGCAGAACTGTGTCGAAATTGCACGAGATCAGATTAGAGATGGTGCACATCTTCTCGATCTCAGCGTTGATTATGTCGGTCGTAATGGTGCTCTCGATATGCGTGAGGTTGCCTCACGATTTGCCACCGCTTCCACACTTCCTGCAATGCTCGATTCGACAGAACCCGCTGTATTGCAAGCTGGTCTTGAATCACTTGGAGGTCGAAGTGTCATCAACTCCGTCAACTATGAAGATGGTGATGGACCAACATCGCGCTTTGCTCGAATCATGCCCCTTGTTAAAGAGCATGGAGCGGCAGTTGTAGCGCTCACGATTGATGAAGAAGGACAAGCGAGAACAGCAGAGTGGAAGATTCGCGTAGGTCGTCGATTGATTCAGGACCTCACCGAGAAGTGGGGCATTAAGCAGGCAGATATCATCATCGACGCTCTCACCTTCCCGATCGCTACAGGTCAAGAAGAGACTCGTCGTGATGGAATCGAAACTATTGCTGCAATTCGAGAGCTAACGACCGAGTTTCCAGATATACAAACAACTTTGGGTGTCAGCAACGTCTCCTTCGGCCTCAATCCAGCTGCACGAGTCGTATTGAATTCAGTGTTTCTTCATGAGTGTGTAGAGGCAGGACTCACATCGGCAATCGTTCATCCTTCAAAGATTATGCCTATGGCGCGTATCGATGAGCGACAGAGAGAAGTCGCTCTTGATCTAATCTATGACCGACGAAAATTTGAGGGAGAAGATTGCATTTATGACCCTCTTGCAGTATTCCTCCAACTCTTTGAAGGTGTTGAGTTGGCTGCCTCCAAGCAGAGCCGTGCAGCTGAGCTCGCAGCCCTTCCACTTGAGGAGAGATTGCAACGTCGAATCATCGATGGAGAAAAAGTCGGACTTGTTGAGGATCTCGATGAGGCGAGATCTCAGGGCTATCAGCCACTTGCAATCATCAATGACCATCTCCTCGAGGGAATGAAGGTCGTAGGCGAGCTCTTCGGTAACGGTGAGATGCAACTTCCATTCGTGCTTCAGAGTGCGGAGGTGATGAAGAGCGCCGTTGCGCATCTCGAGCAATTTATGGAAAAGAGTGATGAGGCGGGTCGAGGAACCATGCTCCTTGCCACTGTGAAGGGCGATGTGCACGATATTGGTAAGAACCTCGTGGATATCATCCTCTCCAACAATGGTTACAAAGTAGTAAATATTGGAATCAAGCAGACAATTAATCAGATCATCGATGCGGCTCTAGAGAATGATGTCGACGCTGTAGGCATGAGTGGTCTTCTTGTGAAATCAACCGTTGTAATGAAGGAGAACCTCGAAGAGATCACATCAAGAGGTCTCGATCAGAAGTGGCCGATTGTTCTTGGTGGAGCGGCTTTGACGAGAGCTTTCGTTGAAGAAGATCTCTCCAACATCTTCCCTGGAGAAGTCCGATATGCACGAGATGCATTTGAAGGCCTACGTCTCATGGATGCGATTATGGCCGTCAAGCGCGGAGAGCCAGGGGCGCAACTTCCAGAATTACGTCAAAGAAGAGTTCGCACAACTACTAAAACTCATGATGTAGATGTCACAGATACAACGCGAAGTGATGTTGCAACCGATATCGATATTCCGCAAGCACCTTTCTACGGATCTCGAATCGTCAAAGGTATTCCTCTTGCAGATTACGTAGGCATGCTCGATGAGCGCGCCCTCTTCGTGGGTCAGTGGGGGCTTAAAGGTGCACGTGGTGAATACGAGAAGATGGTTGAAGAAGAAGGTCGCCCACGACTTCGAGCCCTTCTCAATGAGGTTCAATCTCAAGGGTGGTTAGAGGCAGCAGTTGTCTACGGCTACTTCCCATGCGTGAGTGAAGGCAATGATCTCGTGATCTTGCATCATGAAGGAGAGAAGAAGGGTCAGGAGAGATTGCGCTTTACCTTCCCTCGACAGCGTCGCGATCGACGTCTCTGCATCTCCGACTTCTTCGCTTCGCGAGAGTCCGGAATGATTGATGTTGTTGCATTCCATGTTGTGACCATGGGGAATACGGTGAGCGCGGCGGCCAACGAACTGTTCCAGGCAAATAACTATCGAGATTATTTAGAGTTACATGGTCTATCTGTGCAACTGACTGAAGCTCTTGCAGAGCATTGGCACGCACGAGTTCGCGAAGAGTTGGCGGTGAAGAACCTTGATTCACCAGACTTACAAGGGATTCTCGATCAAGGTTATCGAGGCTCTCGATATTCATTTGGATACCCAGCATGCCCTGATATTGAGCAGCAGGTGCAACTCTGCGAACTTCTCGAACCAGAGCGAATTGGAGTCAAGCTCTCTGAAGAGTTCCAGCTCCATCCTGAGCAATCAACCTCTGCAATCATTGTTCATCACCCTGAGGCGAAGTACTTCAACGCAAATTAACTCAAGATTAGTTATGTGCTGGACAGATACTCTTAAACGAGCACCAATCACAGAGACGGCTCTTCTTGGCAGGAAAATGATCACTCTCTATCGCTGTCAAAATTTCATCAGCAATATTGTTGAGAATCCGCTCGGTGGCTTCCAACTCTCGCTCACTCGGTGAGCTCTTAACGGTTCGACCATCTCCTAAATAGAGAAGTTGAAGGAGGCGAGGCAGGACCCCTTCATTACGCCAATAGAGGAGAGCGTAGACGCGAAGTTGAAAGAGCGCTTTCTCTTCCCAACCAGGTTTGGGCGATTTTCCTGTCTTGTAATCTACGATACGTACCTCACCAGTTGGCGCAACATCAAGTCGATCAACATATCCATGGAGATAGACACTCTCTTTGAGATCTCTCTCAAGATGCAGCTCTCGAAAAGTTGAATCAAAGGTTGAAGGATCTTCTAGGGTGAAGTAACTCTGTAAGAGTGAGTGGGCACGATCGAGCCACTCTTTGCTATCACTGACGAGTTGCGCAAGCTCCGGCTTTGACTCCAACTGCCGCGCCCACGCCTCAGGAAGAATGGCAGAGGCTTCCGAGAGGTCACGTTGCGTGCGGGGAAGTTCGAAGAGATCTTCTAATACTGAGTGAACGAGCTTTCCGCGTTCTGCATCGAGGCTAATCTCTTCAGGGAGATTGAGAATCGCACGATACTTATAGAGTTGCGGGCAGTTGGTGAAGTCATTGACTCGACTAGGGGAGAGGCGCAACTGGTCCATAGCGCGACCTTAGCGGTAAGTGAGCATCGTAGAGCTGCTCTTCACCTAAGATGCTCCCGTGTCCACATCACATACAGGTAGAGAATCTTCAGGTCGCGGCTTCTTCAAGGCAGGTGATCGAGTCCAACTTACCGACACCAAAGGCAAGCTCTATAGCTTCACCATCACTCCTGGTAAAGAGTGGCATACACATAAAGGATGGATCACACATGATGATCTCATCGGTCTGCCTGAGGGCTCAGTAGTGAGTACTACCGCAGGACTTAAATTCACCGCATTCATTCCCTTACTCGCAGATTACGTTCTCTCTATGCCCCGTGGCGCCACAATTGTCTATCCCAAAGATGCTGCGATGATCGTTGGAAGTGCAGATATCTATCCAGGTGCTCGCGTGCTCGAGGCGGGAGTGGGAAGTGGTGCGCTCACATTGTCGCTGTTGAGAGCCGTGGGGAGCGAAGGTTTAGTACATAGCGTCGAACGACGTGAGGATTTTGCTAAGAATGCGAAGGAGAATGTCACCAACTATTTTGGTGAACTACCTCAAAACTGGAAGCTCGATGTTGGTTCTGTGCAAGAGCAGAGCTTTGATCATCAATTCGATCGCGTCGTCCTAGACATGCTTGCGCCATGGGAGTGCGTTGCCATGGCAGCTGAAGTGCTTCGTCCTGGAGGTGTCTTCCTGGCCTATGTTGCGACGACAACTCAATTATCGGCTACTGCCGAAGCACTTAAGGAAGATGGTCACTTCACAGAACCTGAGAGTACGGAGACACTGGTGCGCGGATGGCACCATGAGGGTCTTGCAGTAAGACCTCAACAGCGGATGATTGGGCATACAGGTTTTCTTATCCAGAGCCGTCGAATGGCTCCAGGAGTCGAAGTTCTTCTTCGTCGTAGACGACCAGCTAAGGGAGCATACGGTGTCTCGGAAGAGTGAACGTCTCGTCAATCTCACCATTGCTCTCCTAGCGACGAAGCGCTACCTCACTAAGTCAGAGATCTTCCGAACCGTAGCTGGTTATACCGGAGATGTTGATGCGCGAGATCGCATGTTTGAGAGAGATAAAGATGATCTCCGCTCACTCGGTATTGAGATCGAACTTGGCTCATTCGATCCACTCTTTGAAGATGAGCCGGGTTATCGAATCAAGGAGGAGAGTTACCAGATCCAACTTGATGACCTCGATCCAGCCTCGATTGCTCTCTTATCCCAGGCGAGCAAGGTGTGGCGCACAGCTGCATTAAGCGATTCAGCTCAGACTGGTTTACGCAAACTCAAATCAATCGGAATCGAATCCGATGAAGATCTCGTAGTTGGTTTAACATCTACTTCTCACACAGCGCCAGAGCAATTGCCAGAGATCATTGAAGCAATCTCAGAGAGGCGTGAAATCACATTTAACTACCTCAGCGCAGAGATGAAGAGCGAACTTCGCAAGGTCCAGCCGTATCGACTTTCAAACTCGAGAGGGTACTGGTACCTCATTGGGTGCGATGTCGCGTTAGGGGAGTTGCGTACATTTAGGCTCGATCGCTTTGACTCTAGCGTTGAAGTGGGAAGAACTAGCGGAGCATTCGAAGCCGATGAAGCTGCACTCGATAATGAAGACTCTCACAATGAAGATGTCCGCTCTGCTGAAATACTCGTACGAAAAGGTAAAGCACCGCATATTCGAAGTTCAGCGCGTATGAAGGATTATGACGAAGAGTGGGATTTACTTGAGGTCCAGTATCACTCTGAGTCCACAATCATCAGAGAAGTTCTCTGGGCTGGGGATAACGCCAAGATCCTGTCTCCACGTGAATTACAGAGAGCTTTAATCGATGTTCTGCAGAGTGTGGTGGCTAGCCATGGCTAATCAAAGTGGACCAATTCAAGAAGTCTCCCGTCTCCTCGACCTCGTACCTTACCTCTCCACCCATTCGTATATATCTATAAAAGAGCTCGCTTCAGAGTTTGGCGTAAGTGAGAAAGAGATAGCCAATGAACTTTCTTCACTTTCGATGTGTGGACTACCTGGATACACCCCATATGAGTTGATAGAGATCTTCTTCGAGACAGGGTATGTCACAATCAATAACCACGAGGTCCTTGATATTCCGAGAGCGCTGACTCCTCTCGAGCTCTCATCATTGCTTTTGGGATTGGAACTGCTCCGAGAGAGCGCTGTTGAAGAATCTCCAGAAGTCCTCAGCAGAATTGATGCACTAGCAATAAAGTTGCGAGAATTGGTGGGTAGTTCTATAAAGGTCGAAAGCAATCCAACAACCGGCCATCTCGCTCTTGTGGAGAGTGCGATAGCGCAGAGAAGATCCCTCACCATCACATATAACTCACCAGCCAGTGATGAGCTTTCAGAGCGCGTTGTAGATCCATATTCTCTAGAGCTTTCTCATAACCACTATTACTTATCCGCGTATTGTCACCGCAGTAATAGTGCGCGTCTCTTCCGTATTGATCGCATCACAAGGGTTGAGTTAGGGGAGAAGGTCGAGAGTTCCCAGAGCAAGAGGCCTAGTGAGGATTCGACCAAGGAGACTCTTTCAATCACAGTGAAGAGTTCACGACGAGCTGCAGTTGAGCTCTTCTCGCTGCCATCACTTCCGCAGAACGGTAAGGTTGATGTCGATATTTATTCACGTGCATGGGCAGAGAAGGCAGTCTTGGCCAGCGCCGGCAGCGTTGAAGTCACCTCTCCAGATGACGTCAGAGCATCAATCAAGGCTTCGGCCGAGAAAATTCTCGCCCTTTACTCCTCATAGCCCATGCTTATGCGATAGCGTTCGCTAGTACTTAGGGGTTGGGGCTCAGCGCCAACCTCCGCCTCTACCGCAAGGAGAAATTGATGTTCCTACGTGAGCCTCAGCACTGGATTCCGATCGTCCTCATCTTCGCTCTTCTCTTCGGAGCTAAGCGTCTTCCAGATTCAGCTCGCCAACTTGGTCGCTCAATGCGTATCTTCAAGTCAGAGATGAAGGAACTCAAGAACGATGACGCCGAGGATCTCAAGAAGAACGACGACTCTTCAGAGAAGTAACAGTAATGGCGGCCTCCAATGGCGGTCGCATGCCGCTTATCGAACATTTACGCGAGCTGCGCCGCAGAGTCTTTAAATCGGCTGTTGCAATCACAATCGGTGGTGTCATCGGGTGGATTTACTACAACCCGATTGTCGATAAGTTATCCGAGCCTGTCTGCAACCTAACTTCAATCAAGAACCAAGTAGCCGCCAATGTGACGACCCATTGTGGTGCACTCACCATTACTGGAGTGCTAGGTCCACTCAATCTGCAGATTAAGGTCGCGATTCTCGCCGGCATCATGCTCACCGCACCTATTTGGCTCTATCAACTCTGGGCATTTATTGCGCCTGCACTCCATCGGAAAGAGAAGCGAAACTCAATCTTCTTCATCTCTGCTGCAACACCCTTTTTCGCCGTAGGTGCTTATCTTGGTTACTCAGTTCTTCCGATGGCGATCAAAGTTCTCTTTGGCTTCACACCTGCAAGCCTTAATAACCTCGTCAACTTCGACGACTATTTGAGCTTTGTTCTCCGCATGATTCTTCTCTTTGGCATCGCTTTTGAGCTCCCAGTCTTTCTCGTTACATTCAATTTCATCGGATTCCTATCTGGTAAGACAATCTTGAAGCCATGGAGAATTTGGGTCTTTGGCATCTGTCTCTTTGTTGCCAGCTTCTCTCCGACTGCAGATCCTTTATCGATGCTTCTCTTAGCCCTCCCTCTTATCGGTTTCTACTTCTTAGCAGGTGGTATTGCATTACTCAATGACAAGCGCCGTGCAAAGAGAACTGAGAGCGATTCGGGAGAGACCTTTGTGGTTGCACCTGCTGAAGCAATTGAATCTGCAAAGCCAATCGACAAGCCTGAGAAGTAGCACTCATGTGGCTCGTTGCAGTAAATCCTCACTCCGGAAATGGTCGGGGAGCTTCCATTGCCAAGCGAGTCACTCGATATCTTGATTCCGAAAGAATTGCATACATGGTGGTTGTCGCACCTTCTGCACATGAGTTGAAGAGTGAGATTGAGAGTTGGGTAGAGCGCAACCGTTTTAACGGCGTGATCTCGGTTGGAGGAGATGGTCTTGCACATCTCGTGATGCAGATCTGCGTACCTCGCCACATTCCGTTTGCCGTTATTCCTGCAGGGACAGGTAATGATTTCGTCCGCACTCTTGGCTGGAACCTCGAGAATGTTGAAGGCATTCTCGAAAGAATCATTTCGACACCACCGTCACCTATCGACCTTGGAAATGTTGATTCTGAATGGTTTGGTTGCATTCTCTCAACAGGGTTTGACTCAGTTGTTAATGAGCGCGCCAACCAACTTCCTTGGCCAAAAGGCCCTCAAAGATATAACGTGGCGATCGCCCTTGAACTTCCAAAATTCAAACCGATTGAATATGAGATTACTTGTGATGGACAGAGCTTCACCACAGAAGCGATGCTCGTTGCAATCGGAAATGGAAAGTCATACGGCGGAGGAATGAATATCTGCCCACAGGCTCAGATGCACGATGGACTCTTTGATCTCGTGATCCTCGAACCAGTGAGCACATTTGAGTTTCTCAAGACATTTCCGAAGGTGTATTCAGGTTCACATCTGAGCCATCCGAGAGTTCGCACAATGCGAGGTTCCAAGATTTCAATAACTGCAAATGCCATTGCCTATGCAGATGGTGAGCGCATTGGCCCAGCTCCCGTTGTCGCTGAATGTATTAAGGATGCTGGGCTAACATGGAATCTCTAGCGTCACCGGCCGAGCGTTATGCGGCCGCAAAGAAGCGCGCTAGTCACCCGCTCACCAACGATTTCATAGCGCAATTTGATTTTGGTTTTGACGATTTCCAAATTGCAGCATGCCATGCAGTTGAAGAGGGGAGGGGGGTCCTCGTTGCAGCTCCCACTGGAGCTGGAAAGACGGTCGTCGGTGAGTTTGCTGCATTCAGTTCGCTAGCCAAGGGCAAGAAGTGTTTCTACACAACTCCGATCAAGGCGCTCTCTAATCAGAAATATCACGAGTTCGTCGAGAGATTTGGCGAAGATCGCGTTGGTCTTTTGACAGGCGATATCAACATCAACTCCGATGCAGAGATCATGGTGATGACTACTGAGGTTCTCCGCAACATGCTCTACGCGAATTCAACTACCTTGCTCAACCTTGGAGCCGTGGTGATGGATGAGGTTCACTACCTCGCAGATAAGTTCCGTGGCGCTGTGTGGGAAGAAGTACTGATTCATCTCATGGAGAGCGTGCAAGTCATATCGCTCTCCGCGACGGTGAGTAATGCCGAGGAATTTGGTGAATGGCTTGGTGAAGTCCGAGGTTCAACAGATGTGATTGTCAGTGAAGTGCGACCAATTCCGCTCTATCAACACGTTCTCATCGGTTCACGTCTGATCGATCTCTTTAGCGAGCCTGGACGTGTGAACCCTGAGATTTTGGGGCTCGAACGTCAAGCTCTCAAGCGTGTGCGTACGCCGCGCCATCGAAGAGATCGATTCGCATCAGATGAGAATCGCCTCAGTCGTGATGAGGTTATCGAGAAGTTACAACGTGAAAATCTACTTCCAGCAATCACCTTTATCTTTTCTCGGGCTGGATGTGATGCAGCGGTCAAGCAATGCCTTCATGCCGGCATTAAACTCACCAATGCAGAGGAGCGTCTTGAAATCACGCGCATTGCAGCGCAATACACACAGAACATCTCTGAAGATGATTTAGAAGTTCTCGGTTATCGCGATTGGTTGACGGCGCTCGAAAGAGGTATCGCTGCTCATCACGCTGGCCTCCTCCCAAGCTTTAAAGGGGCGGTAGAGGAGCTCTTCCAACGCGGATTGATCAAAGCAGTCTTCGCAACTGAGACTCTCGCCTTAGGTATCAATATGCCAGCTCGCACAGTTGTATTAGAGAAACTCACCAAGTGGAATGGTGAAGGCCATGTATCAATTACTCCTGGTGAGTACACGCAGCTCACTGGGCGAGCGGGACGTCGCGGAATCGATATTGAAGGTAATGCAGTAGTCCTCTGGTCTCCAACGGTTGATTCAGCGACTGCCGCTGGTCTTGCATCCACACGAACATACCCACTTCGTTCATCCTTTACGCCTTCATACAACATGTCTATCAATCTCATAGCCCGATTTGGTCGAGAGAGAGCACGCACAAGCCTTGAATCCTCCTTTGCGCAATTTCAAGCCGACAGAGCAGTTGTTGGTTTGGTGAAGCAGATTAAGAAGAATGATCTCGCCGCTGCCGAGCAGAACGAGCTCGCAGTCTGTCACTTGGGAAACTTTGCTGAGTATGCCGCGATCCGAATAGAGATAAAGGAAGTGGAGCGTTTGCTCAGCAAGCGCGATGGGCGGCGCACCTTTGATAATCACCAACGTCAACATATGGAGAATGAGTTAGATAAGTTGCGTAAGCAATTACGTCAACACGAGTGTCACAGCTGCAATGATCGCGAGACTCATGCACGTTTTGCTGAGAGAGCCGCGCGGCTCAATAGAGAGTCTCAGGGCTTACGAGAGCGAGTAGAGAATCGCACACACGTTATTGCAAAGACTTTCGATCGTATCTGCGATGTGCTGCGTCACCTTGGTTATATCGAGGGTGAGGTTCCGCTTGAGCAAGGAAAGATTCTTTCCAAGATTTATACCGAATCTGATCTTCTCTTAACTGAGACTATTAAAAGTGGTGCCTTGGATAATCTAGCGGCGCCTGAGCTTGTCTCTGTTATCTCATCCGTCATTTATGAGAGCAGAGGTAGTGAGAACTTCTCCCCGAAGATGCCCCATCAGAACGTTGCGCAGGCTCTTGCGACAATCACTTCTATCTGGGCGCACTTGGAGAGCATTGAGGAAGATTTCGGCGTCAAAACTCAACGTGAACCTGATTTCGGATTTTGCTATGCAGCCTTTAAGTGGGCTTCTGGACACTCGCTCTCAAGCGTACTTAAGGGCAGTGATATGACAGTTGGAGACTTTGTTCGAAGCATGAAACAACTCATCGATCTCCTTACGCAAATTTCTGGCGCATCAGATAGGTTACGACCACAGTGCAGAGAAGCGATTAAGCGAATCGACAGGGGAGTAGTGGCATATATGGTGGGTGAAGTATGACCCTGATGCTCCTTGATAGCGCATCGCTCTGGTATCGCGCGTACTACGGAATGCCTGACACTCTTCTCTCTCCTGAGGGCGAACCAGTGAATGCAATTCGTGGCTATCTTGATATGACTGCGCGATTAGTGTCTATGTATAAACCTGATCGCTTAGTTGCTTGTATCGAAGGGGATTGGCGTCCGAGTTGGCGTGTAGAACTCTTTCCTGATTACAAAGCCAATCGCCTTGAGGAGGATAGTGATGTCGAGGAAGAACCAGAGACTCTCACACCACAGATTCCTATCTTGCTCGACCTCATCGATGCCTTTGGTATTCCAATGGTTGGGGTCGATGATTATGAAGCAGATGATGTCATGGCCACTTTCGCAGTACGAGAGAAAGGTCCAATCAGAGTTGTAACTGGTGATCGTGATCTCTTCCAGATGGTAGATGACAAGCGTGATGTAAAGGTTGTCTATCTTGCACGAGGTATTTCTCAACACGATCTCGTTGATAGCGCTTGGGTTGCCAACAAATATGCAATCCCTGGTGATCGCTATGCCCTCTTTGCGATGTTTAGAGGAGACCCTTCTGATGGGTTGCCGGGGGTGAAGGGTATTGGCGAGAAAGGCGCAGCTCTCATCGCCAACCACTTTGCTGATGTGGAGAGTGCTCTTAAGGGTGCTAAGGAAGGTCATAGCGCACTTCCACCCGCTCTTGCGAAGAAGATCATCGCAGGGGAGGAGTACCTCGAGATTGCTCCCACCCTCGTTCATTGCGCCAAAGATGTTCCACTGCCGAAGATGGATATCAAATCTCCAAGTAAACCTTCTGATCTTTCTCAGATATATCAGATGAAGGAACGTTACGGTCTCGGCGCAAGTGTGGATCGATTGATTGCGGCGTTAGGATGGTAGAGATGAAGCCAGTAATTTTGATTCCTACCTATAACGAGTCAATCGCAATAGTTGAGCTTTTGGAGAAGTTGTCGACTTTACATAATTCACGTAACTTTGATGTCATCGTTCTTGACGACAATTCACCTGATAAGACTGCAGATATTGTCGATAATCTTCGATATCCATGGGTCTCTGTATTACGCCGCCCTGGGAAAGCCGGCCTCGGAGCTGCATATCGCGCTGGCTTTGCTGAGGTTCTCAAGAGCGATAAATACACACATGTGATTACGATGGATGCAGATGGGTCGCATAGAGTGGAAGATCTTCCTGCAATGCTCGATGCTCCACATAATTCAGATGTATCCATCACCCTCGGAACCAGGTGGATTGAGGGTGGTTCGGTCGTCAATTGGCCCCTGAGTCGACAATTACTCTCTCGGGCAGGTACTGCATATGCCCGAATAGCCCTGAGGATTCCATTACACGACCTCACGGGTGGCTTTAGGGTCTACTCAGTGGCATTATTGAAAAGACTCAAACTAAGGGAAATGACGGCAACTGGTTATTGTTTTCAGATCGAAATGGCTATGGCGAGTGAACTCGCTGGCGCATCTATCTATGAAGTTCCAATTACTTTTGTTGAGAGAGTTAATGGAGTATCCAAGATGAGCAAGGCGATCGTCGTTGAGGCGCTCTGGCAGACGACCCTCTGGGGCCTCTCTCGCGCCTTACGACCTAGTGCCGATAAGTTACATTATGTAAAGTAATGCTAATCCAACCCTCCCCAGAAGGGGTCGGTGGGTGTGAGCTCTTACGAATCACTTCTCTAAAGTCTTCGATCGGCGTGCAGGCGCAGATGAGATTTCTATCGCCGTGAGCACCGTCAATACGACCTACAACAGGCCAATACTTTCCACGGGTACCTAGGAGTTCCCCCGCTACAAGCCCCTTCTGAGGTCTTGGATAGCCACCCCTCTCTCGAGGGTAGGCGCGCTCCCATTTCGAGGCAGTGACAACCTCAGCGGTATGGGGAGCATGGCGAAGAGGTGAATCCTCGACGGTGATATGGCCATCAATGACCTCTTGAATCTCACCTCGGATAGCGATCATCGCATCGATAAAGCGGTGGATTTCAAAGATATCTTCAGATTCTGTAGGTTCGATCATGAGGGTGCCTGCGACCGGGAAGGACATCGTTGGGGCATGGAAACCAAAGTCCATCAATCGCTTGGCAACGTCATCCACTGTCACACCTGAAACCTTGGTGAGCTCACGTAAATCGATGATGCACTCATGCGCAACGCGACCATTAGCGCCTGTGTAGAGAACTGGATAGGAATCTGAAAGACGGGCAGCGATGTAATTTGCAGACAAGATTGCAACTTCAGTGGAGTGAGTAAGACCTGCTCCACCGAGAAGGCGGATATATGCCCAGGAGATAGGAAGAATGCTCGCTGATCCGTAGGGAGCCGCTGAGATTGGTCCAGGGCCAGTTGCAGGACCTGCCTCAGAATCCAGTGGGTGATTTGGCAAGAATGGAGCTAAGTGCGCTCTCGAGATCACCGGTCCAACACCTGGGCCTCCTCCACCATGAGGAATGGCAAAGGTTTTATGGAGATTGAGATGTGAAACATCTGCACCGAACTTACCAGGTTGAGCAAGTCCAACAAGGGCGTTGAGATTTGCACCATCAACGTAGACCTGTCCCCCTGCATCATGCACGAGTGCACAAATTTCCGAGACAGCTGTCTCAAATACACCATGAGTTGAAGGATAGGTAATCATCAAAGCGGCGAGTGTGCTCTGATGTGATGCAATCTTGCTCTTGAGATCGTCTACTGAGACATTTCCCATCTCATCGCACTCAACGACGACAACCTTCATTCCTGCCATAACAGCAGAAGCCGCATTGGTGCCATGAGCACTTGAAGGGATGAGACAGATATTTCGGGCCTGGTCTCCGCGTGAATCGTGATAGTTGCGGATTGCAAGGAGTCCCGCGAACTCTCCCTGGCTTCCAGCATTAGGCTGGAGGGAGACTGCATCGTAACCAGTGATTGCCACGAGCCACTCTGAGAGTTGCTTGATCAACTTACGTGAACCTGCGCTCTGGTCGGATGGGGCAAATGGGTGAAGAGAAGCAAACTCAGGCCATGTAATGGCCTCCATCTCAGAGACGGCGTTGAGCTTCATTGTGCAGGAGCCAAGCGGAATCATTGTTCGATCGAGTGCAAGATCACGGTCGGCGAGATTGCGAAGGTATCGCATCATTCCTGTCTCGGAGTGAAAACTATTGAAAAGTGGGTGGCGAAGATAGGAAGATGTTCGCAGATGTGAACTTTCGATCGCCTTCTCCCCTGCTTCACTCACTCCAAGTATGGAAAGAACCTTTTGAAAGGTGCTCTCTGTTGTGCTCTCATCAAAGGAGATACGAACCTCTGTCGAACTCACATGCGCAAAGTTGATTCCTACATCAACTGCACGACGATGGGTCGCGACTGCATCTGCAACATCAACGGTGACGGTATCGAAAACATTGTGATTGCGTGACTTTGCTGCAATTTGAAGACGTGATGCAAAGCGATGAACTCGCTCTGCAATCTCACGAAGACCTTGAGGTCCATGCCACATCGCATAGAAGGCGCTCATATTTGCAAGGAGAACCTGTGCGGTACAGATATTCGATGTCGCCTTATCGCGTCGAATATGTTGTTCGCGAGTTTGAAGCGCTAAACGAAAAGCTGGCTTACCGGTTGCATCAACGCTCTGACCTACAAGGCGACCTGGCATTGACCTCTCTAAGCCGTTACGCACTGCCAAGAATCCTGCATGTGGACCACCAAATCCCATTGGCACTCCAAAACGCTGTGAAGTTCCGACAGCGATATCTGCACCCCACTCCCCTGGCGCCTTAATAAGAGTGAGTGCGAGAAGATCAGTAGCTGCAATAACGAGTGCGCCACGTTGATGCGCATACTCGCTCACCCGTGAGTAATCGAGAATCTCTCCAGTGGTATCTGGATATTGAAGAAGGAGACCGAAGAACTCGCCTTCGTAACCATCACGAACAACATGACCTGCATCCACTTCAACAACCTTGATGCCGAGAGGTTTTGCACGAGTAGCCACAACAGCCTTGGTCTGTGGGTGGAGGTGCTCTTCAATAAGAAAGACTGCATCGTCACTTAACTTTGAAGCACGTCGAGCAAGTGTCATCGCCTCTGCAGCAGCAGTTCCTTCATCGAGCATTGATGCATTAGAGATATCGAGTGCGGTGAGCTCACAGATCATTGTCTGGAATGCAAAGAGGGCTTCAAGGCGACCTTGTGAAATTTCAGGTTGGTATGGAGTGTATGCGGTGTACCAAGCAGGATTTTCAAGAACATTTCTCTTGATCACTGGGGGCACGATGGTGCCGTAGTAACCGGTTCCGATCAGAGATGTGAAGACTTTATTCTCAGAGGCAATTGCTCGAAGCTCATCAATCACCTCAACTTCGCTCTTGCCCTCCCCTAGCGCGCTCTCGATTACGCCAGAGATTGCAATGTTGCTAGGGAGAACATCTGAGATAAACGATGGGAGATCTTTATATCCAAGCGCGCTTAACATCACCTCTTCATCAGAGTGTGTCGGTCCAATGTGGCGATCTTGAAAGATACGAGACAATTAAGCACCTCTTCAACTCATTCACTGCCTGGAGTGGCAGGAGCTAGGGTGCAATATATGCGTTACTACGCGCCTTTTGCCTTACGACGGAGCGAGAGTTCATCGTTACCTTCGCCACCGATAGGCTCGCCATTCAACTCTCCACTCAAGGTTGAGAGTGAGCCCTCTACCTCATGCCAAACTTTGCCAACTGCAATTCCGAAGACGCCTTGACCGCCGGCTAGGAGATCGACGATCTCATCAGGACTTGAGCATTCATAGATTGATGAACCATCGCTCATTAACGTGATGCGCTCTAACTCTGTCACACCACGTGATCGGAGGTGATCAACAGCTGTACGGATATTTTGAAGTGATACGCCTGCATCAAGAAGACGCTTTACGATCTTAAGAACGAGGATGTCGCGAAAACCGTAGAGACGTGCAGAACCGGAACCATGTGCAGTGCGAATTGAAGGTTCGACGAGACCAGTACGTGCCCAGTAATCGAGCTGGCGATATGTAATACCTGCAGCAGAGCATGCAGTTGCGCCGCGATAGCCGATCTGAAGTTCTTGTTCTGTCACGAGAGGGGGCTCGCCTTCTGTACTGAAATATCCCCGGGGATGTGGGATGTCTAAGGGTAGGCGGAACCGCCTAGACGCTTTGGGAGCGACACGCCCCTAACCTCTACTTGAGGTTGAGGGTTCTTCCCTACGAAGCGAAATCTTCAGGGTTGATATGGTCGAGGAACGCACGGAAGGCCTCGACCTCTTCCTCGCTCTCCCCCGCACTGTGAGCCGGCAGATCAATACCAGCGCTGGCGAGGAGCTCACTAGAGACGAGGATATTGCTCTTTGTCCGAAGGGCAATCGCTATCGCATCGGATGGTCGCGCTGAGATGGAGGCTATTGGCCCGCTCTCGCTACGAAGGTGGAGCTCTGCATAGAAGATTCCATCCCGCATCTCGGTGATGTGCACTGCAGTCAAGGTAGTTGCGCTTGCATCCAACATCTCCGCAATGAGGTCATGGGTAAGTGGGCGGGCTGGTCGCATATCTTGTTGAGCAAAGGCGATCGCGCTCGCCTCTGTTGATCCAATCCAGATGGGAAGGACCTTTCCGCCATCTCTCTCCTTGAGGAGCACTATCGGCTGATTCGATGGCATCTCAATGCGAACCCCGATGACATCAACGAGAGTAAACATTGAATTCTCTACAAATAAAAGTTAGCGAGGACGATTGAGACCGCTGCGAACGAGGGAGGCGTGGAGTCGAACAGAGAGAGATGCAATCTCGCGCTGAACTTCCTCTGCACGTGCCTTTGACTCTGTTGACTTCTGACGTGTGTAGGGAGTGATGACTTGTTCGATCAATCCGATCTCGCGATCTGCAGCTGTCTTAAATGAGCGAAGGTGTCTCGCTTCAATTCCAAATGCCGCCATCTCTGCAACTGCCTTTGCAACTGAAAGAGCGTCTGCATCGTAGTGACGGCCACGAAGTGTGATAAGACCAAATGACTCAAGCTCTACGAGTTGAGAATCTTCAAGGCCGGATGCGCTCAAGAGTTCATCGCGTGAGAGGCGCATCTCTGATTGCTCACCAAATGTTGATGGTGCAATCTCGCCATCGACTGTCGCAAGACCAAGGGTGGGACGTGGAACTGCAGCGCCCTGAGGAGTAGGAACGAGTCCACGATCGAGGGCATCGAGGTTCTCTTTGATTACCTTAAGAGGTAGGTACTGATCGCGCTGAGCGAGAAGTACATAACGAAGACGCTCAAGGTCGACACTGGTGAATTTACGATAGCCAGATGGTGTGCGCTGTGGCTCGATGAGTCCCTCAGACTCTAAGAAACGGATCTTAGAGATAGTGATATCTGGAAAGTCGCCACGCAACTTTGAAAGAACTTCACCGATGCTCAGATATGCACGTGCTGGAACGCTCACTTATTTCTCCCCTGCTTGTTGCTTGCTCCGATAAAGAGCATATGAAATTTTCCGATTTGAATCTCATCTCCCGTAACGAGAGGGTGAGATGAAAGCTGTTGGTTATTGATATAGGAGCCATTGAGACTTCCCAAATCCGTAAAGAGGAAACCACTCCCCTGAGCTTTATCTGACTTTGTGATCGTGCCATGCGAGCGAGAGACGGTGATGTCATCGAGGAAGATATCGCTAGCAGGTGATCGTCCGATTGTTGCGCCCTCTGCTGTAATCAGAAAGCGCGCTCCTCGAGATGGACCCTTATGAATAAAGACCATTGCGCTCTCTCCGCTTCCGTCGATGATGCTGGCGAGAACGCTGCGCTCTTCGTCGGTTGAATCGCTGAGGAGATTTTCGAGGAGAGTTGGGGAAGAACTCTCGGAGTCAGTGCGAGAGGTGAGATGAAGTGTGGTGGTGAGTTCGCTTGAGCTCTTCTCCATGGCACTCCCCATTCACTCTCTTTGTTGAGATGGATCCAGGCAGCGATTTCTTACTGCAAGGGGTCACCTTCAACTTGAGGCTGACACTAGAGAGTTAAGAAGTTTTTTTCAAGCTGGCGAATCAGCCAGTGATTGCGCCGTACTCGGCAGCGCTGAGGAGATTTGTAGGCGCTCCATCTATTGAGATTTCCGCCAACCAGCCTGCTCCGTAGGGATCAGAGTTGACGAGTTCAGGAGAATTGACTAGAGCATCATTGATTGCTACTACTGTGCCAGTTACTGGAGAGAAGATTTCAGAGACTGACTTTGTCGACTCAACCTCACCGCAGACCTTATCTGCAATTACTGCATCTCCAACCTTTGGCATCTGCACGTAGACGATATCTCCAAGAGCGCCTTGAGCGAAGTCAGTGATTCCCATACGCACTGTGCCTTCAGTTGCAGTCTCTGCAACCCACTCGTGCTCTTTTGTATATTGAAGTTCTGAAGGAATCTGTGACATCGTCTAACTCATCTCTGGCTCGAAGGTAACGACTGGCTCTATGACTCAGAGATCACTCTCTGAGCGGGTTGCACTCTAATACTTTTAAGACCACTTCGGAAATATGAAACTCCGGTGTAGAGGTAGAGAACCAGGCCCCAGAAGGCAAAGGCCCACCCGAAGATAAATGCAAGAGTGCCTATCCATGAATCGCTCAAGGCCAAGAGAAGAAATGGGAATGCATAGAGAAGATTGAAGGTCGCAGCTTTGCCGATATAGGTAACTTGCAGCGGCGGGTGACCTTTACGAGTCAGGGCTATGGTGAGTGCGCCCAATGCAAGATCGCGGATCATCAGGAGAGCAATCATCCAGAGTGGAACCGCATCGCGGAGGTAGAGAACGATGAGAGTTGCCACTATATAGATGCGATCTATTGCTGGATCTGCGAGCTCTCCAAAGCGAGAGGTCTGATTCCAGAGGCGAGCAAGTTTTCCATCGAGGTAATCGGTGATCCCTCCGATAGCAAGGACGGCAATCGCCCACCCATCAGCCTTGAGCGAGAGGGCGAGCCAGATAAAGAGTGGCACCCCGAGGCCTCGAAGGGCTGTCAGAGCATTAGGAATGGTGAGATAACGCCTCACTCCTTCTCGCGCTCCTTGACTCGGATTGCCACCTGAACAGGGGTTCCAGGAAAGCCAAACTCTTCACGGAGGCGACGTTCGATAAAGCGTCGATAGGAAGGCTCAATCCAACCTGATGAGAAGACCACAAACTTTGGAGGTGCGATACCTGCCTGTGTCGCGTAGTACACCTTTGGTTGTTTTCCACCACGCACTGGAGGCGGAGTTGCCCCGATGAGCGCTCCTAGGAATGAGTTGAGTTTTGCCGTCGGTACGCGCTTCTCCCACGAAGAGAGCGCAGTACGCAGTGCGGGAGCGAGACGATCTCTATGCCACCCCGTCTTCGCAGCAACATTAACGCGTTGAACCCATTCGATATGACCAAGATTGCGATCGAGCTCCTTCTCGAGTTGGAGGCGACGATCCTCATCGACAAGATCCCATTTATTGAGTACGAGAACCATTGCTTTGCCTGAATCTTCAACCATAGAGATGATGCGAAGATCTTGTTCGGAGATTGGAACTGAAGCATCGAGAATCATGGCAACACATTCTGATCGCTCGAGAGCAGTCTGGGTGCGAAGTGTCGCGTAATAGTCGGTACCGCTTGCTTGGTTTGCGCGCTTCTTGATTCCTGCAGTATCTACAAATCTCCATACCTGACCACCGATTTCAATCAGCGAGTCAACGGGATCGCGAGTAGTTCCTGCAGCATCATCAACGATGGAACGGCTCTCCCCCGCTAGTGCGTTAAGTAAACTAGATTTGCCAACATTAGGTCTTCCAATGAGTGCAATACGGCGATATCCATCATGAGTTTGAGCGCGACCAACCTCTGGAAGTGAGTCGACAATATGATCGAGAAGATCTCCAGAACCGCGACCATGGAGGCCAGAGACGAAATGTGGCTCCCCTAATCCTAGATTCCAGAGCGCATGTGCATCTGCTTCATCGCTATCTCCATCAACTTTATTTGCAATAAGAATCGTTGGTTTCTTTGCCTTACGAAGCTCTTGCACCATCACATCATCTTCATCGAGTGCACCCACTTGTGCATCGACAACAAATGCAAGGACATCTGCCTCTTGCATCGCAAGCTCGGCACCTGCAGAGATAGCGACAGAGATTCCGTCGGGACGTGACTCCCAACCTCCCGTATCCATCACGATAAAGCGACGACCACCCCACTCGCACTCGTATTGAACACGATCACGAGTAACACCAGGAGTATCTTCAACGATCGCTTCACGACGACCAAGAAAACGATTGATGAGTGTTGACTTGCCAACATTGGGACGACCAAGAATTGCAACAATCGGAAGTCCTAGGAGAGAACGCTCAGATAAGAGCTCCCAAATTCTTTCAATCGTTTCATCGAGGTTGAGCTCAGTGCTATCGATATGTACGGCATCAGATGCCATTACAAGAGGGCTTACAGCTCGATTTGAATCAATTTCATCTCTACTTGATAACGACTTTTCTACTTCATCAGTTGAAATAGAAAGATCAGAAAGTTCGCCAGAACGACGAGATGTTCGTGCATCTAAATCTGCGGTGAGATAAATCTTCAAAGCAGCTTCGGGCGCTACAACTGTTCCGATATCGCGACCTTCTACAACGATTCCCTTTTCGGCATTATCGATAATTGCATGTTGCAGAGTGAGAAGTTCGGAGCGAATAGCCGGAGCGGCTGCGACTAAAGAAACTTTATTTGTCACTTCGAGAGTGCGAATCTCTTCTGATACATCCCGTTTACCGATAAAGATACGAGGGTCACTTGGATTGCAATTAAATGAGATGATCTCATCGCGCATGGCGCCAACAAGAAGCTCCACATCATCACTCTTCTTCTCTAGTGCAAGGAGAGCGACTGCTCGATAGAGAGCTCCCGTATCAAGATAACTCCAACCTGCACGAAGAGCGATCCCCTTTGAAGTTGATGACTTTCCTGATCCGCTAGGGCCATCAATTGCAAGAACGATCATTGATGGTCCAACCTTTCATAATGTCGACTTACCTCTTTGAGAATATTTCTCAGACGGTAGGAGAATTGTCTCGCAGTTATTGGTGAGTTGGTGCCACTTAACGAGGTGGATGCGCACTCCATCCAGCAGATAAGAGATGGTTGTAAAGCTTTTCGGCATCGCTCTGAGAGAGAGCGAGCGTGATAAGACCTGTAAATTGTTCAGGAGAGTGCTCGATGGAGAGATCCTCAACGTTGACCGATGCCGCTGCACATTCATCGAAGAGTGCAGCGAGTTGTCCTGGCTTATCTTCAATCACCACAGGCAGGTAGGTGTAGTTACGAGCGATACCGCCATGCTTGCCAGGAATCCGGGCCATTCCAAGATTTCCTCGTGAGATGAAGTTCTCTACAGATACAGGGCTCTCGATATCTGCAAGGAGCCCCTGAAGCGACTCGATTGAAGATGTGATCAGAGGAGCTAACGCCTTGCTATTGGCAGAGATGATCTCCCTCCAGAGAGCCGGAGCTGATGCGGCGATACGCGTGGTATCCCTCAGACCTCCCCCCGCGAGAGTGAGCCACTCTTGCGGCGCCTCAACGAGGTGGCTAGCAAGGAGAGAGCTCAAAACTTGAGGAAGGTGAGAGATGAGAGCGACTGCGCGGTCATGCTCCTCAGCCGGCATATCGACGATATGGCCGCCACAGATTTCGATCACCTCTCTGCCAAGTTGGAGTAATTCTTGAGAGACCCCGGCAGAGTCGATAATCCACGGGCGATTTTGAAAGAGATCAGCTCGTGCAGATTCAGCCCCTCCTACCTCACGCCCAGCCATGGGGTGAGTTGGGAAGAAATTGTTCATCTCTAACCCGATTGCTGAAACCTCTACTTTAGGATTAGTTTTAACAGAGGAAATATCCATAAACTTTTGATTGAGAGATTGAGAAAGCTCCCCCCAGATAACCTCTGAGACGGTCGACAAGGGCGATGCAACGATGGTGAGGTCAACGGGTGTGGTGGGAGTTGTACCCATGAGATCTTGGGCGAGAGCCTGGCTAGCAGGGTTGATATCGACCATTGATACTTCGCGCCCGGCTGCCACAAGGGCTAGACCGATCGATGAACCGATAAGCCCAGAGCCGATGATCTTTACATGGGTAAGCGCCACGATGAGCCTACTGAGCGATATCTCTGCGGAGGGCCTTAGCCCCGCCTAGGTAGATGTGCGAGATCTCCTTCGGGCTAAGCTCGCTCTCAACGGTAAACATTGCACGAATGACCCGATTTAGAGCCCCTGGGACATCTATCTCAACTGCACAAAGGAGCGGTGTCGCCTCAAAACCGACTTCACGGGCTGCGGCTGCTGGAAATGCTGCGTTGAGATCCGGGGTGGCTGTGAGAAGGACTGAAATGACCGACTCGATCTCTAGTCCATTGGCTGCCACGATCTCACGGAGAAGCTCCTGTGTGGCAACGCTAATTGCCTCAGGGGTGTTGGCCTCAACCTGGGTGGCGCCTCGTATAGCACGGATCGACATGGTGAAAGCCTAGCAAATGAGGCACATCAATGCGTTGAAGTTAAAGATTTTTGTAGATAAAACAACAAAACTTTTTCACACCTTTTGCACCTGGCTGAAACGGATCTCTCAAATGCCAAAGATTATGCGGCTACTTCTCAATATCGATATATCAACTTAAATATGGTGCAGCTGAGCGTATGAATATCGACATATCTATTTTCACAACTCTGCATGCAATGAATATCGATTTGACACTAAATAGATATAAATACCTAGTATCGATTTATTTATTTAAATGTAAAGCATTTTGCAAACTTATTAACTCACCATCGTTGAGATCTCTCCATCGCCCTTCGAGAGTTTCACCGAGGGAGATGGGACCGAACTTGGTACGGATGAGGCGGATCACCTCTACCCCGATCGCCTCCATGAGTCGGCGAATAATGTGGTAGCGACCTTCATGGATAGTCACCTCTAGCCAATTAGGTGAGAGCTGCTTGTAATCGAGAACTCGGGCCATTCCATCTTCAAGCTCTACCCCGTTTCGGAGAGTCTTCTCTACTCCCACAGGGAGCTTGCCATCGAACTCAATAATGTAGGTCTTCTCAAGGCCATAAGATGGGTGGGTCGCCCTAAAGGTCAGATCCCCATCATTTGTGAGCAAAATGAGTCCTTCGGAGTCCTTATCGAGACGACCAACATGGAAGAGTCGTTCGGTACGAAGGTCGATAAAGTCAGCGAGAGATGGACGCCCCTCAGGGTCATACATGGTAGACAAAACGCCTCTTGGTTTATGAAGTGCAAGATAAGTCTTAGTCAATTGTTGATTAATTGTCTCACTATCAACTTCTACATTAACCTTTGAAGGATCAAACTTCGCTCCGAGTTCACGGACCACTCTCCCATCGACCATAACGCGTCCAGCGATGATCAGCTCATCGGCGCCACGGCGGGAGGTTACGCCGGCATCGGCGATGATTTTATTGAGGCGAATTTCAGACATTGATCTTCCTATCTGCGGCTATCCATTGACGACAGTCAGCGTGGCCCAGAGGGGTCTGGGCGATAGGGTGAGTTTAGCTGAAGGGCTACTCGGTTAGCGAATCGAGAATCTCATCGAGGCCATCGATATCAGGCAGATGAGGCGCAAGTGGTGGAAGATCTTCAAGCTTGTTGAGGCCAAGGCGCTCAAGGAAGTAGCTGGTGGTCTTATAGAGGATGGCGCCAGTCTCATTCTCGATGCCGTACTCATCGACGAGGCCACGGGTAATAAGAGTCTTCATCACCGCTTCAACATTGACCCCACGAATTGCAGAGACTCGAGCTCTCGAGACTGGCTGGCGGTAAGCGATTACTGCGAGGGTCTCAAGGGCCGCCTGGGTGAGGCGGTTCTGCTGACCATCGAGAACGAACTTTTCAACGACAGGGCTAAATTCTGGAGCGCTATAGAAGCGCCATCCCCCGTTGATCGCCTTGAGGGTAAATCCACGATCTTCGTATGAACCTTGGAGGCGTTCAAGCGCTTCGACAATCTGGTCGACAGTCACTTCAAGGACCGAGGCAAGAGTGAGTTCGGTGACCGGCTCATCCACCACCATGAGGATTGCCTCGATAGAGCGACCAAGTGTCGCCTCGTCATAGACGTGAGATAACTGCCCCTCTGAAAGCTCCTCTACGGGGTTCTCGATCTGCTCGCTCATTACTCAGACTCCTCATCTTCAGGCTCAATATCCTCTAAACCCTCAACTACTGCTTCAGGCTCTTCCACGCTTGAACTCTCAACCTCTTCTTGAGACTCTTCTCCCTCAACCACGGGGATATCAAACTCTGAAGAGGCGAGAATCTCACCTTCGTCAGAGCCAACCCATGAGATTTGAAGCTCACCGAGGGCTACTACCTGCTCAAAACGGAGGGCGCCCTGACGATAGAGATCCAGGAGTGCGAGGAATCGGGCGACCACCACGAGGGTTGAATCCGCCTCTGCCACAAGGGATCTAAAGGAGACCGTACGACCCTTACGGAGGGCCTCAACGACCAGCTTTGACTCCTCAGAGACGCTCACAAGAGCGCTGTGAAGGTGCTCTACAGCCACCACAGGGGCAACTTTGGGGGTGAGAACTCGGTCGGCAATCGCTGCAAAGCGCTCTGGTCCCACCCCGATAAGTACCTCAGGTAGAAGACTGGAGAGGGCCGGATCGAGGGCCACTACGCGTGGGAAGGACTTATCAGCTGCGGTAATCGCCTCTTGGAAAGAGGCTGCAATCTCTTTAAAGGCACGATATTGGAGCAAGCGGGCAAAGAGGATGTCGCGAGCTTCGAGCAGGGCTAGATCTTCCTCATCCTCAATCTCGCCGCTTGGAAGAAGTCGTGCCGCTTTGAGATCGAGAAGGGTGGCGGCGATGACGAGGAACTCGGTTGCTTGGTCGAGCTTCCACCCCTCTCCGGAGGCTTCGAGGGCGCGAATAAAGGCGATGAACTCGTCGGTGACGAGACTGAGCGAGACCTCGGTGATGTCGAGCTTATGGCGCGAGATCAGCTGAAGGAGGAGGTCGAAAGGTCCATCGAAATTATCGAGATGGACGTTAAATTCGCCCTCTTTTGCAGGCTCTACGGGCTGCTCGCCTACCGGCGCAGCCTCACTGCTCTCGAGAATATCCACGCGCGAACCTTACTTGGTTTAGTTGCAACCTCACGCACATCCCCACTAGAGTCGCGCCAATTGAGAAAGAGGTTTGACGCTTGAACGCTAAATCGACATTTGAGGATGATGTAGTGACCGCTACCGCCCTCTTCGGAGGTTCCCCCCTCAACTTCCCTATCCCCGCCCCGATTACCGAGCATGGCCAGGCGAAGGTGATCTCTATCTTCAATCAGAAGGGTGGAGTGGGAAAGACGACCACGACAATCAGCCTCGGCGCAGCCCTTGCAGAGCTAGGTCGTCGCGTTCTCCTCGTCGACTTCGATCCACAAGGTGGTCTCTCACTCGGTCTCGGCGTCAATGCCCACAAACTTCCTCTTGAGAACACTGTTTACTACGCACTCCTTGCACCTGATGCAAATATCGATGAAATCGTCTTGAAATCTTCTGTCGCAAATCTAGATTTCTTGCCAGCGAATAAGGATCTCGTCGGTATTGAGATGAAGTTATCGAGTGATATCTCAGGCCATCTCTATCTCAAGAAGGCTCTCGCTCCTCTGCGCAATGAGTACGACGTCATCCTTATCGACTGTCAGCCAACGATGGGTCGCCTTGCAATCAATGCACTCGTAGCCTCAGATGAGATCATCGTACCGATGCAGTGCGAAAACTTTGCGATGCACGGATTCATCGAGCTCTCTGAAAATATCGGCAAGGTTCGTGAGGTTTATAACCCATCACTCAATCTCATCGGAATTATCGCAACTATGTTTGAGAAGAAGACCCTTCATAACCGTGAAGTAATCTCACGCATCATCGAAGGCCATCCAGGACTTGTCTTTGACACTTTGATCTCAAAATCTATTCGCTTCTCAGAAGCAACTGTTGCAGGTGAGCCAATCACCGCTTATGCAACGTCTTCAGTTGGAGCACAGTCTTACCGTCGTCTAGCACGAGAGTTAATTGCACGAGGAGGAGCACGATGACACGTAGAGCCAGTTTGCCAGGAGCGGATGAACTCTTCCGCAACTCAGCCCCTTCGCTCTCAGCAGTTCGTGAAGTTGTAGTAGAACCAGTTATGCCAACTGTTGCACCAACGGCGCCGGTGACATCTTCTGCGCCAAAGTCAAAGAAGGGTGTCCGTTCAATTCCACGTCGCCGTGTGACACAGAGCGATAAAGCACCGTCAGGTCGCGAACGACATGATGAGAAGATCACTGTCTACCTCTCCCCTGATGAGCTTTTCGATCTCGACCAAGCTCGCTTAATGCTTCGTGGAGATCTTGGACTTGCTGTCGATCGCGGTCGAATTGTTCGCGAGTCAATCGCCGTCATCATCGCTGACTTAGAGTCAAAGGGCGAGCAGAGTATTTTGGCTCGTCGCCTCCGCGGTCTGTAAATCTTACTTAGAGCGAGGGTGAGCTAAAGAGTAGCTCTCACGTACTTTATCGATAGTAATTAAGGTGTAAATCTGCGTAGTGGTTACAGAGGCATGGCCTAAGAGCTCTTGCACTACACGAATATCAGCTCCCCCATCGAGGAGATGCGTTGCATAACTATGTCTAAAGACGTGCGGAGAAACCTTTCCTTGTAACCCTGTCGCTTCGGCAGCTTTCGTCACAACAGTCCATGCTGATTGGCGAGTCAACCGCTTGCCACGTGCATTAAGAAAGAGAGCTCTCTCACTGTGGCTGTTTTTGGAGAGATATTCGGGGCGCAATCTCACCAAGTAATCATCAATTGCCTTCAGGGCAAATGATCCAAGCGGAACAATACGCTCTTTACTCCCCTTGCCTCGCAATTTCACATAGGTAATGGGTTCGCCTGCAACTTCATCTTTAACGATATCTCCGATATCGATTCCGATTACCTCTGCCACACGGGCGCCAGTTCCGTAGAGAACTTCGAGCATTGCTCTATCTCGAAGCGATGAGGGATTGGTGGAGATATCGACCGAGTCGATGAGCCGAGTGATCTCATCAACTGTAAGAGCTTTAGGTAATTTGCGAGCGACTTTAAATTGCTTCACATCAATTAGCGGATTAGGAATTGCATATTCAAGTGCGCAATATTTATAGAATCCTTTGAGCGCCGAGATAAATCTATTAATCGAAGATGGCGTAAGACCCATTTCAGAGAGACGCGCGGTGATATCGCCTAGTTGGGGTTCACTCAGTGAGTCAAAAGAGTAACCGGCCTCATCAATTAATTGCAGAAAACGTCCGAGATCGCGACGATAGCCATCAATTGAATGAGAAGAGAGGCCCTTCTCGATACGACAGTGATCGAGATATGTAGATACTGCCTGGTTACATTGAATAGCCATGAGCTACTGCAACAGCCTCATAGCAGACCTTGCCAGCATGGACATTGAGCCCCTTTGCAAGTGCAGGGTCCTTCGCCAGCGCTGCTTCCCAGCCATTATTAGCGAGTGATAGCGCATATGGAAGGGTTGCATTTGTCAGTGCATATGTCGATGCCACAGGCACTGCTCCCGGCATATTTGCTACACAATAGAAAATTGCATCATGAACCTTGAAGGTTGGCTCGGCGTGTGTGGTCGCGCGAGAATCTTCAAAACAGCCACCCTGATCGATTGCGATATCAACGAGGACGGCGCCTGGCTTCATTCCCTTGACCTGCTCATTTGTCACGAGCTTTGGCGCCTTCGCGCCATGAACAAGAACTGCTCCAACAACAAGGTCAGCACTCTTTACCTCGCGGTCAATTGCTCCATATGTAGATGCCAGGGTTTTGATGCGACCCTGATAGATCGTGTCGATATAGGCAAGACGTGGAAGTGAGCGATCGAGAACGGTGACATCTGCACCCATACCCATTGCAATAACCGCGGCGTTTAGACCTGCGACTCCTCCACCAATAACCACTACCTTTCCTGGAGCAACGCCTGGAACGCCACCCAAGAGAACTCCGCGTCCGCCATGAGGTTTTTGCAGTGCAGTAGCACCTACCTGAGTTGCAAGACGACCTGCAACCTCAGACATTGGCGCAAGTAGCGGAAGGGTTCCGTTGAGCTCGACTGTCTCGTAGGCAATCGCAGTAGTTCCACTTGCCAGGAGTGCATCTGTACATGCCTTGCTTGCAGCAAGGTGCAGGTATGTGAAGAGGATTTGGCCTGAACGAAGTCGAGAGTACTCAGCTTCGATTGGTTCTTTCACCTTCAAAACCATGTCAGCTTCACGCCAGATCTTCTCTACATCGCTCTCAATTGTTGCCCCTGCAGCGATGTACTGCTCATCTGTGATTGCTGAACCCAATCCAGCGCCCTTTTCGACGACGACCTTATGTCCTGAGCGGATGAACTCTGATGCGCCTTCAGGTGTGAGTGCAACACGTGCTTCGAGAACTTTAATTTCCTTGGGAACTCCGACGAGCATGGTTAGCCTTTCTTGGCAATCGCAGCAGCAATGAGACCGCTGAAGAGTGGATGTGGTCTTGTTGGGCGTGAACGAAGCTCTGGATGAGCCTGAGTACCTACATAGTATGGATGAACCTCACGGGGAAGTTCAACGAATTCGACGAGATTCTTCTCTTCAAAAATTCCTGAGAAATTGATACCAGCTGCCGCAATCTGGTCGCGATACTTATTATTGACCTCATAACGATGGCGATGGCGCTCAGAGATCTCAGTTGCACCATATACCTCGGCAACGATTGATCCTGGTGTGAGCTGCGCTTTGTAGAGGCCAAGACGCATTGTGCCTCCCATATCAGCATCTCCTGCAACAATATCGAGCTGCTCTGCCATGGTTGCAATGACATGCGTGCCGCTATCTGGCATAAATTCAGCAGAGCTCGCATCCTTAATACCTGCAAGATTGCGAGCAGCTTCAATCACCATACATTGAAGTCCTAGGCAGAGGCCAAGTGTTGGAATCTTATTTTCACGAGCAAACTTGAGAGCGCCTAACTTTCCTTCGATTCCACGGATACCGAATCCACCTGGAACACAGATAGCATCGAGAGTGCTGAGCTCTTTTGCTGCACCTTCTGGCGTCTCGCAGTTATCACTAGGAATCCAAATCAACTCAACCTTTGCGCTGTTGGCGAAGCCTCCTGCACGAAGCGCCTCTGATACAGAGAGATAAGCATCTGGAAGATCGATGTACTTTCCTACTAAACCAACGCGCACATGATGCTTCGGATTATGCACTTTCTCAAGAAGGGCATCCCATTCAGCCCATTCGACAGCATGACCTTCAAGGCCAAGTCGACGCACGATATAAGAATCAAGTCCCTCGCGATTGAGAACCTTAGGAATGTCATAGATTGAAGGTGCATCAACTGCTGCAACAACTGCCTCCAAATCGACATCGCACATCAATGAGATCTTCTTCTTGATGCCTTCAGGAATCTCACGATCACAACGGAGAACGATTCCATCGGGAGCGATTCCGATACTACGGAGGGCTGCGATACTGTGTTGTGTTGGCTTTGTCTTCAACTCACCTGAAGGGCCGATGTATGGAACAAGTGAGATGTGGAGATAGAAGACATTGTCGCGGCCGACCTCTTGGCGAATCTGACGAGCTGCTTCCAAGAACGGCTGCGACTCAATATCACCAACAGTTCCGCCGATTTCGGTGATGACTACGTCGATATCAGGTGAATCATTTCCTAGCATTCGAGACTTAATCTCATTAGTGATGTGAGGAATAACCTGAACAGTCTCACCGAGATACTCACCGCGACGTTCGCGAGCAATCACTCGTGAATAGACCTGACCTGTTGTCACATTCGCAGATCCTTCAAGATTGCGGTCGAGGAAGCGTTCATAGTGGCCGATATCGAGGTCTGTCTCTGCTCCATCGTCTGTCACAAAGACTTCACCATGCTGAAATGGGTTCATGGTGCCTGGATCGACATTGAGATAGGGATCGAGCTTCTGCATTGTGACGCGGATTCCGCGGGCCACAAGGAGGCGACCAAGGCTGGAGGCGGTGAGCCCCTTACCTAAACTGGAGGCGACACCACCGGTGACGAAGATATGTTTTGTAACGTGGCCATGGCTGGAGTCTTTTTCGCTCATGGGAGACGAACCTATCACTTAAAGGCGCGCTAGCCTCGCATCGCCAAGAGCTCGGCCGCGTGTTCCAGGGCACTCGAGGACTCTTCTAGGCCTGCGAGCATGCGGGCAATCTCCTCCACCCGCGCCTGCTCGCTCAGACGCTCTACTCCAGATTCGACGATCAGGCCATCACTGCGCTTTTCGACCTTAAAGTGCGTATCTGCCCATGCCGCAACCTGGGGAAGGTGGGTCACCACAATGACCTGAGCATGCTGAGCAAGTGCATGGAGTCTGCGGCCGACTTCGATAGCAGCTTTTCCGCCCACACCGGCATCAACCTCATCGAAGATATAGGTACCGAGTGGGTCTGTCGATGCAATGACAACTTCAAGTGCGAGCATGATGCGTGACATCTCACCACCAGATGCTCCCTTGCCAATTGCAACTTTAGCTGCTGTGGGATGTGCCTTGATAGAGATCACAATCTCATCGCACCCATGAAGAGTGAAATCGGACTCTTTCAATGCACCCGCATAGTCAGGTGAGTTGATATCGATAATGAGTTGAGTATGTGGCATCGATAGCTCATGTAACTCGAGGCTCACTGCGCTTGATAATTTATCTGCGGCATCCGTACGTGCTTCAGTAAGTGACTGTGCTGCCTTCAGTAATTCCTTCTTAATGAGTGAGAGTTCAGATTCAAGTTCATGGATACGTTGGTCTCCGCCTTGAAGGTCACCAATTTTTTCACGAGCAGATTTAACTTTAGCTGAGAGAGCGACTAGCTCTTCATCACCATCTCCACCACTACCCCACTTCTTCACAAAAGTAGTGAGCTGCGCCTTTCGCTCTTGAAGAACATTAAGGCGATCGGGATCTGCCTCGAGTGATGCAAGATATGCATTGAGTTGACTTGTAGCCTCATCGAGAAGATAGAAGCTCTCGGAGATTTTCTCTCCAATCTCATCGAGCCGGGAATCTCGCCCCTTAGCGCTCTCTATATATCGCTTTGCAGAACCGAGGGCAGTGAGAGCACCGGCTTCTTCTGATG
The DNA here is from genome assembly GCA_041311505.1 of Candidatus Nanopelagicales bacterium. GTDB lineage: Bacteria > Actinomycetota > Actinomycetes > Nanopelagicales > Nanopelagicaceae > Planktophila. Next base: position 2,121 of record JBFYJI010000001.1, on the reverse strand, counting down.
AAGATGCTTCATATGCTCCAGTGGCTGCAACTCTCAAATCCTCGACGCTGGAGAGTCTGGAAATCTCATCCTGTGTGGCTGCAAACTCTCCACGTACCGCTTTGAGTGATGCCCAGCTCTTGCTTAACTCTTCCAGCTCTGCAATTTCATGATCGCGTTGCGAAGAGAGAGTCTGCATCTCACGAATACGGCTCTTGAGCTCTTGATAACGGTGATAAGAGCTCTGATAGGAAGTGAGCAGCTGCGCTACATTCTTTCCGCCGAATCTGTCGAGGAGTTCGCGCTGGCGCTGTGGCTTTACCAAATTCACATTTGCAGATTGGCCATGAATTTCAATGAGGTGTGTCGAGAGCTCAGAGAGGAGACTTGCGGGAACTGTCACACCGTTGCAGAGGGCTTTACTCTTCCCCTCCGCTGTGAGTGAGCGAGTAAAAATCACTGCTCCATCCTCGGGCTCAAGATCCGCCTCTTCTAACGCACTCTGTAGCTCGTGTGTAACCTTGCCAACGGCAAAGGTTGCAGAGGTAGTTAATCTCTCACTTCCGGTACGCACCAAAGAACTTTCAGACTTGCCACCAAGTACAAGGTTGAGCGCAGTGAGAATCATTGTCTTTCCTGCGCCAGTTTCGCCGGTAAGAACATTGAGGCCCTTGCCGAATTCGAGCTTTGATTCCTCAATAATGCCGAGATTTCGAATAGAGATCTCTTCTAAATATGAGCGATCACTCACCGCGCCAGCCCTCAACAGGTAACTTAAATTTTGCAACGAGACGGTCAGTAAAGAGGGTGTGATTGATATGTGCCAACTTCACCTTATCTGGATCGCGCGAGATAGTCACTCGATCACCTTCGACGAGAGGAAGTTTACGAATTGCATCTGCAGAGAGAAGACCAACTGAAGATTCGAGAGTGACCACTATCTCTGATTGAGTTGAGATAACCATGGGACGCGAGAAAAGTGCATGTGCGGAGATAGGAAGCAAAAGAAGCGCATCTACCTCAGGCCAGATCACCGGACCTCCTGCGCTAAAGGCATAGGCGGTAGAACCTGTCGGCGTCGAACAGATGAGGCCATCACAGCCCCAATGTGAGAGTGGACGCTTATCAATCTCAACGAAGAGCTCGACCATAGTGGTGCTGTCTCGCTCAACGGTGATCTCATTGAGTGCCCAGCCTTGAGCAATCTCATCTCCCCCGCGCTCTACCGAATACCCAACGACCATACGGTTTTCGATGACATAACTCTTATCGATTACTGCCTGCGCGAGGATCTCGATAGTGGGCTTTGAAACCTCAGCAAGGAAGCCAACATGGCCAACGTTAATAGCAAGAAGAGGGATATCGCGAGCTACCGTGACTTCGGCTCCACGGAGAATTGTTCCATCACCGCCGAGAACGATTGCCACCTCAACCTCACCAATCGCATCGAGAGATACTGACTGAATACTCTCAATTTCAATTTCGGTCGGCGTTACGAGTTGAAATCCCTCACTTGTAAGTCGTGTAGCTAAGAGGCGTGCGGTTTCAATTGCTTCGCTTCGCGATGGATTAATGAGAATGGCTGCGCGTCTCACGCTGGACCCTCTGCAATCGCGCGATCAAGTGCGCTCTCATCGATAGCCGGTGCGCCTCGTCGCAACCAAAGGAAGTATTCGACATTTCCCGCTGGACCCGGAAGTGGGCTTGCTGCAATGCCCATAGTGCCGAGACCGACATCGTAAGCAGATTCAGCGACATCAAGAACAGCAGCTTTACGAAGTTCAGGATCGCGGACGACTCCCCCTGCACCCAATTTTTCTCGTCCAACTTCAAATTGTGGTTTCACCATCAGTACAAAATCTGCATCTGACTTTGATACAGCAGCTAGAGCAGGAAGCACGAGAGAGAGTGAGATGAATGAGAGATCTGCAACTACGAGTTGAATTTCTTCGCCGACCTGATCGCCAGTGAGGTGGCGTATATTTGTGCGGTCGAGAACCTTAACGCGCTCATCTGTACGGAGCTCCCATGCAAGTTGACCATAACCCACATCAACAGCTACTACTTTCTCTGCTCCTCGACGGAGAAGCACGTCGGTAAATCCACCAGTAGAAGCACCTGCATCGAGACAGACCTTGCCTT
>JBFYJI010000018.1:0-16313 GCA_041311505.1 Candidatus Nanopelagicales bacterium | reverse complement strand
GAAGTTGTAAAGACCATCATCGGTGCAAAGCCAAAGCCAGCACTCTTGAAGGAACTCGAAGGCTTTATCTAAACCTCCTATGAAGGAGTTATCTCCAGATGAGATCCGCTCTTTTCAACAAGAGCGTGGTCTCCATGTCACTGGAGAGTTAAATGATGCTACCCGTCGCGCACTTGAAGAGGCGCGGTGGAAGTTAGGTGATCGCTCTCTCTATCTCCAACCATCTCCGATGATGCGTGGTGATGATGTTGCCACCCTTCAAGCTCGTTTAACAGAGATGGGTTTTAACTGCGGTCGTGTTGATGGAATCTATGGACCGTCAACTGAAGAAGCTGTGAAAGAGTTTCAAAAATCTGCCGGTGCAAAGGTTGATGGTCGTTGCGGTCCAGCAACAATTATCGCTCTCTTGCGTCTAACAAAGACGATCTCAGGTGGCGCACCGATTGCACTTCGCGAGAGTGCTGAGCAGAAAAATCGTGGACCCGCTCTTGCAAATAAGGTAATCGTTCTCGATCCAGGCTCTAATCCGGGTGAAGAGGAGATCACTCTGGATATTGCGCAGCGTATTGAGGGTCGTCTCCTTGCACTTGGTGCAACCGTCTTCTTAACTCGTGGTGCAAGCAATAATCCGCGCGAAGATGAGCGAATTACATTTGCAAATAACAATGGTGCAGATCTCTTAATCTCACTCCATACCGATCGACACACAAATGCATCTGCCGAAGGTGTTGCAACATTCTTCTACGGTAGTGATGCCCACGGTATTCACTCAATTGTCGGTGAGCGATTTGCCTCTTTAGTGCAGCGAGAGATTGCTGCCCGCACAGATCTCCTTAATTGCCGCACCCATGCAAAGACCTGGGATATCTTGCGGTTGACTCAATCTCCAGCAATCCGCGTCGATCTCGGTTATCTCACCAATAAAGGTGATAGCGAGCGCCTATCTCGTACTGAATTCCGTGACACTATCGCTGAAAGTTTTATCATTGCGATTCAACGCCTTTATCTCTCAGCTGAAGATGATGCAAAGACCGGCACTTTACGGATCTCAGATTTGAGAAGCGCTGGTATTCGCCGGTAATTAACTACCAACTTCTCTCATCTATATGGGAGGATTTGCCCCATGTCAGAGATCAATATCCGCTATCAAACTGGTGCTCCACAGAATCTCGAAGAGAGATTTGCTGCGCGAGCCGCCGGAATGTTGCCCTCTGAAATTCGCGCCCTCTTCGCTGTTGCATCACGCCCTGAGATTGTCTCTCTCGCTGGCGGAATGCCCAACCTCTCAGCTCTTCCCATGGAGATGATGGCTGGTGTTGTTAATGAATTGATCCTTACCAATGGCTCTGAGGCTCTTCAATATGGAAGTGGACAGGGACACCCAAAGCTTCGCGAGCAGATCTGTGATGTGATGGCTCTTGAAGGCATCCGAGCAAACCCTGATGATGTTGTTGTCACAACAGGTTCGCAGCAGGCGCTCGACCTTATCTCTCGCATCTTTATCGATCCAGGCGATGTTGTTCTCGTTGAAGCGCCTTCCTATGTTGGAGCTCTCGGAACATTCCGCCAATATGAGGCATCTGTCGTGCACGTTGAGATGGATCACGATGGAATGGTTCCTGACTCACTCCGTAACGCGATCAAGAGCGTGCGCGCAGCTGGTCGTAAGATCAAATTCCTTTATCTCATCCCTAACTATCAGAATCCAACTGGCGTCTGCCTGCCTGCAGATCGACGCACTGAAATCTTAAATATCTGCCGTGAGGCAGAGATCTTCGTTGTTGAAGATAACCCTTATGGCCTCCTCGGTTTTGATAAGCCATCACCAAATGCGATGCGCGCTGAGGACTCCGAAAACGTTATCTATCTCGGCTCTTTCTCTAAGACGATTGCATCGGGTCTTCGTGTGGGTTGGGCTCTCGTCCCACAATCACTGAAAGATAAGTTGGTGATTGCATCAGAGTCATCGATACTCTGCCCATCAAACTTCACACAGCTGACAATCTCTAGCTACCTTGCAGATCAGCCATGGCGCGATCAAATTGCAAACTTCTGTGAACTCTACAAAGTGCGTCGTGATGCGATGCTCGAATCTCTTGAGGCGCATTTCCCACAAGAGGCAACATGGACAAAGCCAGGTGGCGGTTTCTATGTCTGGGTTAACTTACCGGCAGAGATTGATACAAAGGCTCTGATGCCTAAGGCGATTGTTGCAAAGGTTGCCTATGTTCCAGGAAATGCCTTCTATGCAGATGGCCTTGGATCATGGTCGATGCGTTTGTCTTACTGCCACCCAACTCCAGAGCGCATCCGTGAAGGTGTGAAGGCTCTCGGTGGAGTGATTAAGCAGGAGATGAAGCGTCGCGGTACCGCGCTCAATTAATTCTTATCGATTAAATCGACGATTCGCTGAAGATCTTCGCTTCCAGCAAATTCGATAGTGATCTTTCCTTTGCCCTTACCCATCTCAACGCTGACGCGTGTATCGAGGTAATCGCTCAATAGCTCTGCAGCAGCAAGCCCTGCGCCAGATACTCCCTTTGCACCCGCCTTCTTCGGCTTTGAAGTCGAAGGTTTAAATGTTGCAATGATCTCTTCTGTTGCACGGACGCTTAAGCCCTCACCGACGATACGAGCAGCTAACTTCTCAATATCGTTTGCATCGGTGAGACCAAGAAGTGCGCGAGCATGACCGGCTGAAAGTATTCCTGCTGCAACTTTTCTCTGCACAGACTCAGGCAAGTTAAGGAGTCGGATTGTGTTGGAGATTTGGGGACGTGAACGACCTAATTTGAGAGCGAGCTCATCATGCGTGCATCCAAAGTCTGTGAGTAATTGTGAGTATGCGGCGCCCTCTTCAAGTGGATTGAGTTGGCTGCGGTGAATATTTTCGATCAGAGCTTCACGGAGGAGTTCATTATCTGGTGTTTGTCGGATAATGACAGGAATTGTTTTTAAACCTGCTGCTTTCGCTGCACGGAATCTGCGCTCTCCCATAATGAGTTCATACTTGTTATCAGCAACTTTACGAACAACAGGTGGTTGGAGAATTCCAAATAACTTTACAGATGCAATTAACTCATTGAGTGCATCTTCATCAAAGACGGTGCGTGGTTGACGAGGGTTTGGTGAGATCTGATCTAATGGAATCTCATTCTGTGTTGCAACAACTTCGTCGTTAACTGTGAGAGATGTTGGGATAAGTGAATCTAAATTAATACCAAGTCCACCGCGCTTTGCTGCCATTATGCAATGCCATCCTTATAGTTGATGCTTACAACATTTGAATTGAACTCTGATGTGTGATCTGGTTCTTTCGCTTTACCGCGCTCTGCAATCTCACGAGCAACTTGCATATATGCAATTGCACCTGGTGATAGCGGGTCATATGTCATGACAGTTTGATTGTAAGAAGGTGCTTCAGATACACGTACTGCACGTGGAATTGGAATATCAATTAACTCAGTTGGAAAGTGTGATCGCACATTTGCAGCAACATCATTGGAGAGACGTGTGCGTGAATCAAACATCGTTAAGATAATTGTTGAAAGATTGAGAGTTGGATTAAGTCGCTTCTTCACAAGTGTGTATGTCTCAAGAAGTTGTGATAAACCTTCAAGTGCGTAGTACTCAGTCTGAATTGGAATTGCTAACTCTTTCGATGCAGCAAATGCATTGATAGTAAGTAAACCAAGTGATGGTGGGCAATCGATAAAGATGTAATCGTAATTTGCACTGATCTCTTCGATCGCTTCCTTTAAACGAAGTTCGCGAGCAACCATTGAAACTAAATTGATCTCTGCATTGGCCAGAGATGTATTGGATGGGATGCAATCGAGCTCTGGAAAACCAGCTACCTTCTGGATTACTGAGGCGATCGGTGAGGTGCCCATCAGGACCTCATAGACGCCGGCGCTCTCACGATGTTCAACACCGAGGGCGGTTGAGGCGTTGCCCTGTGGGTCGAGATCGATGACGAGGACTCGAAGGCCCCCCATTGCTAGGGCTGCAGCGATATTGACTGTGGAGGTGGTCTTACCCACCCCGCCCTTCTGATTGGCTACTGTGAGGATTCGGGTAGAGGCAGGCTTTGCCATCGCCTCTTTGAGGCGGCGAACACCGATTACCTTGCCGCTTGTTTCACGTGAATCATCCACAGCGGTATTCAACCACTACTTAGGGAGCTTCTTTACCTCTACTACTCGCCCGAGGCCGATCCCTTCGAGGGTAATCTCATGCAAGATAGAGCCTGGAACCGCCTCCATCTCGACTGCCGCAGACTCCCCCTTCATTGCAAGGAGGGATCCATTCATCTTGAGCATATGCCAGCTCATCTTCTTAAGCTTATCGAGCGCTGCCACAGCGCGGGCGGTGACATAATCAGCGCTCTTCTTCACATCTTGGGCGCGCCCTCGGATCACCTGAATATCTGTACCAGCAGTCGCCTCTTTGAGGAATTCGACCCGTCGTTCAAGAGGCTCGATGAGAGTGACCTTGAGATCTGGGCGTGAGAGGGCGATAACTACCCCTGGTAGACCAGCCCCAGAGCCGATATCGAAGAGGGAGGCGCCTTGAGGAAGTAACTGGCAGACAAAGAGGGAGTTGAGGATATGGCGCTCCCAGATACGTTCACCTTCACGGGGGCCGATAAGGCCACGCTCAATACCTGCCCCTTTGAGGAAGTCGGCATAGGCACGAATCTCCCCCTCTTTTTCAGGAAAGTGGCGGGCGATCAGTTGATCGAGCGTTGGTTCCACGTGAAACTACGTTCTTTGGAGGACTTAGGAAGGGAAGATAACGACGAAGCGGCGTGGATCTTCACCCTCAGACTCTGAGGTGAGGCCCATATCCTGGATTGTGTCGTGGATGATCTTACGCTCAAAAGCGTTCATTGGGTCGAGCTTGATCTCCTTACCGGTCGACTTAGCTTCTTCGCCGAGCTTCTTTGCAAGGGTGGTGAGCTCAGCGCGACGGTTGGCGCGGAAGTTCTCAATATCGAGCATGAGGCGGCTACGGTCGCCAGATGATGTCTGTACTGCCAGGCGGGTGAGCTCCTGGAGAGCATCGAGGACCTCGCCACCTTTTCCTACGAGGTGGGAGAGCTTTCCACCGACGATTGCGAGTGATGCGCGTCCATTCTCAACATCAATATCGATATCTCCGTCGAGATCTGCGATATCGAGGAGCCCCTCGAGGTAGTCAGCGGCGATATCGCCCTCCTCCTCGAGCTTTGCGATGCTCTTTGGCGCCTTCTTGGTCGCCTCTGCGCTCTCCTCAGCCGCTACTTCGACTGCTACATCTGTTGTATCTGCCATTGAACTCTCCATTACTAGGGTGAATTATATGTTTTTATGCGTTTTTATATGTAAATGTCCGTTTTACTTCTTCTTCTTTTTAGCTCTCTTTGGTTGCTGGCGCTGGCCCTCAACCTTGGGAGTATCCACAGGGGCTTCGCTGCCAGCTGAACTCTCGTGGCCCTCGTGCTTGGCCTTGTGGGCGCGCTTTCGCTGGAGCTCTTCATAGGCGGGAGATCCTGGAGTTGGGTTTCTTTTAATGACATAGAACTGCTGTCCCCATGTCCAGAGGTTTGTCGTCGACCAGTAGATAAGAACACCAACTGGGAAGTTCACACCTGAGATTGCAAAGATGATTGGGAATAAGTACAACATGATCTTCTGCTGTTGCAACATCATATTGTTGCTTGCATCCATCTTTGGCATGCCCTTTGTCATCAACTGCTTCTGAGTTGTGAAGGTTGTTGCTGACATAAATGCAATCAAGATGATTGTGACAACTTTAACGATGACTTTATCTGAACCAAGGAATGTCTCTGAGATTGGTGATCCAAAAAACTTTGCCTGTGCTGCTGATGTGAGGTACTCGCCCTTCATAAAACCGTGAGGTTTGTTATGAGCAATTCCATTAAGAACTGTAAAGAGTGCAAACATCACTGGTGCTTGAGCAAGAATTGGGAAACATGATGCAAGTGGATTTGTCTTATGCTCCTTATAAAGCTTCATCATCTCTTCAGATTGCTTCTGACGATCATCCTTATACTTTGCTTGGATCGCCTTCATCTGAGGTTGTAGCGCAGTCATCGCTCGCTGGCTCTTGATCTGCTTAACAAAGAGTGGAATCAACGCAGTGCGGATAATCACCACAAGACCCATAATGGATAGTGACCATGTCACACCAGAGTTGGCACCAAAGACTGGTGACAAAACTTTATGGATTCCAATCATGATTCCAGAGACGATTGTGTAGAGCGGATCTAAGATAAAGCCCATTAGAGGACCCCTTCCTTAACTGCACCTGAAGCGGTGGTTAAAACCATTGAATGACGCGCATCTGCGCTATCGAGGTGGTAATCGACATAATCAACGCCACCATCTGACCATGGGTTACAACGAATAATTCTCCATGTAGCCATCGCTACACCTTTGAAGCCGTAACGGTTGATTGCGGTGGCTGCGTAATTCGAACATGATGGGTAGTACTTGCATCGAGGTTCGCGCATCGCAGAATATGCTTGATAGAACTCAATCAACTTCGCTGCAATTCTCTTCATCTATGCACTTACCACTCGTGACTGAGCCTTCTTGGTAAGACGTGTGGTGATCTCTCTCATCTCACTCTGCACATCAATCTCGCCGGCAGATTTCAATCCACGGATAACGAGGAGTGAACCTTGAGGAAGAGTGGGAAGAGTTTGCGCGAGCGCGTGACGAATCTGTCGTGAGATGCGGTGGCGTCGTACTGATCCTCCGACGTTCTTACCGATAATGAGACCTGCACGAGGGTTCTCGTCCTGAGCAGGGTTGATAGAGAGATATCCAACAAAGTGTTGAGTGGTAACGCGGAGTCCGCTCTTTGTGGTGCGGGCAAACTCTTGCGGTGAAGTTAAACGTGCATTTTTTGGTAGCACGAGTATGTAATCCGGTTCGGCTCTACCTAGTAAGTATTGGTTGGCGAAGGTGCTTACGCTGAGAGGCGTGAGCGACCCTTTGCGCGGCGAGCTGAGAGGACTGCGCGTCCTGCGCGGGTAGCCATACGTGCACGGAAGCCATGCTTCTTTGCGCGGCGGCGTGAGTTTGGCTGGTAGGTGCGCTTTGTCATGAGAACTCCAAAATCTTTAGTACAGGGTGGATCAGGTCAGAAATACGGGGGAAGCGAGGAGGTAACGGTACGGGTGTGGATAGCGGGAGGTCAAACTCGCTCTTGAGGGGTTCTAGCCCTTCTAGAATGGTCAAAGGTGTGGATAACTACTTGCTAAATCCCAAAAAAGGGTCTACCTTCCGGGTTCTCCACAGGTATCCGTCCTAGTGGGTCGAAAAGCAAGTGTAAAGCCTTACTTTAGACCACACCCTGTGGATAACTTTGTGGATATCTCATATGAGGATTGGGGGGTTATATGGCGCTTACAGCTATCGAACTCTCCCATCTCTGGGATCGGGTCGTCGACCACGTCTCAGCCGGTGAGCCTCAACATCGAGCATTCCTCAGTATGACGAAGGCGAAGGGGTTGGTCGAGAACGAGGGCGGTGCAGCAAGCCTCCTCCTCGCCGCCCCTAACGCCTTCGCTAAAGATGTTCTCGAATCTCGCCTCCGCCCAGTTGTCAATGAGGTCCTCAGCCGCGAGCTCGGCCATTCTGCAAATATCGCTGTGATGATCGATGAGAGCATCGAGTTGGCAGATCTTCCTGAAGTGACACCGGTTGTTGAAGTAGCTCGTCCCGGGACTGGACGTGAAGCTGCATCGCTCATTTCATCAACACCGTCGAGTGATGCTCTCGGTTCACAACTCAATGAGCGCTACACATTTGAAACTTTTGTTACCGGTGAATCAAATCGTTTTGCGCGCGCTGCTGCAATCGCAGTGGCTGAGGCACCAGCGAAGGCATATAACCCACTCTTTATCTATGGTGACTCTGGTCTTGGAAAGACTCACCTATTGCATGCGATCGGTGCATATTCACGCGAACTCTTTCCAAATATTCGGGTGCGTTATGTCTCATCTGAAGAGTTTACAAATGACTTCATCAACTCAATCCGTGATGATAAAGCTACATCTTTCCAACGTCGCTATCGTGACTTGGATGTACTACTTATTGATGATATTCAATTCTTAGAGAATAAAGAGCGCACACAGGAAGAGTTCTTCCACACATTTAATACTCTCCATAATGCTAAAAAACAGATCGTTATCTCATCTGATCGCTCACCTAAGCAGCTCACTACTCTTGAAGATCGACTCCGTTCACGATTTGCATGGGGTTTCACAATCGATGTGCAGCCACCAGAGCTCGAGACTCGTATCGCAATTCTTCGTAAGAAGGCTGCGCAAGATAAGTTAAATGCGCCAGATGATGTTCTTGAATTTATCGCAAGCAAGATCTCAACAAATATTCGCGAACTCGAAGGTGCTTTAATTCGCGTTACTGCATTTGCAAGTCTTAACCGTCAGAGCGTTGATATGGGTCTTGCTGAAATCGTTCTAAAAGATTTAATGCCAAGTGAGAGCAATCCAGAGATCACAGCTGCAACGATCATGGCTCAGACTGCAGCTTTCTTTAAACTCACACTCGAAGATCTCTGTGGCACCTCACGTTCTCGCGCACTTGTGGAGGCTCGCCAGATTGCGATGTATCTCTGCCGAGAGTTGACCGATCTCTCTCTTCCCAAGATCGGCCAGACCTTTGGTGGCCGCGACCATACGACGGTGATGCATGCCGACCGAAAGATCCGTGAGTTGATGGCTGAACGTCGAGCCCTCTATAACCACGTCAACGAGATCACCACCAAGATCAAGCAGCAGAGCTCTTACTAAGCCTGTTTTTTACCCAACCCTCTATCCCTTCTTATGAAGGGTGGGTTGATAGATGTCCAAATAGCCCCTTTACCCCCAGATGTGGAAAAGATGTGGATAACTGTGGATAGAGCGCTATTTATGTGGGTATCTACCGTTTTAGAGCGTGGGGATCAGCTCTCTCGATAAGTGGAGGGAAGGCTCCTAGCTATCTATCCCTGCTTTATCCACACTATATACAGGTTTATCCACAGCAAAAAGGGATAACTTCACCCTTTTGACCAGCACTTTTGCTACTTTCCCACAGAAATAGCCTCCACCTATTACTACTACCTTTATATATAAATATCCCTATCCCCACACGAACCGGCTGACCACCACCTTAAAAGTACCCATTTCAGTAGCTAGCCCTTCTGTGTCAAACTCCCGCTATATAACTAATAGATAATTAAGCTCGATGAGGTTGAGGGGTTCGCCATGAAATTTACCGTTGATCAACACGCTCTTACCGATGGGGTCAATTGGGTCTCCCGTTCGCTCTCAACCCGCCCAATTAAGACTGAGCTCCTCGGTATCAAGATCGATGCAACCGGTGATGAGGTCATCCTTTCAGCATCTGATTTAGAGACATCATCTAAAGCAAATTTCACAGCAGATATCTTTGAAAAAGGTGAAGTCCTAGTTCCAGGAAAACTTCTCGCTGAGATTTCACGATCTCTTCCAAATAAACCAATCACCATCACACTCGATGGCTCACGTGTATTAGTGACATCAGGTTCTGCAAAGTTCACACTTCCCACTCTCTCACTCTCTGAATATCCAAACCTTCCAGATCTACCAGAGCGCACAGGAGTTGTTGCTAGCGATACATTTGCAACAGCGGTAGCTCAAGTTGCAATCGCTGCAGGTCGCGATGATTCACTTCCCACCCTTACAGGTGTTCATGTTGAAATAGAAGAAGACAAAGTCACACTCGCTGCAACAGATCGATATCGTCTCGCTGTCCGTGAATTCACCTGGAACCCAGCAACACCAGGACTTTCAACTTCAGCACTGATGCGCGGTCGCACACTTGCAGATGCTGCAAAATCACTTGCAGGTTCCAAAGAAGTCTCACTCTCATTCGCTCCATCAATGAGTAATGATCGCCTCGCAGGATTTGCTGGAGATGGTAAGTCGATGACATCACGTATGCTTGATGGCACTTTCCCTCCATACCGCCACCTACTTCCAAGTGACGCATCAACCACCGCTGTTGTGGAAGTTGCTCCATTTCTCGATTCTGTCCGCCGTGTTGCGCTTGTTGCAGATAAAACAATCCCACTCCGTCTTGAATTTGCAGATGGTGGAGTCTCACTTGAAGCAGGAACTGGTGAAGAGGCGCAAGCGACTGAGACAATCGATGTCCTACTTAATGGTGCACCGATCTCTATCGCATTTAACCCAACATTCCTTGCAGATGGTCTCCAAGCTGTTGGAACACCGTTTGTTCAGATCTCATTTACAGGTTCAAATAAGCCAGCGATCCTCACAGGTCGCACCGAACCTAACGGCGCATCAATCGATAGCTATAAGTATCTGTTGATGCCAATGCGCTACGCCTCTTAATCGGCCGGCTATATCTATGCGCGTTAAACGCTTAGCGCTAACCAACTTTCGAAGCTATAAAGAGCTCGAGGTTGAGTTCACACCTGGCCCCACCACCTTTATCGGTAATAATGGTTCAGGTAAGACAAATATCGCTGAGAGTCTGATCTATCTCGCCTATCTCTCATCCCACCGCGTCAGCACCAACCAACCACTCTTAGCACTTGGTAGTGATCAAGCAATTATCCGAGCAGAGATCGAACGAGATAACCGTTTACTCCAAGTTGATTTAGAGATCAATGCAAGTAAAGCTAATCGCGCTCGCCTCAATGGCAACCCAGTGAAATCACAACGCGAAATTCTCGGCGCTCTTCAAATCATCTACTTCTCACCAGAAGATCTTGATCTAGTGCGCGGTGAGCCAACTGATCGCCGCAACTTCCTCGATAAGTTACTTATTACACAAACTCCACGACTTGCTGGAGTGATCTCTGATTACGAACGCGTTGTCCGTCAGAGAAATACACTTCTTAAAACCCGCGCGCCACAGAGCGCGCTTGAACCATGGACTGAGCAACTCATTAGATTTGGTGCAGAGTTATCTGCAGAGCGCATTAAATTGGTAGATGATCTCGCACCTCATGTTGCAGAGCACTACCGCAATCTCAATGAGGTAAAGCCCGCACTTATCTCTTATAAATCTTCGACAGATAATCTCACTGCAGATACCGAATCAAATATCGCGGTGTTAACAGAACGAGCAAAGGAAGTTCTTAAACAAGAACTTGACCGTGGGGCATCTCTCATCGGTCCACACCGTGATGATCTCCACCTACAACTCGGAGATTTTCCAGCGAAAGGTTATGCAAGCCATGGTGAGTCATGGTCGATGGCGATTTCACTTCGTATCGGTAGTTACACATTTCTTAAGTCTGAGGGTGCAGATCCTGTGTTGATCCTCGACGATATCTTCGCCGAGCTCGACACCCCTCGACGTCAACAACTCACCGCTGTTACACAATTAGCTGAGCAGACAATCATCACCACAGCTGTTGAAAGTGACCTCCCTGCAGAGCTATTGTCTGCAAAGTTCTATGTAACCCCAGGTGTGGTCAGCAAGGAGGTGAAGTAATGGCAAAGCGCGATCTCGCCCTCGACCTCTTCCGTAATTACAAGACTGGATTTATTAAGAAGCACCGTCCACGCCCTGAGCGCGGCCAAGGTCCATCAGATCCCACCCTCGTCAGCACCATCCTTGAAGAGCTCGTAGCCGACCGCGAATGGGACTCAGGCCTCGCTGAAGGTAATCTCTTCGCGGGCTGGGCTCAGATCGTCGGCCCTGAGGTCGCCTCTCACGCAGAGCCGATCTCACTCCTTGATGGAAAACTCTTGGTGCAATGCTCATCAACTGCCTGGGCGACCCAACTTACGCTCGCGCAGAACGAGATCCTGGCGACCATCCGTGCAACCGCACCCGGCGCCCTCGTTGAATCGCTCCGTTTTGTCGGCCCACAGGCTCCCAGCTGGAAGAAGGGCATACGCTCAGTCAGCAATGGGCGAGGTCCTCGCGATACCTACGGTTAAATCCTTTTTAAAAGGCGGGAATATCTACCGCCCTCCCTCTGTTTTACCTAGCAAGAAACCTGAGTCGAAGTGACTCAACTCTTTGGGTAATATCGCCTCAGGTCTCCCAGTAAGCCCCGACCCAGATCGGCTCGGGAGACGAGAGAAATCTCAGAGAAGAACAACAAGGAGTAATAAATGGCTAGAGCAGTCGGAATCGACCTAGGAACAACAAATAGCTGCGTATCAGTTCTCGAAGGTGGAGAGCCAACAGTTATTGCAAACGCAGAAGGCGCTCGCACAACCCCATCGATCGTCGCATTCGCAAAGAATGGCGAAGTTCTCGTCGGTGAAGTTGCAAAGCGTCAATCAGTGACAAACGTTGAACGCACAATCCGTTCCGTGAAGCGTCACATGGGTACATCATGGACACAAGATATTGATGGCAAGAAGTACACACCACAAGAAATTTCAGCACGCGTACTTCAGAAGTTGAAGCGCGATGCAGAGGCTTACCTCGGTGAGTCAGTAACAGATGCAGTAATCACAGTCCCTGCATATTTCTCTGATGCAGAGCGTCAAGCAACAAAGGAAGCTGGTGAGATCGCAGGACTTAACGTTCTCCGTATCATCAACGAGCCAACTGCTGCTGCACTTGCATATGGACTAGATAAGGCAGATAAAGAGCAGACAATTCTCGTCTTCGACCTCGGTGGTGGAACATTCGACGTTTCACTCCTTGAAATCGGCGATGGTGTTGTTGAAGTTAAGGCAACATCAGGTGATAACCACCTTGGTGGAGATGACTGGGATCAAGCACTTGTTGATCACCTCGTAAAGACATTTGGATCTGCAAACGGTATCGATCTCACAAAAGATAAGATGGCGATGCAGCGTATCCGCGAAGCAGCAGAGAAGGCGAAGATTGAACTCTCATCTTCACAATCTGCAACTATCAACCTTCCATACATCACAGTTGATGCAGAGAAGAATCCACTCTTCCTCGACGAGACAATCACACGTGCACAGTTCCAAGCACTCACAGCTGATCTTCTCGAGCGTTGCAAGAAGCCTTTCCAGGCAGTTCTTAAAGATGCAGGAATTTCAATCGACAAGATTCAATCAGTTGTTCTTGTTGGCGGATCTACTCGTATGCCAGCTGTCGTTGATTTGGTCCGTGACCTCACAGGTGGAAAAGAGCCAAATAAAGGCGTAAACCCTGATGAAGTAGTAGCTGTAGGAGCTTCTCTTCAAGCCGGTGTTCTTAAGGGTGAGGTAAAGGATGTTCTCCTCCTCGATGTCACACCACTCTCACTTGGTATTGAAACCAAGGGTGGAGTGATGACAAAGTTGATCGAGCGCAACACAACAATCCCAACAAAGCGTTCAGAGATCTTTACAACTGCCGACGATAGCCAGCCAGCTGTTCAGATTCAGGCTTACCAAGGTGAGCGCGAGATGGCTGCATATAACAAGAAGCTCGGAATGTTTGAGCTTACTGGAATTGCACCAGCACCGCGTGGAGTCCCACAGATTGAAGTAACTTTCGATATCGATGCAAACGGAATCGTTCATGTATCAGCGAAGGATCTTGCAACCGGTAAAGAGCAGGGTATGACCATCACTGGTGGATCAGCACTCTCTAAGGAAGAGATCGATCGCATGATGGCAGATGCTGAGGCACACGCTAATGAAGATAAGCAGCGTCGTGAAGAGGCAGAGATCCGCAACACTGGTGATTCACTTCTCTACCAGACAGAGAAGTTCCTCAAAGATAACGAAGGTAAGTTCGAAGGTGAACTTGCAACTCAGAAGAGCGAGCTCGATGCAGCTCTTGAAGAGTTGAAGACATCACTTGGCGGAGCAAACTTCGAGATGATCAAGTCAGCAACAGAGAAGGTGGCAACGCTTTCACAGACACTCGGTGGCGCACTCTATGCAAACGCAACAGCTCAGGCTGAAGGCGCATCTGCAAATGAAGATGGCGTTGAAGATGCTGAAGTTGTAGATGAGGGCACTAACTAATGACAGACTCAACAACTCCGGTTGATGAAGTTGTAGAAGATGTAGTAGTTGAGGCACCGGGTCAGGAGACTGACCCGGTTGCTTCACTTACCGCTGACCTTCAACGAGTTCAGGCTGAGTATTCAAATTACAGAAAGCGCGTAGAGCGCGATCGCTCTGTCGCCCACGAAGCTGCGATTGCCTCTGTTTTAACTGAGTTATTAGCTACTTTGGACGATATCGACCGCGCCTCACAGCACGGCGAACTCAGCGGCGGCTTTAAGGCTGTCGCAGATCAACTCACATCACTCTCCAACCGTTTTGGTCTTGAGAAGTACGGTGTTGATGGTGACCTCTTTGATCCGCAGATTCATGAAGCGTTGATGCACGAGACTTCTGCAGATGTCGCTGTTGCGACAGCGTCAAAGATTCTCCAACCAGGTTACAAGTACAAGGAGCGCATTCTGCGCCCTGCACGTGTAGCAGTTACTGAGCCGACTGAGTAATCACTATGGCTGCAAAAGATCTCTATGAGAAGGATTTCTACAAGGTCCTCGGTGTTGATAAGAAAGCTAGCGCCGATGAGATTAAGAAGAAGTACCGATCATTAGCGCGTGACTTACACCCTGATAAGACTCAGGGTGATACTACGCTTGAAGAGAAATTTAAAGCTGTCTCTGAGGCATATGACATCTTGTCTGATCCAAAGAAGCGCGCAGAATATGACGAAGCGCGTTCACTTTTTGAGCGCGGAGGATTCCGTGCACCAACAGGTGGTGGCAACTTTCAAGGTGGAGATTTCTCCGACATCTTCGGTGGTGGCAACCCACAAGATATCTTTGCAAACCTCTTTGGTGGTGCAGGTATGCGCCGCGGCCCACGTAAAGGTCAAGATCTCCAGACAGAGTCAACGATTACATTTAAAGAATCTATCTTTGGCACCACTCTTGAGCTGAAGTTATCTACCGATGGAAAAGCTGCACAGACAATTACTGCGCGAGTTCCAGCTGGTGTTAACGACGGTGCAAAGATTCGCGTTAAAGGTAAAGGTGCACCTGGCGAAGCAGGACCTGGTGATCTCTTCATCCATCTCACCGTTAAACCTCATCCAGTCTTTTCACGTAAAGGTGAGAACCTGCTCATCACACTTCCTGTGACATTTGTTGAGGCAACGCTCGGAGCAGATATCAAGGTACCTACTCTCGCCGGAGAAGATGTCACAGTGCGATTAGCGGCTGGAACCCCTACAGGACGCGTACTTCGCGTGAAAGGCCGTGGAATCACAAAAGGACACACTGTCGGGGATCTCCTCGTCACAATCGATGTTCAAGTTCCTCGTCGCGTTGAAGGTGAAGCCCTTGATGCACTCAAGAAGTTTGGAGAGCTGACATCAGATCATGATGTTCGATCTGAATTTATAACAAAGGCAAAGGCATGAGCGAAGAGAAGCCACAGCTTGATGATGAGGCAGGTCTCTATGTTATCTCTGTTGCAGCAGAGCTCTCAGGTCTCCACCCACAGACTTTGCGTCAATATGATCGCTTAGGTCTTGTCTCTCCTTCACGCACAACAGGTCGCAACCGTCGTTACTCATTGCGAGATATCGCATCTCTACGAATGGTGGGACGTCTTGTTGGTGAAGGAATTAACCATGCAGGAATTAAACGCATCATCGAACTTGAGACAGCGATGGCAAATATGGCACTCGAAGTTGCACAGCTTCGTATCGAAGTAGATGCGTTACTAGAAGCAAATCCACCCAAGAGCCTTCCCACTAAGAAGAAAACACCTGTCATTCTCTATGAAGAGCAGAGTGAAGAAGAGAAATAGAGATAAGGTCTAGACATGACACAGCGCGATGCACTCAAAGATCAAATTATCAAGAAAGCCGTTGTTCACGGCAAGGTAATTCTCTCCTCAGGTAAAGAGGCTGATTACTATGTTGATCTCCGCCGCATCACACTCGATCACATCGCAGCTCCACTTGTCGGAGATGTCATGCTCGACCTCACCAAAGATTTAGATTACGAAGCAGTCGGTGGTCTCACACTCGGTGCAGATCCAGTTGCAACAGCGATGATGCACTCAGCGACTCGCACAGGTCGCGCACTCGATTCTTTTGTAGTGCGTAAAGAAGGGAAAGCCCACGGACTTCAGCGCCGCATCGAAGGTCCAGACGTAAAGGGCAAGCGCGTCCTTGCAGTTGAAGATACTTCAACAACCGGTGGCTCTGTATTAACAGCGGTGGAGGCCCTCAAAGAGGCCGGCGCCATTGTTGTTGGCGTTGCCGTTATCGTCGAGCGCGGAGCAAAGCAGGCTATTGAGGATGCTGGCTACAAGTACTACGCCGCTT
>JBFYJI010000065.1:0-4207 GCA_041311505.1 Candidatus Nanopelagicales bacterium | reverse complement strand
ATTATGACTTTGGTGGAGATGCGGGAATCGTTGAAACTTATATCTCATACCTTCGCAAGAAGATTGATATCTATGAACCAGCGCTCATTCACACAGTACGTGGCGTTGGATATCGCCTCCGCATCGCACCTGCGAAGTAAGCAATAGACTTTCCCTATGAAGAGCCCAATCCGCACCTGGAGCTTACGAAGCCGATTAATTCTCGGCATCGTACTTCTCTCTGCTGCAGGTTTTGTGCTCTCAAGCGTTGTAGCACAGCAAGCTCTTCGCTCCTATCTCTTGCAACAGGTAGATAACGAACTTCTCACACTTTCTGGAAGCTCACTTCCTCGAATTGCAGAAGCGGGTATCGCAGGTGATAGTGATGATTACTACGGTAATCGCCATGATGAAGATCATCCGCGCCCTAATCCCACTCCGGGAATGCGCACACCATTTCAGAGAATTCCAACTGCAACCTCTGTCACGCTGATTGATGCAACAGGAAACGTAACTGCAGGACTCGGTGGAGACCTCAACGTAGCGCCAGTTACTGATTATTTAGCAGGTATCACTCCAGCAGTTGCTGCCTCTCATCAAGGAAAAGCATTCACAATCGATGCAAAGGGCAACGACTTCCGCGCAGTTGCACTCGTACTTCCTAATGGTCAAGGCACAGTAGTCGCAGCTCAATCACTTGGCGAACTCGATAAGACGGTCGGCAAACTTGGGTTCTTCTTCCTCCTCATCGGCCTTCTACTTATCACTCTCATTGCAATCGCATCTCGTATCGTTATCAAGGTAGGTATGCGCCCCCTTGAAGATGTCGAAGAGACTGCAGAGCAGATCGCAGCAGGAGATCTCTCAGCACGTATGCCAGATGCCAACCCTCACACTGAAGTTGGTCGCCTCGTCACATCTCTTAACACAATGCTTGCTCGAATCGAATCTTCCTTTGACGCTCGTACTGAAAGTGAGAACAAGCTCCGTCGCTTCGTAGCTGACGCATCACACGAACTTCGCACACCTCTTACCGCAATCCGTGGTTTCTCTGAGCTCTATCGCCAAGGCGCTGTCTCAGGTGAAGAGCCAACTCGCGAACTCTTGGGGCGTATTGAAGGTGAATCAAAGCGTATGGGTGCTCTCGTCGAAGATTTACTTCTCCTTGCTCGCCTTGATCAAGCGCGTGAGATGGAGTCAAAGCCGGTCAATCTCAATGAACTCGTGGAATCTGCCGTGGCATCTGCACGTGCTGCTGGCCCTGATCATCCTGTCTCATTTACCTCCACAGATGGCGAACTATTTGCACTCGGTGATGAGACTCGTATCCATCAAGTAGTTGCCAATCTTCTTGCCAATGCACGTGCACATACACCTGCAGGCACCAAGGTAGATGTCTCACTCAAGCGTGATGCAGATGGAATTCGAATCTCTGTTGCAGATAACGGACCAGGTCTATCCGAAGAAGATCAAAAACGAATCTTTGAACGTTTCTATCGCGCAGATCCATCACGTGTTCGTGTGGATGGCGAAGGAAGCGGTTTAGGTCTATCAATCGTCGATGCAGTGATGGCTGCTCACGGTGGCACCGTTACAGTTCAATCAGAGCTCGGTAAAGGTGCGACCTTTACCTTGTTCTTTCCTGTAGAGAAATAACTACTGAGTAGGTCCCAAGGACTCCATCGCACGTAAAGTCGCGATGCGATCTTCAATCGGTGGATGAGTACTAAATAACTTAGAGACTGACTTTCCATCTAGTGGTGACTCGATCCAGATATGTGCAACAGCGTTTGATTGCTGACGAACAACTGTCGTATCAGCTGCAAGAACTTCGAGTGCTTTACGAAGACCGGCTGGATTACGAGTGAATTGAACTGCAGTTGCATCGGCGAGTGACTCTCGCTTACGTGAAATCGCTGATTTAAGAAGCATCGCAGCCAGTGGTGCAAGAATCATGATTGCAATCGAAACAACGAGAGCAATCGGATTCTGATTGTTATCGCGGCGATCGCGACCTCCACCAAACCACATCATACGTGTGAGGAAGTCAGACAAGATTGCGATAGCTCCTGCTGTAGTCGCAGCTACTGCAGAGACAAGGGTGTCGCGGTTTGCAACATGGCTCATCTCGTGGGCGATAACACCTTGAAGTTCATCGCGATCCATGATCTCAAGGATGCGAGTTGTGAATGCAATAAGAGCGTGTTGAGGATCCCGACCTGTGGCAAATGCATTAGGCGCACTATCTTCAACGATAGCCACCTTAGGCATTGGTAAACCTGAGGCGATAACTACTTCTTCAATGAGGTTGAAGAGCTCTGGTGCATCCTCGCGCTGGATTACCTTCGCGCCAGTCATTGTGAGCACTAACTTATCTGAGCCGTAATACGAGCCCCAGACACCTACGAGCGAGATACCAACAGCAAGTGGAATGACAAATGATGTTGTTCCCGCACCAAAGTATGTGAGGGCTGCGTATGCAACGAGCCATGTGAGTAGCCCCATTGAAACAAGGAGAAAGATTGTCTTTCCCTTATTTGCAGATTGGAGCTGTCTGAAGTTAGAGCTCTGGGCCATTATTAGAACTTAACGTTAGGTACGTTGCGATCTGCTGCGTTCTCGATCTCATAGAAGGCGCGAGCGCTTACCTTCGCCATACCTGCAAAGAAACTAGTTGGGATTGTCTTCACAGCCTGATTGAGCGAACGAACATTGTCGTTATAGAACTGGCGAGCAAATGAAACTTTATTCTCTGTTGTTGAGAGCTCTTCTTGAAGTGAGAGGAAGTTTGCAGATGCCTTGAGATCTGGATATGCCTCAGCTACTGCGAGCAAACCACGGAGTGCGCTTGTGACTGCACCATCTGCTGCAGCGACTTCACCGATTGTGTTTGCACTTGTCGCCTTTGCGCGAGCTGCAACCACTGCATCGAATGTGCCCTGCTCATGCTTTGCATAACCTTTAACTGTCTCAACAAGGTTTGGGATCAAATCTGCGCGACGCTTGAGCTGAACTTCGATCTGTGCCCATGCCTCATCGACTGTGATGTTAAGGCGAACAAGGCGGTTATATTGCGCAACGATAAAGAGTGCGATGAGCGCGAGAGCGCCAACAATAAGAATGATATCCATGGTTACTTCAACCCGTTTTCTCCGGGTGATATTCCCGGTTACTTAATCGTACTGCGGTGAAAGTTCATAAAGGAACGGCTTGGGGTTGGCCCGCGCTGTCCCTGATAGCGGTTGAGATACTGCGCTGAACCATATGGATGCTCTGCAGCAGATGAGAGCTTGATGAGACAGAGCTGACCAATCTTCATTCCTGGATAGAGCTTGACTGGAAGATTTGCAACGTTGGAGAGCTCGAGAGTGATATGGCCAGAGAAACCTGGATCGATAAAGCCTGCGGTTGAGTGAGTAAGGAGGCCGAGACGACCGAGTGAAGACTTGCCCTCAAGGCGGCCAGCGATATCGTCTGGAAGAGTGATGACCTCATAGGTCGAGGCGAGAACGAACTCACCTGGGTGCAAAATGAAAGCCTCGCCATCTTCGGCGATGATCTCGCGGGTCAGCTCTGGCTGCTCGAGCGAAGGATCGATGACCTCATACATATGGTTCTCAAAGACGCGGAAGAACTTATCGAGGCGGACATCGACAGAGGATGGTTGGATCATCGCCTCATCAAAAGGCTCGACCCCCACACGCTTGTCGTTGATCTGGGCACGGATATCGCGGTCACTGAGTAGCACGGCGCTACCTTAACTGGGAGCCTTGAAAAAATAACTCTCCGCCACTCTTGCATAAGTTACTGGCGGGTAGAACCATTACGCCATGAGCCATTACACAGCAAACCTCCGCGATATCGAATTCTGCCTCTTCGACCTCTTGGGTCGCGAGAAGGTCCTCGGGACATCCCTCTACTCTGAACTCGATCGCGATACCGCGATGGGTATGTTGGAAGAGATCAAGCGCATTACCGAAAATGATCTTGCCGCATCGTTTGTTGATGGCGATCGCATGGGAACAATCTTCGATAAGGCAACTGGCGAGGTAAAGCTCCCTGAAAGTTTTAAGAAGTCTTACAAAGCATTTGTTGATCAAGGATGGTGGAGCCTCGATGCTCCAGTCGAACTCGGTGGAACAAAGATTCCTCCATCACTGCGTTGGGCAATTGCAGAGATGGTTCTCGGTTCAAACCCTGCAATCCATATCTACGCATCTGGTTATGC
>JBFYJI010000064.1:0-4243 GCA_041311505.1 Candidatus Nanopelagicales bacterium | reverse complement strand
GATGTGCGCGGTGTGCCAGCGATTGTCTATGAAGATTTCTTACGTATCGATATCGAGACTGATGCGCCGTGGTGGGTTGTCTACACAGAAGATCCAGATGGAATCTGTATTGAGCCACAGACAGCGCCACCTGATGCTGCAAACTTAGGAATCCAGGGCGAGAACTACATCGAAGCGCTCTTTACCTTTACCTCCATCTAAAGTGTTCAAGCGCGCTCTCTATATTCCCTTTGATCAGCTCCACCGTGGCTACGGAGTATTAAAGAGCGCTGACTCTTCTACCGATCTCATCGTCTTTGTTGAGAGCCAATCGATGATCACAGGCGATAAGTGGCACCCTGAGCGACTCTTCTTCCTCATCTCATCGGCTCGTCACTTTGCCAAAGAGCTTGAAAATGAAGGTTTTTCGGTTCGATATCTCAAAGGCGATAACACAGTTGCAGGTCTTCAAGAGATTGCCCGCGAATATCCAGGAATTGAATTTCACGCAGCAGAGCAATCCTCATATCGCCTCTCTAAGAAGCTTCACGACTTCGGAGTTCATTTCATTGAAAATGATTTCTTCCTAACACCCCGTGCACTCTTTGCATCATGGGCAGGATCACAGAAGTCATATCTGATGGAGAACTTCTACCGAAAGCAGCGTGTGCGCCTCAATGTCTTGATGGAGGGCGATGCACCCATTGGCGGAGCCTGGAACTTCGATAAAGATAATCGTCTACCACCTCCCAAGAACTACATCTGGCCTGACTATCTAACACATACTCGTGATGAGATCGATCGCGAAGTGGCAGCAGAGATAGGGATGGAGCCGACCCAGACCTGGGCTACGACTCGCGCTGGCGCTCTTGCACAGCTGACGTACTTCATCCATGAGCACTTTGAGAAGTTTGGTCCATACGAAGATGCGATGGCACTTGATAGTTGGTCACTCCACCACTCACTCCTAAGTCCCTATCTCAACAACGGTTTGCTCCATCCATCAGAGGTGATTGAAGCGGCGTGTAAGAGTTTTTATCAAGGCAACGTTCCAATTGAATCTGCAGAGGCATTTATCCGTCAGATCATCGGGTGGCGCGAATACATCAACGGCATGTATTGGTTCCTAGGCGAGGAGTATCGCAACCACAATCACCTCGGCGCTCACCGCGACTTGCTACCTCTCTATGACGATCCAACGAAAACAGAGATGAACTGTGTGCGCTCTATCGTCACCGACCTCAAAGAGCGCTCATGGGTCCATCACATTCCGCGATTGATGGTCCTCAGTAATTTAGCGTTGATCACCGGGACTAACCCTCAACAATTTCTTGATTGGATGCGCCGTGAATTTATCGATGCAACAGATTGGGTGATGGTTCCCAATGTCATCGGAATGGCTGTTCATGCCGATGGCGGCCTCTTGATGAGTAAGCCATATGCAGCTGGTGGCGCCTACATCTCGCGTATGAGTAATTACTGCAAAGGATGTAGTTACAACCCAAAGAATCGCGTGGGAGATGACGCCTGCCCATTTACAACTCTCTATTGGGATTTTCTTGACCGCCATAAAGAGACCTTTATCAAGAACCATCGTATGAGCCAGCAGGTCAATGGCCTCAAACGTCTCTCTGATTTAGATGAGTTAAAACACAGAGCCCAGGAAGTCTTGAGTGGTTTAGAAAAGGGCGAAATTTAAATACAATCGCCGCCATGGCTACAGTAATTCGTCCTGAACGTATCGCAGAGTTGATGAAGATTGAAGAGAAGCGCTTCCTCGATCTCCATAAGGCATCTACCGCTGCATTTAACCAATCTTCCAAGGTGATGCATGAAGGCGTCCCCATGTCATGGATGGCGAAGTGGCCAGGAGCCCACCCAGTATTTGTAAAAGAGGCGAAGGGCGCCCACTTCACCGACCTTGATGGACACGATTACATCGACTTCTGCCTCGGTGATACAGGATCAATGACAGGCCACTCGCCAGCTGCAACCGTTGCAGCTGTAAAGGCGCAGATCGATAAGGGCATCACAGCGATGTTGCCTTCAGAAAATGCTGCAATCGTGAGTGATTTGTTGCGCGATCGTTTTGGTCTACCTCTCTGGCAGTTCACGGTCTCAGCTACCGACGCTAATCGCCACGTTATTCGTTACTCACGCATGATTACAGGCCGCAGCAAGATCGTTGTGATCGATCGTTGTTATCACGGCTCTGTCGATGAAACTTTTGCAACTCTCGATGATGCAGGTTTTACAGTCAAGCGCGAAGGAAATATCGGCGCACCTGTCGATCTGGATGTCACCACTCGCGTCGTTGAATTTAATGACCTTCCTGCAATGGAGAAGGCTCTTGCGCAGGGCGATGTTGCAGCAATCTTGATGGAGCCAGCGATGACCAATATCGGCATCGTCTTGCCACAGCCTGGTTACCTCGAAGGTGTGCAAGATCTCTGCAAGAAGTACGGGACTCTCTTGATTATCGATGAGACCCACACAATCTCAGTAGGGCCTGGCGGAATGACAAAGCAATTGGGTCTAAAGCCAGATTTCTTCACAATCGGAAAGGCGCTTGCAGCAGGTATTCCTGTCGGAACATTTGGAATGACTCAAGCTGTTGCCGATGCGATTAAATCACGCGTTGAGATCGAGAAGATTGATACCGGTGGAATCGGTGGCACCCTTGCTGGAAATATCTTGGCACTTGCTGCGATGCGTGCAACGCTGACAGAGGTACTCACTGAGGCTAACTTTGCAAAGATGATTGAGCTCGGAGATCGCTGGTCTGATGGCGTCGATGCTGCAATCGAGGAGTTTGATCTTGATTGGCACTGCAACCGCCTTGGAGCGCGTGGTGAGTACATCTTTAAGGGTAAAGCACCTCGTACGGGCAAAGAGGCTGCAGACTCTGGAGATTTCGCACTGGAGCAGTACATCCACCTTCGTCTACTCAATGATGGATTCTTATTGACGCCATTTCACAATATGGCGCTGATGTGTCCTGACACGACAGCAGCTGATGTCGATGCGCATACTGCGGCTTTCCGGGCGATGTGTGCTGACTTAGTTAAAGCCTAGACTCTTGTAGAGGCCGATACCGGCTGCATTATCTTCATCAACATACAAGATAGCGCTCTTGAGTCCCTTATCTCGCAGGTAGATAAGTCCTTCTTGGCATACCGCTTTACCGATGCCTTGTCCTGCGTATTCAGGATCCACGCCGATGACATAGAGCTCGCCTACGGGATCTTGATTCACAAAATCATTGTGAATCTTGGTCCAACAGAATCCAACGATGAGACCGTTATTAATACAGAGGAAGAAACCTTCTGGATCAAACCATGGCTCGCGCATCCGGTTCTCTAAATCAGCCAGCGCCCAATTGCCTTGATCTGGGTGGACTTTAAAGATCTTATTGTTGAGATCGAGCCATGCTTCGCAATGAATCTCAGGATCGAATGTAATGAATTGAAATTGATGTGCGATATGCGGGATTGAATCAGAGAGAGAGCGTGAGAGTTTGAGAATCTTGCGCATCGGCATTACACCAATTCAGATGAAGCTTCGCGTCCAGGCTGCTGGATTGTGAAGCGGTAACCCACATTGCGAACTGTTCCAATGATGGATTCAAACTCTGGACCGAGCTTTGAGCGAAGTCGACGGATATGCACATCGACAGTGCGAGTACCTCCGAAGTAGTCATAGCCCCAGATCTCTTGCAATAACTGTGCGCGTGTAAAGACGCGACCTGGATGTTGCGCTAAGAACTTCAATAACTCAAACTCTTTAAAGGTGAGATCAAGATTAGTTCCGCGAATCTTTGCTGTGTAAGTACTCTCATCGATAACAACATCGCCTTGGCGAATCTCTGCGGCACCATCTAGGGCTGCCTCTCGAGCAAATGTGAGTGCATCGACTGCAAGTCGAATACGGGCATCAACTTCTGCAGGTCCAGCTGAGTCGAGGATGACATCGGAGATCTGCCAATCAGCGCTAATCGCAGGGAGTCCACCTTCAGTTGTAATAACAATGACTGGCTGCTCGATTCCGGTAGTCGCCATCAAGCGAGTAAGTGATTTAGCTGCAGGAAATTCGCGACGTGCATCAACAAGGACGATATCCATCACAGGTGCATCGACGAGAATCGATGCCTCAAGTGGAAGAACTTTGACGTTATGGGAGAGAAGGCCGAGCGCTGGCAGAACCTCTGCACTTGCGCCCTGGGTATTTGTCAGTAGCAACACCTTGGCCATTGTGTGAGAATACT
>JBFYJI010000063.1:0-4259 GCA_041311505.1 Candidatus Nanopelagicales bacterium | reverse complement strand
GTGGACGATACTGGGATCGAACCAGTGACCCCCACAATGTCAATGTGGTGCTCTACCGCTGAGCCAATCGTCCGGGTCTTATGAAGTTGTGGCGTTAGTGTAACGCAGATTTTGGTGCTCGTTATCGAGCGTAATCATCCTGAATACGCTCGATATCATCCTCGCCGAAGTATGTACCGCGCTGAACTTCGATAAAGATCATCACTTCACTGCCTGAGTTTCCGATTCGATGAGCTTCGCCGATGGCGACTTCAACTGAGTCTCCTGGGTTTGCCTTAAATGTTTTCTCGCCAAGGACCACATCTGCAACACCAGAGACGATGTACCAATGTTCTTCACGCTGTTGATGGCGCTGAAGTGATAGGCGATGACCTGGTTCAACCCAAATTGTCTTGACCTTATATGTCGGAGTATCAGCAAGTACTTGATAACGACCCCATGGTCGCTCTGGGCCTTCGAGATATTCCTTAGTCATGTACTGAGCCTATTCCGTCTCTTCGTTGAAACTGATGAAGCATTGGAGGTGGAAACGGGATTTGAACCCGTGTAGAGGGATTTGCAGTCCCTTGCCTCGCCTCTCGGCCATTCCACCAAAGCTAGTTATGAAGTTGCTGCAGATTCGTGCATGAAAAGAATGGAGCGGACGACGGGGTTCGAACCCGCGACCTGAACCTTGGCAAGGTTCCGCGCTACCAGCTGCGCTACGTCCGCGTAATGCGGGCGTAAATCTAGCGTAGGCAGGGCAAAATCGCCAAAGCGTGAGCCCTGGGCCCCTCCTGCCTCTAGCCTTACCTCATGTTTATCGGCAAGGGTTATCAGTTTTGGATGAATGGGCTCCTTGCCACTCGCCTTGCTGAGATTTCTAGTGATCCCACTCGCCTTGACGATGGAAATTTCTGGGCTGTTCTTGCGACCTTTGAGGGTGAATATCGCTTCGCGCGATTTAAGAAGGTAGTTGAGTCCCCATTTCCTCACATAAGTGAGGGATGGAGGCGGTTAGAGAGGCCTTGGAAATCAAATCTTGAGATGATCGATTTCATCCAATACGTTCATCGAATTCGAGAGAGCATCTCTGCCGGAACTGTCTATCAAGTTAATGCATGTAGAGAGCTATCGCACTTTCTTGGGGAGAAGCCCCAAGGATTAGATGCGCTCTTTGCAGAGATCCTTCGAGCACATCCTGCGCCATTTGCTAGCTTTCTCAAGATTCCTGGTTTTGAAATTGCATCTGCTTCGCCTGAGAGATTCCTTTCTAGAGAAGGTAGCAGGATCACAACGTCTCCCATCAAAGGAACAATCCGATGGAACCAAGAGGAGTTTGGTGAGAAAGATAGATCCGAGAATCTGATGATTGTTGATCTGATGCGCAACGATATTAGTCAGGTGTGCGAACCTGGAACAGTTGATGTCACGAATCTCTTTAGGAAAGAGAAGCATCCTGGGATTACGCACCTCGTCTCAGATATCGAAGGCACTTTGCGCAACGAGGTTTCTTGGTCAGAGATACTGGGGGCGCTCCTACCTCCGGGTTCAGTCTCAGGTGCACCTAAATCTTCTGCACTATCTATTATTGGCGAAAATGAGGTTGGTCCTCGCGGCCCTTATTGCGGAGCTCTCGGATATATCCATGGTGATCGCGCTGAGCTTGCAGTAGCGATTCGAACATTCTGGACTTCTGGTGACAAGTATCTTCGCTATGGCACAGGAGCGGGAATCACATGGGGGAGCGATCCGCAGAATGAGTGGGAAGAGACACAATTAAAAGCTCGCCATCTCATATCTATCGCAGGCGGTGAATTGTGAGCCAGCCAGAGAGAAGACCTTTTCCTCACGGCGAAGGAATCTTTGAAACTCTTCGTACCGAAAATGGTCGAGTAGCAGAACTATCGCGACATATGCGTCGCGCCCTATCCGCAGCTGAAGCATCTGGAATTGCGATGCCAGATGAAGATGTGATTCGCGGAGCCATTATTGAAGAGATGGCGCTAAATCCACAGGTAATTGGTCGCCTGCGCATCTGTATTGCCAAAGATCAGTTAGTAGTCACCCATGACGAATATCTCGATCTCACCGAAGATGCATTTCTTACATTCTCACCTCTCACATCCAAGGCAGTAGGTGAGCAGTACAAGAAATATCCATACAACGACCGTTATGAGGTGGTAGATGAAGCTCGCGCCCATGGTTTTGATGATGCCATCGTCTTTAACAATCTCAACAATGTCACCGAGACAGGGCTCTCCAATATTGCTCTCTATCTCGATAGCGCCTGGGTCACACCTCCGATAACAGCGGGAATTCTTCCTGGTGTCATGAGGGCTATAGCGATTGAGCGCTGCGGTGTTGAGGTGCGTAATATTCATATCACCGAAGTTCCGCTGGCTTCAGATGTCATACTCCTGAGCAGTCTCAAGATCGCTCAACCGGTTCAACAGATTGGTGAGATGCGCCTCTCTAGCACGGGTGCGAGCAGAGCCCTTGCCACTCAAATGCGGGAAAAGGTCGAGTACTTTTCGGTAGGCTAGCCACATGTCCGAGATATCGATCATTGTCGAGGGTCAGCCACGTAAGGTTGAAGTCGATCAGAAGCCAACCCATCTCTTTGCAGAGAATAAAGAGATTGTCGTCTGCAAGATCAACGGAGTTCTCCGAGATCTCTGGACGGACCTGGCTGAGGGAGATGTTGTAGAAGGTATCTCAATCTCTTCGCCTGAAGGCCTTGCTGTTTTACGTCACTCCACAGCACACGTAATGGCACAAGCCGTTCAGCAAGTCTTCTCACAGACTCGCCTCGGAATTGGCCCGCCCATCACAGACGGTTTCTACTACGACTTTGATCCCCAAGAACCTTTCACTCCTGATGATCTCGAGAAAATCGAGAGCGCAATGCGCAAGATCGTCAAAGAGGGACAGCGGTTTAAGCGTCGCGTGACCAATGAGACTGATGCACTCAAAGAGCTCGCGCACGAACCATATAAGTGCGAACTCATTGGTCTCAAAGGTCCTGCCGGCGATGATGCAAGTGTTGAGGTTGGCGGGGGAGAGCTCACCATCTACGACAATCTCGGTCGCGATGGAAAACCAGTCTGGTCAGATCTCTGTCGCGGACCTCATCTTCCATCGACCAAGCACATCCCTGCATTTAAGTTGATGCGCTCTGCAGGTGCATATTGGCGTGGCTCTGAGAAGAATCCGATGTTGCAACGCATCTACGGAACAGCATGGCCATCACAGGATGAACTCAACGGATATCTCGAACTCTTGGCAGAAGCAGAGAAGCGTGATCATCGACGACTGGGTCAAGAATTAGATCTCTTCTCATTCCCAGATGAGATTGGTTCTGGTCTCGCAGTCTTTCATCCGAAAGGCGGAATCATCCGTCGTGCAATGGAAGATTACTCACGCAAGCGCCATGAAGATGAAGGTTACGAGTTCGTTTACTCACCTCACTTAACGAAGGCGGCTCTCTTCCAGAAGTCTGGTCACCTTGATTGGTATTCAGAGGGTATGTACCCACCGATGATCATGGATGAAGAGCTCCATGAAGATGGGACGATCAAGCGCCCAGGCCAGCAGTACTACATGAAGCCGATGAACTGCCCATTCCACAATCTCATCTTCCAGGCTCGCGGTCGTTCTTATCGCGAGCTACCGCTTCGCCTCTTTGAGTTCGGAACTGTCTATCGATATGAGAAGTCGGGCGTTCTACACGGCATTACTCGTGCGCGTGGTTTCACACAAGATGATGCTCATATTTACTGCACGAAAGATCAGATGCCAGGTGAACTCGATTCGCTACTGACATTCGTTCTCAACCTCTTGCGCGATTATGGTCTTGAAGATTTCTATCTCGAGCTCTCTACTCGCAACCCCGAGAAATCAGTCGGCGAGGATTCTGATTGGGAAGAGGCAACTGAAGCTCTTCGCAAAGCAGCCCTTGCACAAAATCTTGAATTGGTACTCGATGAAGGTGGAGCAGCTTTCTACGGACCAAAGATCTCTGTGCAGGCAAAGGATGCGATTGGTCGCACATGGCAGATGTCTACCATCCAAGTGGATTTCCAATTGCCGCAGCGATTTGAACTTGAGTATGCATCATCAGATGGCTCACGTCAGCGCCCTGTAATGATTCACCGCGCTCTTTTTGGTTCGATCGAGCGATTCTTTGGTGTTCTCACAGAACATTACTCTGGAGCATTCCCACCATGGCTTGCTCCCGTGCAGGCAATCGCAATTCCAGTTGCAGATACCTTTGCTGA
>JBFYJI010000062.1:0-4343 GCA_041311505.1 Candidatus Nanopelagicales bacterium | reverse complement strand
GTGTATTGAGTGCGCGACGTCCAATTGCCACAACATCATGGCTTGTCATACCTGGAGCCTTATCGACTACCAAGAATCCATCTGACATAGAACTCTTATTTACTCTTCGTCGTCTTCGATAATGCGAGGTTGCTTATACGCATCTTCGACTACAGGCTTTGCGCCTTCACGAGCCTTTGCAACCTGTGCATCAAGCTCGTGCACTCGATCAAGAAGTGAATCCATCGCACGAGCAGACTCAGGAAGTCCGTCGAGGATGAATTCAAGCGTTGGGGTGATACGTGTGCCGAGATCTTTACCTACGGCAGAGCGAATCACGCCCTTCGCTGATTCAAGTGCCGCAGCAGTTGCAGAGCGCTCATCCTCTTCACCAAAGACGGTGTAGAAGATAGAGGCGTGCTGGAGATCTCCAGATACGCGCGCATCAGTAATAGTGACGAAGCCAAGACGTGGATCTTTAATCTTTGTCTCGAGTAGCTGTGCCACTACTACCTTGATGCGGTCTGCAACTTTATCGCTGCGGTGATTCTTTCCCATGAGTTATGCGCGCTTCTTCTCTTGCATCTCAAAGACCTGGATGACATCTCCTACCTGGAGATCAACACCCTTTCCGACGCCGATACCGCACTCAAATCCTTCACGGACTTCAGTGGCATCATCCTTAAAGCGCTTGAGCGAATCGATGGTGACATTGTCGACGAGGACATCTCCCCCGCGAAGTACACGTGCCTTCGCGTTACGGCGGATAATTCCGTCGAGAACCATAGAACCAGCGATTGTTCCGACCTTAGATGACTTGAAGAGATCGCGAACTTCAGCGCTACCCAAGACAACCTCTTCGAACTCAGGCTTAAGGAGACCCTTAAGTGAGAGCTCAATCTCTTCGATTGCGTTGTAGATAACTGAGTAGAAGCGAACTTCGACGCCTTCTTG
Organism: Candidatus Nanopelagicales bacterium; assembly: GCA_041311505.1. Taxonomy (GTDB): domain Bacteria; phylum Actinomycetota; class Actinomycetes; order Nanopelagicales; family Nanopelagicaceae; genus Planktophila. Next base: position 3,410 of record JBFYJI010000062.1, on the reverse strand, counting down.
ATCAGCATAGATAGCTGTCTGTGGCTCAGGCTTAACGTTGAAGCCGATAACTACAGCAGTAGATGCAGATGCAAGAGTGATATCGCTCTTGGTGATCGCACCCACGCCACGGTGAATAACGCGCAAGTCAACCTCAGCTCCGACATCAAGCTGCATGAGCGCATCTTCGAGAGCTTCGACAGAACCTGATACGTCGCCCTTGAGGATGAGGTTGAGTGTTGAGATCTTTGACTGCTCCATAAAGTCCTCGAGTGAGACCTTCTTGCGAGCCTTTGCGAGCTGAGCATTGCGCTCTGCAGCCTGACGCTTCTCAGCGATCTGACGAGCAGTACGGTCATCTTCAGCTACAAGGAATGTATCTCCCGCATTTGGAACAGATGTAAATCCGAGTACCTGAACTGGACGAGATGGACCTGCTTCAAGAACTGTCTCGCCGTGCTCATCGAGCATTGCACGAACGCGACCGAAGGCAGAGCCTGCAACGATTGCATCTCCCACCTTCAAAGTACCGCGCTGGACGAGAACAGTTGCAACTGGACCACGACCACGATCGAGGTGAGCTTCGATAGCAACACCACGAGCATCATCTTCTGCGATTGCACGGAGGTCGATAGCAGCATCTGCTGTGAGAAGGATTGAATCGATAAGGCTATCGATACCCATTCCCTTCTTTGCAGAGACGTTTACGAAGATTGTGTCCCCTCCGTACTCCTCAGCGATGAGGTTGTACTCGGTCAACTGCTGGCGGACCTTATCTGGGTTAGCGCCTTCCTTATCAACCTTGTTGACTGCAACAACGATTGGAACATCAGCGGCTTGAGCGTGGTTAAGCGCTTCAATTGTCTGAGGCATGATTCCGTCATCTGCAGCAACTACGAGAACTGCAATATCTGTGACCTTGGCTCCACGAGCACGCATAGCTGTAAAGGCTTCGTGACCTGGTGTATCGATAAAGGTAATCGCACGGTTAATGCCTTCATGATCATGATGGATCTGGTAAGCACCGATGTGCTGTGTGATTCCGCCTGCCTCACCCTTAATGACCTCAGTCTTACGGATCGCATCAAGCAACGATGTCTTACCGTGATCGACGTGACCCATAACGGTAACAACTGGAGGACGTGCAACGAGATCTTCTGGATCTACATCTGCAAGTTCTTGAGCGAGATCGATATCAAAGTCCTGAAGGATTTCGCGGTCTTCATCTTCTGGAGAGACAATCTCAATCTGATACTTAAGCTGCGCACCAAGAATCTCGAATGTATCTGCATCAACAGATTGTGTTGCAGTCACCATCTCACCGAGGTGGAAGAGCGCTGAAACCAGCGCTGCTGGATCAGCACCAATCTTCTCTGCAAAGTCAGCGAGAGATGCACCGCGACGGAGACGAATCTTTGTATTTCCATCACCGTGAGGGATAACTGCACCACCAAGTTGTGGTGCCTGCATATTGTCGAACTCTTCGCGCAGCGCCTTACGAGACTTCTGCTTACGCTTAGATGACTTTCCCTTGCCAAATGCACCGGCTGCAGATCCGCGACCACCTGGTGCGCCACCTGGACGACCACCACCTGGGCGTCCTGCTCCACCGGCGCCACCAGCTGATGGACCTGAAGAACGATATGGACCGGATGCCGGCGCACCTGATCCACCTGGACGTGGAGTAAATCCACCTGGACGCGGTGCACCTGCTCCACCTGGACGCGGTGCACCTGGACGTGCAGCAAAACCTGGACGAGGTGCGCCGGGACGTGGTGCACCTGGACGTGCAGCGCCCATTGGGCGCTGCGGTGGACGAGGAACTGCGCCACCTGTTGAGAATGGATTATTACCTGGGCGAGGTGGACGTGGAACTGCGCCACCTGCTGAGAATGGATTATTTCCTGGACGTGGTGCTGGAATTGAACCAGGAGTTGGCGCTGCAGGTGTTGGTGCAGCTGGAGCCTCTGGTGTTGGTGCAGCTGCTGCAGCTGCCTCTGCATCACGTGATGCCTTCAGCGCTGCAAGATCAACACCGAGCTCTGCTGCGAGTTCTGCAGCAAGCTCTGGATTTACTTCAGCCTTCTTTGGCGCTGCAGCTTTCTTCGCTGCAGCTTTCTTAACAGGCTTCTTCTCCTCAGCAGGCTTTGCATCTGGATAGAGCGCAATCAATTTACGCGCTACAGGTGGCTCTACTGTTGATGATGCTGATCGGACGAATTCGCCCATCTCTTGTAACTTTGCAAGGACTTCCTTGCTTTCCATACCGAGTTGCTTTGCTAACTCATGTACGCGGACCTTTGACACTTTTCTCCTGTCTTGGCCCGCATGAAAAATTGTGGGATGCGAGCCCTAGTTGTACGACCTCATGATGTGAACGAGCTCATTTTTGCTTCATATCTTTCGCATCCATTTCTTGTAGCTCCGAGCGGAGCACGGGGTGAGTCTACCGAAGTAGCCTCTAATTTCCTATTTCGAAGGCTCTTCCGATGGGTTATCGGCGCGAATATCGATTCGCCAGCCTGTCAGGCGCGCTGCAAGGCGAGCATTCTGGCCATCTTTACCAATGGCGAGAGAGAGCTGGTAATCAGGAACGATGACACGTGCAGAGCGTGCCTCAAGATCGACAATCTCAACCGAGCTCACCTTCGCTGGAGCGAGAGCATGTGCCACATACTTGGCTGGATCATCATCAAAATCGACGATATCAATCTTCTCGCCATTGAGTTCATCCATCACTGCCCGTGCTCGCGCGCCCATAGGACCGATCAGTGAACCCTTTGGCGATACTCCAGCGCGATGTGAGCGAACTGCAATCTTTGTGCGATGGCCAGCCTCTCGTGCAACTCCCATAATCTCAACGACGCGATCTTTAATTTCAGGTACTTCGAGAGCAAAGAGCTGCTTCACAAGGCCAGGGTGGCTGCGAGAGAGCATGATCTCTGGCCCCTTCATTCCCTGCTTTACTTCAACGACGAAGCACTTAATGCGATCGCCATGGTTATAAACCTCACCTGGCACCTGCTCTTGAGGTGGGATGCGACCTTCGATGCGACCGAGATTGACGTGAATCATCTTTGGATCGCGGCCTTGTTGAATGACTCCTGAGATCACATCTCCTACTGCAGTAGTGAACTCACCAACAATCTCGGCATCATTTGTTGCGCGCATCGCCTGCTTGATTACTTGGCGGGCTGTTGATGTTGCAACGCGACCAAATCCATCAGGTGAATCAACTTCTTCAGCAATCTTCTCGCCGAGCTCGTTAAATGTTGGGATGATGATCTGAATCTCACCAGTTTCGCGATTGAGGCGAGCTTGTGCGTAACGATTGGGCTCGTGTCCCTGGTTATATGCAGTTAAGACTCCGACTTCGATCGCCTGAATCAACTGCTCGAGAGACATCCCCTTCTCATTGGTGAGGTGGATGA
>JBFYJI010000061.1:0-4345 GCA_041311505.1 Candidatus Nanopelagicales bacterium | reverse complement strand
AGAAAAGCAGCTGGAACTGCTGCATCGAGTCCCCATGCTGCAGGATCTCCCATCGCCTGTGCACCAAGTGCACCAACAACGGTAAAGAGATTCCAGAAGAGATAGACACCTATACCGGTAAGCCAGAAGCCTTGTCGCATTGCGCCTTCGCCGAGTTCGCTCTGACCAAGTGCAACACCTGTTGACTCATCGATCGTCACTTGTGCTCCAACAATCTTTTTCACTCCTGTGAGATGTAATAGTGGAGACATTCGCAATCCGTAGAGGGCGTTACGTATTCCTAGGAGAGATGCAGTGGTGATTCCAGATAGCGCGCTTCCGCCTGCACCAAGAACTCCGACGACGGCAAATTGCGATGCTCCAGAGAATGTCAGGAGTGAGAGGAGGCAGGTCTGAAGGAGTGAGAATCCAGCGGCGATACCGGCTGCGCCAAAGGCGATCCCGTAGAGGCCAACGGTGAAGGAGACGCTCAGGGATGCAGCTGCGGTGGTGCGGTTCACTCTGGACACGCGGTGATTCTGCCCTATAGATGCCATGGGATGTGGGGGGTAGATAGATAAGGTGCGACCATGTCCGAAGCAACCACCCATCCTGAAATCATCTTCCGCGACGATGTCTCCGTCGAGCTCATTAAGGCAAGCGCGAGCGATGCCGATGTCATCTGGGCCGCTCGCGTCTCGACCGCTGGAGAGCAGTCGATGGATGAGATTGGCGAGGACCCTGCTCGTTCAGCAGGCTTGATCAACTACCTCGCTCGCGAGCGTCATGGCTCCCCATTCGAGCACACCTCGATGACCTTCTTTATCTCTGCTCCCATCTTTGTCTTCCGTGAGTTTATGCGCCACCGCATCGCTTCCTATAACGAAGAGTCTGGTCGCTACCGCGAACTCAAGCCTGTCTTCTATATCCCAAACGCCGATCGCAATCTCATTCAGATTGGTAAGACTGGTGCATATGAATTTGTACCAGGCACAGGTGAGCAGTTCCAAACAACAGTCGATGCAATGAAGAGCGCATATACAGTTGCTTACGATTCTTACAAGAAGATGCTCGATGCAGGAATTGCGCGTGAAGTTGCTCGTGCGGTTCTGCCGGTAGCTACATACTCATCGATGTATGTGACTATGAATGCTCGTGCACTCATGAACTTCCTCTCATTGCGCACATCTCGCGAAGGCTCACACTTCCCAAGCTATCCTCAGCGTGAAATTGAGATGGTTGCTGAGAAAATGGAGGCAGAATTCGCGAAATTGATGCCTTTGACCTATCAGGCATTCGAAAAATCTGGTCGCGTAGCGCCATAAAGGATAAGATTCTCAAATGAGTACGACGGCACCATTCGGCAGATTAATCACCGCGATGGTGACCCCTTTTAATAAGGATGGGTCTATCGATTGGGATGGCGTCGCAAAGCTGGCTCAGCACCTCGTCGACAATGGCCATGACGGCATCGCCGTTAATGGAACCACTGGTGAAGCGCCCACAACAAAATCTTCTGAGAAGCTTGAGATCATTCGAGTAGTTAAGAGCGTTGTCGGCCCGAATATCAAAGTGCTCTCTGGTGCAGGCGATAACGAAACTGCTTACACAGTCGAGCAGGCAAAGCGTTCGCAGGAAGCTGGAGCAGATGGCTTGCTCGTTGTTGTTCCTTACTACAACAAGCCACCACAAGCGGGCGTTGAGGCACATTTCCGTGCAGTAGCAGCAGCGACAGATCTTCCAATCATGATGTATGACATCCCAGGTCGTACAGGTATCGAGATTGAAAATGACACCATCTGCCGCCTCTTTGAGAGCGTCGGCAATATCGTTGCTCTCAAAGATGCTAAGGGCAATAGCGCGAGCACCTCATGGGTAATCAAACGTTGTGGAATTCCTGTCTATTCAGGAGATGACATCCTCAACCTTCCACTCCTTGCAGTAGGTGCAGTTGGTTTTGTTTCAGTCTGTGGCCACACAGTTGGTCGCGAGCTCAAGGAGATGCTCGATTCTTGGTTTGCCGGCAACTCTGCTCGTGCACTTGAGATTCATCAGCAACTTCTCCCAGTCTTTACCGGAACATTCCGCACACAAGGTGCAATTCTCACAAAGGCAGCTATGGGACTTATGGGTCTTCCTGGCGGCACTACTCGTCTTCCTCTCGTCGATGCAACACCTGAACAGATCGAGCAACTTCGCAAAGATCTCATCGCAGGTGGCGTCTCGATAAAGAGCTAATCTCTTAATTTATATATGACACAACATCCCCATCCTGATTTAGGAACTCCCTCTAAGCTCGCCCCTGGCGCACTTCGCATCGTCGCTCTAGGTGGCATCTCTGAGATCGGTCGAAACATGACTGTCTTTGAGATCAATGGAAAACTCTTAATCGTCGACTGCGGCGTTCTCTTCCCAGAAGATAATCAGCCAGGAATTGATCTCATCCTCCCTGACTTTAGCTATATTCGCGATCGCCTCGATGATGTCGTGGGTCTCTTCCTTACACACGGACATGAAGACCATATTGGGGCAGTGCCATATCTCTTACGTGAGCGCGTTGATATTCCACTCTATGGATCACCTCTCACAATCGCTCTCGTCACTGCAAAGTTAAAGGAACATCGGATCGGGCCAATCACACACGAAGTGCGTGAAGGTGAGCGCATCCGCCTTGAGGGATTTGATCTCGAGTTCGTTGCCGTTAATCATTCAATCCCTGATGCTCTCGCTGTCGCTATTCGCACACAAGCAGGAATGGTTCTTGCCACCGGTGACTTTAAGATGGATCAGCTTCCACTCGATGGTCGCATTACAGACCTGGCAACCTTTGCCCGCTTAGGCGAAGAAGGTGTCGATATCTTCCTCGCCGACTCCACCAATGCAGATATTCCAGGATTTACACCCGCCGAGCGCGAAATCATGCCTGCTCTCCATCGAGTGATTGCAACTACCAAGAAGCGCGTCATCGTTGCCTCCTTCTCATCTCATGTGCATCGAGTCCAGCAGGTCATCGATATCGCTCATGAGAATGGTCGTAAGGTCTGCTTTATCGGGCGTTCGATGGTGCGCAATATGAAGATCGCTGAAGATATGGGCTATCTCAACGTTCCAGCCGGAACAGTGATTGATCTCAAGGAACTCGATAACCATGGAGATAATGTTGTTCTCATCTCCACAGGTTCGCAAGGTGAACCCATGGCAGCCCTCTCTCGCATGGCAAATGGAGATCATCAGATTCGAGTTGGCCAGGGCGATACTGTCATTCTCGCGTCATCTCTTATTCCAGGAAATGAAAATTCTGTCTTTAGAGTGATCAATGAGCTCACTCGTTTTGGGGCGCGAGTTGTCCATAAGGCAAATGCTCTTGTGCACGTCTCTGGCCATGCAGCAGCGGGTGAGCTTCTCTACTGCTACAACATCGTTAAGCCAAAGTATGCAATGCCAATTCACGGTGAATGGCGCCATCTCAAGGCAAATGCAGAGATTGCAATCCAATCTGGTGTTCCTCGTGAAAATACCTTTATCGCTGAAAATGGAATCGTGGTGGATCTCAACAACCATGTGGCAGAGGTTGCTGGATCCATTCCTGTGGGATTTGTCTATGTCGATGGTCAGAGCATCGGCGATATCACCGAGGACTCACTCAAAGATAGAAAGATTTTGGGGGAGGAAGGTTTCATCTCCGTTATCGTCGTCATTGATTCTCAGAGTGGAAAGATCGTTGCTGGACCCGATATCCATGCACGTGGATTTAATGAAGATGCGGCTCTCTTTGATGAGGTTCGTGGTGATATTGAGAAAGCATTGGCCCATGCAGTTGCAGGTGGCACAAACGGCACCCATCAACTCTCACAAGTAGTCCGTCGCACTATCGGCTCGTGGGTAGGACAGAAACATCGTCGCAAACCGATGATTGTCCCTGTCGTCATCGAAGTGTAAGTTTTCAAATTGAGGCGAGTCTTTGCCTCCATTGGCAAATCTCAACACCTAAGATTGAGCGTGTGGCTAAGAAAAAACGCAGATCGAAGAAGAGCGCAAAGAGCGGCATCCTCCCTCTTATAGCCTCTGGCCTTGCTTCAACCTGGCGCCTCATCGCCAAGACCCTTGGTTCAGCGGTACGCCTCATCACCCGTACGCCTAAAGATCTCGATCCTGAGCACCATCGCGATGGGGTAGCGCTCTTTCTCTTTCTCCTGGGCCTTCTATCAATCACAGGCACCTGGTCACAATCAGAGAGCATTCTCAGTCGAAATGCATACTCACTTCTCTACGGAGCAACAGGTTCCTTGGCGCCCATTCTTCCGCTTCTCTTCTTCTTCTTTGCAGTAAGACTCTTTCGTGCGCCGGATGACAAGCAGGGGATGGG
>JBFYJI010000060.1:0-4446 GCA_041311505.1 Candidatus Nanopelagicales bacterium | reverse complement strand
GCATCTAAACGCGATCGCAAGAAGCTCACACTTGTACATAAGAACAATGTTCTTACTCGTGCGGGTGGATTGTGGACTCGCACATTTAATGAGGTAGCTAAGGAGTATCCAGGTGTCACAACCGATTACCTCCATGTTGATGCTGCCTCAATGTTCTTCGTCACCAATCCAGAGCGTTTTGATGTTGTCGTAACAGATAACCTCTTCGGGGATATCCTGACCGATATCGCTGCAGCAATCTGTGGTGGAATCGGACTTGCAGCATCAGGCAATATCAATCCAACTGGAAAGTTCCCGTCAATGTTTGAGCCAGTCCATGGCTCTGCACCAGATATCGCAGGAAAGAACATCGCAGATCCAACAGCCACAATTATGTCTGTTGCGATGATGCTCGATCACCTCGGACTCGTCGATGCTGCTCGCGACGTTGAAAAGGCGGTTGCGCAAGATCTTCTCAACCGAGGAGATGCAAAGCGCAGCACAACAGAAGTTGGTCAGGCTCTAGTGGAGTTGGTGAAGTAAATGAAGATCACTCTCAATACCAATGCTGTACCTGCTGAAAAGCGCGAAGCCCTCATTGCTGAGGGCGGTTTCGGTAAGTACTACACAGATCACATGGTGATCTGCGATTGGTCACAGGAGAGTGGTTGGTCAGAGCCAGAGTTGGTGCCTTATGGTCCGCTCACTCTCGATCCTGCAACAGCTGTCTTCCACTATGGACAAGAGATCTTTGAGGGAATGAAGGCATATCGCCAACCCGATGGAAGCGTTGCACTCTTCCGTCCTGAGGCAAATGCTCGTCGCTTTGCAAAGTCTGCAGAGCGTCTCGCACTTCCTCAAATGCCTGAAGAGCTCTTCCTTGAGACTGTGCATGCACTTGTGAAGCAAGATATCAATTGGGTTCCAAAGAGCGTTGGAGAGTCTCTCTATATCCGCCCATTTATGATCGCAACTGAAGTTGGTCTAGGTGTTCGCCCTTCAAATAAGGCGAAGTACATTCTTATTGCAACTCCTGCTGGCGCTTACTTTGATCCATCAAAACCAGTCTCTGTCTGGATCTCAACTGAATATGTACGTGCAGCGCAAGGCGGCACCGGTGAGGCGAAGTGCGGAGGAAATTACGCCGCCTCACTCATTGCTCAGAAAGCAGCAGCTGCTCAAGGATGCGATCAAGTTGTGTGGATCGATGCAAAAGAGCGTAAGTGGGTTGAAGAGATGGGCGGCATGAACCTCTACTTCGTTAAGGGTAAAGGCACAGATGCTCGCGTTGTGACTCCAAAGCTCACCGGCACACTTCTTCCAGGAATCACTCGCGATTCAATTCTTACAGCAGCACAAGATCTTGGATATAAGACCGAAGAGGTCATGATCTCTGTCGATGATTGGCGCGATGGAGTGACATCAGGTGAAATTACAGAGATTTTTGCATGCGGTACAGCAGCAGTGATCTCTCCTGTAGGGCAGGCAAAGTCCGCAATGGGTACTTGGGTGACAGGCGATGGCAAGCCAGGTGAGATCACGATGAAGATTCGCAATCACATGTTGGCTATCCAGCACGGAACAACAGCCGATAGCCACAATTGGATGAAGCCGGTTAAGTAATGGCCCAATTAAATTCTGGATTGGACGACAGCTTTCATATCTACGACACCACACTTCGTGATGGTGCGCAGCAAGAGGGTCTCAATCTCTCCATCCATGACAAGCTGACTATTGCTCGCCATCTCGATGATCTTGGAGTTGGTTTTATCGAGGGCGGATGGCCAGGAGCTAACCCAAAAGATACTGAGTTCTTCGCTCTTGCTAAGAAAGAGCTCAAGCTCAAGAACGCCACCTTTGTTGCTTTCGGTGCGACACGTCGCCCCAATGTAAAGGCAGCAGATGATGTTCTTCTTGGTGCACTTCGTGATTCAGGCGCAGCTGCAGTCACTCTTGTAGCTAAGTCATATGACCGCCATGTTGATCTCGCACTTAAGACAAATCTCGATGAGAACCTCGCAATGATCCGCGACTCAATCACTCACCTTCGCGCAGAAGGTCAGCGGGTCTTTCTCGATGCTGAGCACTTCTTCGACGGCTACCGTGCAAACCGCGCTTATGCACTTGAAGTTATCCGTGTAGCAATGGAGGCCGGCGCCGACGTCGCAGCTCTCTGCGATACCAACGGTGGAATGCTTCCTGATGAGATTGCCGATGTTGTTCATGATGTTATTGGTGCAACATCGGCGCGCGTTGGTATCCACTGCCATAACGACACAGGTTGTGCTGTAGCCAATTCAATGGCAGCAGTTGCTGCAGGTGCTACTCACGTTCAGGGCACTCTTAATGGATATGGTGAGCGCACCGGTAATGCAGATCTCGTCACCATCATCGCCAATTTAGAGCTCAAGAAGAAGAAAGAAGTTCTTCCTGCTAATGCTCTCCGTGAGGCCTTCCGTATCTCACATGCAGTCGCAGAGGTAACTAATATTGCTCCATCACCTCGTCAGCCATATACGGGTGTTTCAGCATTTGCTCATAAGGCCGGCTTGCACGCATCTGCAATAAAGGTAGATCCAATGCTCTATCAGCATGAAGATCCAGCATCTGTCGGAAACGATATGCGCATGCTCGTCTCTGATATGGCAGGTCGCGCATCTATCGAATTGAAATCACAAGAACTCGGCATTGATCTAGGTGGAGATCGCGAGCTCATCACCCGAATCGTCGAGCGCGTGAAGGCTATGGAGGCTCAGGGCTTTACCTTTGAAGCTGCCGATGCATCTTTCGAACTTCTTCTTATCGAAGAGTCAACTGGAAAGCGTCCATCATTCTTCTCTATCGATCACTGGCTCACCACAACAGAGCACGGTGCAGATGGAAGCATCATTACCAAAGCAGAGGTAACTGTGACTGCTCAGGGTAAAGAGATCACATGCTCTGGTGCAGGTAATGGTCCAGTTAACGCATTTGACACCGCTCTTCGCGATGGCCTCAATGAGTTGTATCCGCAGATCTCATCCCTCGAACTCACCGACTACAAGGTTCGTATCCTTGAAGGTCGTCTCGGTACAGGTGCGATCACGCGTGTATTGATTGAGACTTCAGATGGTAAGGGTGAGTGGAACACAGTTGGTGTTCACGAGAACGTCATCGCAGCATCTGCAATGGCGCTGGAAGACGCGCTCACCTTTGGACTGCTCCGTCAGGGACTCAAGCCGATACAGTAAGGCGCATGAGCACTCTCGATGAGATACGCGACGCCTACCAACGTCATCTCACATCTGAGAAAGCTCTCTCAGCACATACCGTCCGTGCATACCTCGGTGATTTTGATTCACTCATCGAGCATTTGGGTCGCAATGGTGTTTCAGACATTGAATCCCTTAACCTTCCTATAATTCGATCATGGCTTGCAACTCAACAAGTTCGTGGGGGAGCCCGCACAACGCTTTCACGTCGAGCAACATCTATTCGCCTCTTTACTAAGTGGGCGGCAAAGCGTGGATATATAACGAGCGATGTAGGCGCAACTCTCGCGACTCCTAAACCTCATCGCACTTTGCCTGGAGTTCTCACTCAATCAGATGCAGTGACGGCAATCGATTCGATGGCTACACGTGCAGCAGAGTTCGATACTCCAGCTTCAATTCGCGATGTTGCAATTGTTGAGTTGCTCTACGCAACAGGTGCTCGTGTCTCAGAGGTATGCGGTCTTGATTTAGAAGATCTCGATTTCCATCGCAACACAATTCGAGTGCTGGGTAAGGGCAATAAAGAGAGAATGATTCCGATGGGAGCTCCCGCAGTGAAAGCTCTCAACAATTACATCAACGATGCACGTCCTCAGCTGGCAAACGATAAATCTGCTCGTGCACTTTTCTTAGGTGCTCGTGGAAAGCGGATCGATCAACGCGCAGTTCGCACTATTGTCTATGAAGCTCTCTCCGCGCTCGAGGGGGTGGAGCGGATGGGGCCACATGCCCTTCGTCATTCGGCGGCAACTCATCTCCTTGAGGGAGGGGCTGACCTCCGTACGGTGCAAGAGATTCTTGGCCATTCATCCCTTGCCACGACCCAGATCTATACCCATGTTTCCACCGATCGCCTCCGCCAGGCCTTCAAACAAGCTCATCCTCGAGCGTAATTACCACCCCTTCAGCTCAGGTAGACTCGCCCCTGCACGGATTGCGAAATCTGTGACATCTCAGCGTTCTTCTCTTGAATCGTCTTACGAGGAAAGAGAGCCACTTCGGTCTCAGTAAGTAATTAGTGAGTCGGCGTTGTGAACGCGACGGGCCTCACAAATCGTGAAGCCATCAACCGAGCGGGTTCATTCGCGTGCGCGCGAAAACCCAAGAAGGAGCGTGCCGTCATGGCAGTTGTAACAATGCGCGAACTCCTCGACAGCGGAGTCCACTTCGGACACCAGACTCGTCGTTGGAATCCAAAGATGAAGCGTTTTAT
>JBFYJI010000017.1:0-17381 GCA_041311505.1 Candidatus Nanopelagicales bacterium | reverse complement strand
GAGAATGGCTTCGAGGGATTTCTCTAAAGATGCGTACCCATAAATCAGACTAGAGAAGTCAACCCCGAGGCTTTTCTCAGCTCGTCGCTCAATATTGAAGAGATCTTCAACGAAAGCACCCTTCTTTCGACGATAAGCGATTAGTAGGTTGGTTAATGCAAAACGCTCAATCATTGCAAGAGCAGCAAGGCGCTCTCCTCTTCGCATTCGCAGTGCACCGACATAAAGATTTGAGAGAGCCTGATCAACATAGTAAGAAATATCCCGCTCGTTTGCAGCATAGGTAGCAGTAGAGAAATCTGGAAGTATGAATCCTTCTCGACTCCATAGAGTTCTTAGACCCGGGATTCCGTACTTGGCGAGCTCCGTCTCTGTGAAGATTGCGAACTCTAGAAATACACCGTTGCTGAGTAGGGCTTTATTTCCATGATCAGTATCCCTAAATGAGAAGGCGATGGTTAGATCAGCACCAAACCATGAGTTGTCATTGATGAATTGCGCTGATGCTCCTTCTTCAACAATGAGAAAGAAATCGATATCGGAGTACTTATCCATGCGGGAAAACTCGGCACCTGCGGAGCCGGCCCCAATAAGCGCAATGGAGCTTGAATGACGCTTTGCTGCTTCGATCAACTGCTCAATAGTCTGCCCAATTGTTTCAAGGGAAAGATTGAGATCCATATTGAAATAGTAGCCTGAATGCTGGTGAAAGCTACTGCACAATAGTTAAACTCATCGCATGAGCGATCTCCCACCATGTCCTGAATGCAGATCTGAATTCTCGTATGAAATGGGGGCGCTACTTGTCTGTCCTGAGTGCGCTCACGAGTGGAATCCTTCCGAATCTGCCGAAGAGTCAGTGCGTGTAATCAAAGATGCTTCAGGGAATATCTTGGCCGATGGCGATGATGTCACCATCATCAAAGATATGAAGGTCAAAGGAAGCTCAAATACTCTCAAAGTAGGAACTAAGGTCCGTGGAATACGACTCGTTGATGGTCCCGGCGATCACGATATTGAAGCGAAAGTCGATGGTTTTGGTCCGATGAATCTCAAATCGAGCATCGTGAGAAAGGCTTAGCGATGTCACACAAGAAAACTTCACTCGGTGTTCTTACATTAGGTGCATTAGGCGTCGTATTTGGAGATATTGGCACAAGCCCAATTTACGCTTTGCGCGAATCGCTCAATACTGCTGGTACCGCTATATATGATATTTATGGTGTTGTTTCACTTCTCTTCTGGTCACTGATGATCATTGTCTCTCTCAAATACTTGGCCTTTGTTTTGAGAGCAGATAACCAAGGAGAAGGTGGAATCCTCTCCCTCTTCGCACTCTTGCCCCAGAGAATAAGGAATGCAAGGAGCGGTTCAAAATATCTCTTTGTAATGTTTATGCTCCTCGGCACCTCTCTGTTGGTCGCCGACGGAATGCTTACTCCGGCCATTTCAGTTCTCTCTGCTACGGAAGGTCTTGCTGAAATTAACCCAAGTTTCGGTCATCTTGCCGTTCCGATTACAGTAGCGATTCTTATTGCACTGTTCAGTGTGCAATTTAAAGGCAGTCAAAGCATTGGAAAAGTGTTTGGGCCAATAGTTCTCTTGTGGTTTGTGACTATTGCCTATTTTGGATTTCTCAAAGTGCAGACAAATACCGATGTTTTGAAGGCGTTACTCCCAACTTATGCTATCGAGTACATCGCCCACCACGGATTTCATACTTTGATCATTCTTTCCTCTGTAATTCTTGCGATTACCGGCGCAGAAGCCCTCTACGCAGACCTCGGACACTTCGGTAAACGAGCGATTCGGATTGGATGGTTTGTTGTTGTTGCACCTGCTTTGATCCTCAATTATCTCGGCCAAGCGGTACTAGTACTTGAGAATCCAGAAGAAGAAAGGAATCTCTTCTTCGCTCTTGCGCCAAATGACCATCTTCGAATATTTCTAGTGATACTTGCAACATTAGCCACAATTATCGCATCGCAGGCTCTAATTACGGGAGTCGCTTCCCTATCCCGGCAAGCTGTTCGTCTTGGCTTGCTTCCAAGATTTAGAATTATTCATACAAGTAAAGAGTTTGCCGGTCAGATCTATGTTCCTGCAGTCAATTTAATAGTGGGCATTGGCTCAATTTTCCTAGTTATTAATTTCAAGACTTCAAGCGCACTTGCAGGGGCGTACTCATTTGCAATATCCGCCACAATGTTGATGACTACAATCGCTTTTGCGTATGTTGCCAACGAGAAGTTGAAGTGGAGGAAACGTTCGCTTGTGCTTATTCTCCCAATTTTCCTAGTCGTAGACCTTGCCTTCTTCCTTGCCACTGTTACTAAAATTCTTAAAGGTGCTTGGGTGCCCCTTCTCATTGGTGCAGCAATTACTTATCTAATGTGGGTTTGGCGAACAGGGCAAAAAGCCCTTGAGGCCGCAATGAAAGAGCAGGATATTTCTTGGAGTGAAATAGAAGAAAATATATCTTCCGGTATCGTTTCGGTTCTTCCGGATACGGGAATCTACCTTTCTACATCTGCTCTTAAAGTTCCCCAGGCTCTAGTGGCACAGATCAGAAATCTTCACTCCTGTCCTCAGAAAATATTAATTGTAAGCGTAATTCAGGGTGATGTTCCTGTAGTAACAGCTAAGCCAACTCTAAAAGAAGTTAATCATCGAGTTAGCCAGTTGTATGTCTGGGTTGGGTTCTCACAAGATATAAATATTCAAGAGGCAATTCGCACTCATGTGATGAGCCCTGAAGAAGAAGAGAAATGCACTTACTATCTCGCTGACCGTAAGTTTGTTGAGTCACCACAAGGACAACTCAGGGGATACACCGAAAAGACATTTAGTATTTTGCACAGGAATTCAGCACGAGCTTCAACTTACTTTGGACTCCCGGAGAGTCGGGTTATCACACTCGGTAGTCAAATGGACCTATAGTTCTACTTAATTCGGCATCTCATTCTCTCGAAAGGCGTAGCAATGAAGACTGGTTACGTTTATCACGAGCTCTTTGGATGGCATGACACGGGATCTGGCGCCGGAATGTTTCCCAGTGATCCCGCTGCAGGTCTACAGCCTTACTTCAACTATGAGAATGCCGAAACTAAGAAGCGCATCCACGAATTGATTGTCGTATCAGGACTTATTGATTCTCTCCATCGGATCCAAGCACGTCATGCAACAAACGATGAACTCCTCCTTGTGCACCCACAGAGCTATCTCACCAATCTCAAAAAGGTAAGTGAGCAACCTAATGGTGGCGATGCAGGTGATGGTGAGACTCCCCTTGCTAAAGGTGGCTATGAGATCGGCACGATGGCAGTTGGCGCTGTCACCGCACTCGCACAATCGATCATGGCCGGTCAGGTTGATAATGGATATGCGCTTGTGCGCCCTCCAGGACATCATGCGATTCGCAGCGGTGGTATGGGCTACTGCCTCTTCTCGAATTTAGGTATCGCTCTATCGGTGATCAAGAAAGAGAATCCTGGCATCCGGATCGCAGTGGTTGACTGGGATGTTCACCATGGAAACGGAACCCAAGAAGTCTTTTATTCAGATCCCGATGTGCTCACGATCTCTCTCCATCAAGAGCGTCTCTATCCTCGCAATAGTGGAGAGCGCGAAGAGCGTGGTGAAGGTGCGGGAGTTGGAAGCAATATCAATATCCCTCTCCCTGCTGGTACCGGCAATGGTGGTTATATCTACGCCTTCGAAAGCGTTGTAAAGCCAGCGCTATTAAAGTTCAAGCCAGATTTCATCGCAGTTGCGTCAGGCTTTGACTCCTCTGTCTACGATCCTCTCGGTCGAATGATGGTCACTGCAAATGGTTATGCCCAACTCACTAAAATTCTTATGGAATGCGCTGCAATTACTGCAAAGAATCGAATTCTGATAGCGCACGAGGGTGGCTATAACGCTGTCTATTCACCGTTCTGCGGTCTCTTTGTTTTACAGCAGTTGTCAGGGATCAAGAAGCTCGAAGATCCTTTTGCGCATACAGAGAACTACCCAGGTCAGCAGCTCTATCCTCACCAGAAAGTTGAGATTGATGCTGCAGCGCTATTGGTTGAGGGACTTAATTCTTAGGAGAGAGAACTATCTTCTTGTAAAGGGATGCGTTGAGTAAGAAGAGCAATCCTAGGAGCGCCCAACCAGGTTTCCCGAGTGAGATTAATGCGTAAGTAACAAGCGCAGGACCAACGATCTCGCTCAAGCTATTACCAAGAGTCCAGATTCCGTAATAGGCACCTTGCCTACTTGGGTCTGCAAGATCAAATGACATCTGCCAATGAATCATTGCAATAAAGATCTCTGCGGTCACATGAAGCGCCATTCCGGCTAAGAGAAGTAAGGCTGCAATCTGGGCAGTTGGACCTTCTGCCAGGCTATAGAGCCCACACGCTGCAGCTATCAGGCCTGCGCTCATCATGTATTGGGAGTAAGAATCCTTCAGCGGTCTTGATCGCTTACTTACCTTCACCTGAAAAGCAACAACGGATGCAGTGTTGATGATGAGAAGGGCTGAGACCCACCACCGCGGCGCATCGGTGTATTTGACTATCCAAATCGGCAGGCCAATATTCTGAACTACAAATTGGATGTTGGTAATAGCGGCCATCGCTGTCGCAGCGATATAACGTCTATCGTGAAAAATGCTCCAATCAAATCTTTCCTTCTCTTTCAGAGTGGGAGCAAAGTAAGGAACCTTTGTGTATATAAAGGCTCCTGCTAAGAAGGTAAGGGCATCGAGAAGCAGAATGACTTTGTATCCAAATTCAGAGTTAACGCTGAGGGCGATACCTGCCCCCAAACTTCCCAGACCGATACCAAGGTTATTGATAGAGCGCGTATATGCACGATTACGGGCTGAGTTCTTTGGGTCTCCTACTCGAGCTATCAATGTTTGTTGAGAGTTGCGGCTAAATACATTTGCAATTGAATCTGCGACAAATGCAGCTGCAAGCCATTCAAATGTGTGAACAAAGATGAGGGCGAAAATGGCGAGGCCATTGGCGAACATTGAGAGGACGGCAACTTTCCGCTGCCCAACACGGTCGACGATATGGCCGGCAGGAATGGTGGCGATGATTCCGGCAGCTGCACCGATAGAGAGAGCTAACGCTGTCTTATGCGGGCCAATTCCTTCAACAAATGAGAAGTAGATGACAAGGACTGAAATCAGTAAACCATTACCAAAACGATCGATCAGAGAAGCGAGAGCGACCTTACGAATTACAGGATCTTCGTGGATGACCTTACTGAGCCATGATGGCATCGTGGACATACTGCGCCAAACCCCTTACGCGGCCATCGTAGTAAGCCTTAAATCGATGGTCCTCGATATACATCAACGCCAAATTCTTCTGCATCTCAACAGAGCACTCATAAAACCATTGAGAGATAGCTGCGCGATGTGCAACAACAGCTGCCTGAGCTTGCTCTGACCGAACGTCATAACCATTTCCAAAAGCCATCACAAACATCTCTGTAGCTGCCTCTTGATCTACCTTTGCAGCAGCAAAATCTTCCTTGGAATACTTAGAGGTGCGGCGAGTAGATTCTTTGTAGGAATCGGTATCGCCCCAGCGCTCTCTCGCCTCATCCTCGTATTCGTTAAACATAGAGGTGCCTAGTTAAAGAAGGCGATGATCGCGCCGGCGATTGTGAGGTTGATTGCATCATTAGCAGTCTCGATGACCCAGACCTTAAGGCTATCTCCGCCAAAGAGGCGATGCGAGAGCGAAGCAAACATTCCAATACCAACTCCGAGCGCAAAGCCGATACCTGCACCATCGGTAATGCCAATCTCGCGACCCACGCTGATCGAGGTAATGATGATGCCGAGAGTGAGAGTCTGAATCAAAACACCAAGGATTGTTCCACCAAAGAGCAATGCAGGCTTGTTCTGCTGTGTCGTCAGCTGACCTGATTCGATGCCCTTGGCTTTCATCCACACTGGATAGAAAGTCTTTGGTCCAAACCAGATTCCACCGCTTGCAAAAGAGACGATAAATGCAATGAGAACACCAACGAAGTTAAGCTCTGAGAAAGTCATGTATTAAGAGTAGCATCGCAGTATGAGCAAAGCTGAAGTCACTGCCCACCTTAAGAAGTTTGCTAAACCTCAACGAGATGCCCTGCAGGCAGTTCGACTCATTCTTGCTGAGGCGTTACCAGATGCTGAAGAGGTAATTAAGTACGGAATTCCGACTTTCGCCATCAATGGCAAAGGCATCATTGGGTTTGATGGCTACAAGAACCACAACAGCATCTTCCCTTATAGTGGCTCTATCAATGTTGTATTGAAAGATGAGCTAGCTGGATATGAGCAGACTAAGGGCTCTATCCACTTTGATAAGGAGAAGCCGATGCCGAAAGGTCTTCTTAAGAAGATCGTAAAGGCGCGCATTAAGCAAATGAATGAGGGCTAAGTGATGAGTAAGTTAAACCCCCGCAAGTATGCGAATGCACTAGTTTTGGTTCAATTTATTTCCTTAGGCATTCTCTTGGCTTTTGCTTTCATCTTCTTCACCCCAGACTATTTAATTATAAGCACTCTGCTCATGTTCATAAGCATGGCGATTCTCTCGATTTCTTATTTATCTCTCAAACCATCATTACGAGTCAACCCAATTCCACTCCCTGGCGCACCTTTGATAAATAAAGGTATTTATAAGTATCTTCGTCACCCTATGTACCTTGCAGTTATGCTATTTGCACTTGCGTTGGTTGGATTATCAACTAACAGATATTCAATCGTGATACTGAGCGCATTGACAGTGGATCTATTTGTGAAGGCAAAATTCGAGGATAGACTTCTTTTGAAAGCACACCCAGAAGCACTGGAGTACCAATTGAAGACACCCAGATTTCTACCATGTCTAAGCACTAGTAAGTGCTAGCACTAAAACAATAATTGTTTCGAGCATTAAGATTTACATATGAACCTTAAGAATGATGTAGAGACATCAATTATCCCAAAGAAATACATGGATTTAGTTGAGGATATTTTCCATGCAATATTAGCCACGACATTGTTTGCTATCGCTCTTGGTGCATTTGTCTTCATTGTTAAACGGCTAATCGAAACAGATCCATTTTTTCCAAACGGAATGATTCAAGGCGTCAATGATGTTTTGTTTGTAGTCATAATTCTGGAAATTCTTCGAACTGTGGTATCCAGATTTACAGATGGTGTATTTCAACTCGATAAGTTCCTTGTTATTGGCGTTATTGCCTCAGTTCGTCATTTATTGACTGTTGGCGCTTCACTTACTCTCGAATCCTCCAAAACCGATTCAGCTTTTCAAAGATCTCTTATGGAGATGGCGCTCAACGCTGGAATCATTCTAGTTTTGGTTCTATCCATTTATCTCTCAAAATCCGCTCACTCCGGGGAGAAAAGGTAGAAGTACTATTTAATCGCCGCCAGACTGTCTTTGATCATTCCTAACAAGATCTTTGAATCAATCTCCCAATCATTGGGGACTGCAACAGTTTTCTTGTTAACTTTATAGCCATCAAATTGCGGGATGTACTTTGCAAAGACATCCATATTCCATGGAGCAATTAATATGTAGTTCTTTGTAGGTGCAAGACCGAAGATGTAGCTCTTATCTTTCATCAGCATCGGCTTATTCCATGCCATCACTAACTTAAGATCGGGATACTTAGTCTGAATCGTCTTAAAGATTGCTTTAGCGGTCTTCGCTTGCTGAGGATCTAAAGTCTTGAAGTACTGAGCTGGAGATTCGTGGCGCTTTGAGCTCAAAGATCCTCGTGAATACATCACCAGCGCATTTGCATGAGCCTGTGAGAAGCCGTAATTCTCTTTGAGATGAGCAACCTGAACCGGGTACTTCTCACCTTCAAGCTCTTTCATCACCTTAAACCAGTACGACATTTTCTCGCCGTAGCGCTTTTCGATAAGAGGAAAGTACTTCTCGCGATCTCCATCACTTACTGGCATGGAAGAATCTTAAGGCAAGAGAAAAGCCCCGCATAGATATGCGAGGCCATCCCCTACTTAAGTAATTTAATTACTTTGCTGCGAATACGGTAAAGAGACCTGACAAGATGACTCAAGTGCGAGCCGCTTGGCCAATCTTCTTGAGATAGGCGATCAGAATGCCCACAACTAGCGCTGCCTCAAGTCCCTCTCGGAGACCGACCAAGCAATTCGCGAGCATTGCACTAATCCTGTCGGGAAGAGATTGAGATAAAGACTGGGCCTGCGGTATTTTCCCTTGGATGGCAGGTGGAATCTTCTCCGCAACTATTGCATCCTCCAATAGTGCATGCGCCTTTGAGTTGAGTTGGTTGAATCTCATCAGAGTTGATAAGTAGATCCACGCAAAGATCAACAATATCTTCATCAAGTCCAGTTAATACGCGTATCTCTTTTCGAGTGATTGCCCCTGCTCTATGGGCTTCGCGAACTTTGTTCATTGCGTTAGTACTCATACCAATAGCCTTCCAATTTGGAAAATCGCTACGGCAAGACTCCACGCCACAACTAATTGCAGCCCTACCCCAATAAGAGCCCAACGAGTGCCAAATTCCTTCTTTTGTGCACCAACCGTTGCAACACAAGGTGTATATGCGGTGAGGAAGACTAAGAATGCCCAGATCGCAGGGTAGGTATCGCCGTTACTCGATCCTTCAAAATCTTTCTTTAATAGAATTCCGAGTGATTTACGTTGGCTCTTATCATCTTCACTATCAACAGCGTAATTCTGAGCCCATGAAGAGATAACGACTTCCTTAGCTACAAATCCTGTGATTAGTGCACCCGTAGTGTGCCAATCTGCAAAACCAGCTGGAGAAAAAATAGGGGAAATTGCCTTTGAGACAGAGCCGTATGCACTCTTCTCGACTGGGACTTCACCAAATGAGTATTGAGAAGAGAATGGGATCGCCATCAGTGCCCACACCGCAATTACGGTGATGATGACTACACCGCCAGCTTCTCTCAAGAATCCTTTCACTCGCAACCATGCATCGGAGACGATCAACATTGAGGTGGGCAACTTGTAAGGTGGGAGTTCAATAAGAAGCGGCTCACGAGGCGCATCTTTAACGAATAACTTCTTGAATATAAAGCTGAAACCAATAACTAGAGCGATTGAAATCAAATACATCAAAAAGATAACAGTTCCGGCATTTCTTCCAAAGAAAACAGTCCCTACGAATACGTAGACGGCGAGACGTGCCGAGCAGGCAGTAAATGGAACAGCTAGGCCGGCAATCAAGCGATGTCTAGAGTCACGTAAAGCGCGAGTTGCGCTCACCGCTGGCACATTGCAACCAAAACCTACGAGCATGGGGAGAATCGCACGCCCCGGCAAACCTGCTAATCGCATGATGCGATCTGCAACGACAGCAGCTCTTGCCATGTAGCCGGAGTCCTCTAAGAAGCTTAAGAAGAAGAACATGACTGTCATCACAGGAAGGAAAGTGAGGAGAGTGCCAACACCAGCAAGAACGCCATCGACAACTAGGCCTTTAACAATGGAATTGGCTCCGATGTGCTCAGCGACAAATGATCCAATTTTCTGATTTATTAATATATCGAGCCAGTTCTGCATGGGAGCTGCAAAAGTTGTAGTTCCTTGGAACACGGTCCAAAGAATTCCGAGCAATGCGAGGGGACCAAAGATTGGGGAGGTGAGCACCTTATCGAGTTGATCGGATTTAGATTCTTTTGCATAACTCTTTGTTGTCACAGTGGAGGTGACTTTATGCACCCAGTCCACTCGCTCTTCTACCGAGGAGAATGAGAGAGGAGTTGGGTTCTGCTCACTTGCGAGTTCTCTGAGGATCGCAACTTTAAGCTCTTCAATACCAGAATTCTTCCGGGGGTTCACCTTCAGTACAGGTAAACCAAGAAAATCACTGAGTTTTTCTGCAGATACATCAAGTCCCCGACGTTGTGCAACATCATCCATGGAGAGCGTCACAAGAATTTTCTTCTTGCGCTCTATGAGTTCTGAAAGTAAGAATAGGCAGCGAGCCATACTCGCGCAATCAATTACAAATACAACTAAGTCGGGATTTCCGTTATTGAGAATATCTACTGCAAGTGCCTCATCCGGAGAGACTGGGTGAATGGACGCGATTCCCGGAAGGTCTAAGAGCGTGAGCTCCTGCGAATTGAAAGTTACCTCAGCACTTCCTACTTCGACGGAGGTTGCTGGCCAATTTCCCATCTTTCTGTGCACGCCAGAAATGCGGGTAAAGAGTGTTGATTTACCTACATTCGATCTTCCAACTAAAGCAATGACAGGATTCTTGCGGTTTTCTAGAACCGTGCCATGGGCAACATTCTGACATTCAGAGCACATCAGATTTCTTCACTCACTTCGATCAGTTCGGCGAGTGATTTCTGAAGCACAACGCGGTGTTCCTCGACTCGGAAAAGAATCCCACCGCCTGTCGTTTTCCGAAGTCGCTGAATTCGAGCTCCTTTGCGCAGTCCTAATGACATGAGGCGACCGCTCATTACGTTGAGGGTAAGACCGCTGATAATCGCTGGTCTTGCCTCTGTGAGCTCTGATGCCTTCATATAAAGAAGGCTAGCGGGTGAGGCTGAATTACGCAACATAAGTGTTGCGTAATTAACTATTTCGCAAACTCTTGTAGGAGGCCAGAGACCCCTGCCTCCACCATGGCGAGGACCTCTTGATAGGCCTCGACCTCATTGCCCCATGGATCGGGGACCTCCACGGAATCTGCCTCTGGATCAAATTGGCGAAGCATGACCACCTTCTCACGATCGCTCTCATTGCGAGCGAGCTTAAGAATGTTCTCGCGGTTGGAAAGATCCATCGCCACAATCACATCTACCTGATCAAAGTGAGATTGGATAAATTGGCGAGCGCTATGGGAGTGCTGATACCCAGCAAGCTTCCACGTCTTCTCCGATAATGGATGGGCGCTCTCCCCTACATGCCAGGCTGATGTCCCGCTGCTCGTTACAACAATGCGCGGGGTTGAGATTTCACTTGCCCGATTAGCAAGTACCGCTGCTGCCATCGGCGAACGACAGATGTTGCCGAGGCAGACCATCTCGATACGAACAATCTCTCTACCGCGAAGTGATTGAAGGTAGGTATTCACTCGGCAATACTAAAGCCATGAGTAAAGGTTATGTCTATCCCCCTCCAGCTGATGGCAAACCTTTTCGACTTAATATGGGATTGCGATCACTAGAAGCCGAGAATTGGATTGAAGACGGCGAAGATCTACTGACACAAATTCCCGAACGCATCTCTCTCGCCACTTCTGCAAGAGATGTTGTCTACCAAGAGTTGCCCGGTTATCACGGTGCAGTTAAAGAACTCATCTCTCGAGTAATCGATAATCTTGTTACTTTTCATACCGCCACATATCGCATCGAAGAAGATTCGTTGACATTCCTCCCTACATCTCACACTGTCGACCTGACAGGCGATGATGTGTTACTGCAAGTGGCGTCCATTATTGGTGAAGACTTAGTTGTATTAAGCCGAGAAAATGGCGAATGGACGATTGTTGCTGGCGCAGTTCTCTTTCCCTCTCGCTGGAAACTCAGCGAGAAGGTAGGAAAAGGCATGGATGCAGTTCATACCCCCGTACCTGGCTACCAGAGCGCCCTAGCCCCTTATATGACAGCCACCTTCAACAAAATCACAGTAGATCGGCCAGTGTGGAGAAAGAATTGGTCTCTTCATAGCACCGCAGATCTCCATCAGCCAACATCTATCCATGCTCCCGCAGAGCCCCAGGATTACTGGTGGCGCACTGAGCGACAGACTCTCACGCGATCTCGTGATGGTGATTTTCTCTTCTTCACCATTCGCAATCGCGCAGAGCCACTCTCGTGGATTAAAGAGTCCCCAGAAACTGCATCTCTATTTGCAGAGACTCTTGTCTCATTTCTCCCTGAGACAATCGAATACAAAGGCCTCCAGCGAGATCACCAAGCGATTATCGATTACCTACGCAATTAATTGAGCAAGCTCTTCATCTGCTTATAGATCAAGTTGGCTGCAAAGACTGGGTTGAGTCGTGAGAGTCGATCCATCATCGTTGCATCTTTGCCAACAGTGATACGTGGCTTACCTTTTTCAATCGCATCCACCATCATCGTTGCTGCAACATCTGCTGCAGTCTGCTTAAAGGCAGGTGCGTCAGCATCGACCTCTGGCATAGCAAGTCCTGAGTTGGTGGTGATATTTGTTTTGACCGCTCCAGGGAATACGACGGTAACTCCAACGTTGGTTCCCATCAATTCAGATCGCAGACCTTCGGTCATTAATTTCACCGCCGCTTTGGATGCGCCATAAACGCTCTGACCCGGCACTGGTGCATAGGCGCCCATAGACGAGACATTGAGGATGTGAGCCTCTGGTTGCGCGAGAAGGGTTGGCAAGAACGCTTTGACGAGAGTGAGTGGACCATAGAAATTTACATTCATCACCTTCTCCGCAGACTCGACGCTCAAATCTTTAATTGGCACAAAGGGTTGAATGATTCCGGCGTTGTTAATCAATATATCGAGCGGCCCAACAAGGTTCTCAACCTTTGCTGGAAGGGCAGCAACAGCTGCTCGATCGGTGACATCGAGAGTCAATGGATAGACCCCACTGCCAATCTGATTTGCCGTCTCCTCAACCGATGCAGCGTGCATATCTACCGCTACAACGCGAGCTCCTCTCTTGACCAATTCGCGGGTGAGCTCACGCCCCATTCCGCTTCCTGCGCCTGTGACGAGTGCTACTTTGCCGTTGAGTTTCATATTTGCAGTCTACGCTTCCACTATGGCTATTAATAAGGGCGAACGTGGTGGGTCAGCACTCATCGTTATCGATGTTCAGGTCAATGTTGTCTCTGATGCATTTGCACGCGATGAAAAGGTTGCGAATATGGCAACTGCGGTTGCGAAGGCTCGTGAAAACGGAATCCCCGTTATCTGGGTACGTCACTCCGCAGAGGATCTTCCGCTCAATAGCGATGGCTGGCAGATTGTTCCAGAGCTCGTCCCTGCAACAGGCGAGCCAATTGTTGAAAAGTTATATGGAAGCAGTTTTGAAGCAACGACTCTTGATTCAATCCTTGAGGATCTCAAGGTAGGCCACCTCTATATCTGTGGAGCACAGACCAATAACTGCGTGCGCCATACATCGCATGCAGCATTTGAGCGAGGATACGACGTCACTCTCTTATCGGATGCTCATACAACATCTGGCTTTGAGTGGAATGGCTACAAGGTCGATGCGGCCAGCACTATCGATGAGCAAAATACAAACTTTATGTACTACCAACTCCCTGGTCGAATTGCGCGAGCTGCAAAGGTCTCTGAAATATGGAGCTAAGGTTTGGACTCGATACATTCGGAGATATGCAGAATGACGATAACGGAGCGCCCGTTCATGCAGCTCAGGTCATACGTAATGTTGTAGATCAAGCAGTACTCGCAGATCAACTTGGTATCAATAATTTCAATATCGGCGAGCACCATCGAGATGACTTTGCAGTCTCGGCGCCAGATACAGTTTTAGCCGGCATCGCCACGCGGACAGAGAAGATCGTTCTCGGTACGGGCGTCACTGTTCTCTCTAGCGATGACCCGGTACGCGTCTATCAACGTTTCGCCACTATCGATGCGCTCTCCCATGGTCGTGCTGAGATAACCGCAGGTCGAGGTTCATTTATCGAGTCATTTCCACTATTTGGTTATAGCCTCGATGATTACAGCATCCTCTTTGAAGAGAAGCTTCACATCTTGGCAGAGCTTGTAAAAGAGAAGCCTGTTACATGGTCTGGATCAATTCGCACTCCTCTCATTGAGCAAGAGGTCTATCCAAAGACAGAGAAGGGGGCAATTCCTGTTCGCGTCGGCGTAGGTGGAACACCTGAATCTGTTGTGCGTGCAGCTCGACTTGGACTCCCGATGGCGTTGGCAATCATCGGTGGAGATCCTGCGCGTTTTGCTCCTTTTGCCCATCTCTATCGCAATCGCCTTGAAGAGTATGGAAGACCAGAACTTCCCATCTCAATTCACTCACCGGGTCACTGCGCAGATAGCGATGAAGAGGCTCTCAGTCAGCTCTGGCCAAACTACTACGCGCTCTATAACAAGATTGGTCGCGAGCGTGGTTGGGCACCGACAACACAAGAGCATTTCATGGCTGAGGCATCACAAGGTTCGCTCTATGTGGGATCGCCAGAGACAATTGCGAAGAAGATTACATATGCACTGAAGTCTGTTGGCGCTCAGAGATTTGATTTCAAATACTGCAATGGGCCTATGCCACATTCGCAGTTGATGAGATCAATTGAACTTTACGGAACCAAGGTCGTTCCACTTGTTCGTGAAATGATGCTGTCGTAAGCGACTATCTGTGGTGTCCGCGTTCATTAAATGAACGTAGTGCGCGTAGGCCATCAGATGGCCAGATTGAAATCGTTGAGATTGAGCACGGCGTTGCATCCATATGGAAGACGCCATCATTTGGTCCACCGATAGCGAGATTAACTGCGCTCTTGATCACGCCGTTATGTGTCACGACTACGACCTTCTTACCTGGGTAGGTAGCAACCAACTTCTCAAGAGCTGCATCGATTCGAATGCGCGCTTCATCGTAGGACTCTCCACCACCAGGACGATAGGAAGATGAGTTAAGCCACGCCTGATATTCATCGGGGCTTTCGGCCCTCACCTCTTCAATCGACTTGCCATCCCAAGTACCGAAGGAGAGCTCGTACCAATCCTTATCGTCGATTACATCAAGACCTGTTGTGCGAGCAATGGCATCTGCTGTCTGTCGCGCACGCTTGAGAGGTGATGCAATCAATACCTCAGGTTTTAACTTTGCGACTTCACCAGCAACGCGCTCTGCTTGAGCAAGTCCATCTTCAGTGAGCTCGGGATCTAGTGATCCTGTACCTGAAAACTTTCTTGTAGGGGTGAGTATTGTTTCGCCATGGCGGATGAGATAAATCATTGTGGGAACTTCAGAGCTACGAAGTCGATCAGTGAGGTAGTTCTCCTGAATAACTGCAACAGGCTTATGTGCGCTACCGCCATCGAGGGCCTTATTGGCCAAGCGATCTGCATGTGAATTCTCATCGCGAGGAATCCATGAATACTTTACAAGGGAAGGGTTGTGGGCATCGCGACATTGCTTTGCGAGATCGCGCATATCAGCATGCTTAATTTGCCAACGACCTGACATCTGCTCAACAACCAACTTTGAATCCATAGCAACCTCAATCTCTGCCTCTGGATCGAGTTGGTGGACATGTGTGAGACCTGCGAGGAGTCCGTTGTACTCAGCAACGTTATTTGTTGCTATGCCAATGACATCAAAGAGTTCGGCGAGAATCTTTCCATTTTCAGAGACAACTGCTCCGTATCCTGCTGGACCAGGGTTTCCACGAGAACCGCCATCTGCGGTAAGGCGAAATGTGCGTGCCATCGAATTACTTACGCACCAAGATGCAGCGACATTGTTCGCAGCGGACAACTTCATCTGCAGCAAGTGCTGAAATACGCCCAACCTCAGTTGTGTTGATGGTGAGTCGACAACCCTTGCATTGATTGCCCTCTAATAGTGCAGCTCCATTGCCATTGTTATCTTCTGCAACCTTGGCGTAGAGCTTCTTGAGCTCATCTCCAATAGTTGCCGCTACAGCATTGCGCTTCTCGGTAACAGAATTGCGCTCATTAATAATGAGTGAGAGAGCGTTCTCTTTCTTTATCTCCAACTCTGCAATCTCTGCAGCTAAGACTTCTTCTTCTGCGGAGAGAGCATCAATGCGTGAGGTTATTCCTTCGACTTGCACCATGATGGTGAGCTCTGCCTCTTCGAGCTCTGCTCGACGCTGGCCAAGTGTGACCAACTCATGTTGAGTCTGCTCAAGTTCTTTGGGGGTTCCGGTGCCTGAATTTAGGCGAGCCTCATCACGTTTGATTCGAGTGACAATCTGCTCGACATCTCCCTCTGCTCGCGCCAGCTCGCGCTTTACATCGGTGCGCTCTGTCTCTGCTGCGATGCGGAGATCTCGCACATTGTTGCGCTTAATGACCGCTGAATTGAGAGCCACTGTTTCAGGAAGATTTGCCTCGCGCTGAGCAAGTGAGGCGAGTTGATCATCGAGAGCCTGCACCTCAAGAATTGCGAGTTGATCGCTATGGGGAGCTTTCATTAAAGGATCTCCTGACCGTACTTGAAGTAGATCATAAGAATGATGATCGCATATGTCACTGTATAGATCACTCGACCCCAACCTCTATCTAAGAATGCAACAACCTTTGCATGGCGTGACTCAGAAAATCCCCATGTATTTTCTAAAAGGTTAATACGGGTCATGGTTGAGAAAACTGTAATCGTGGATGCTGTCACTAAGAGGCACCAAGGGCAGAATGCATGAATTACGAAGAAAGATTGTGAGAGAAGCCAGAGCGCAAAAGCTAAACCTATTCCATATCCCACATGTGCGACTTTAAGGAAGCGACGTGGGAAGGCGACGAGGCCGAGACCAGCAATTGCAACTGTGATGATCACAGGCTCGAGAATGAGGCCAAGGAATGCATTGGGGAATCCGAGCAAGTTTGATTGCCAGGACTTAGCGACCTTGCCGCAAGAGACAATGGCATTGATGTCACAGGCAAGTTTGCTTGATGGAGCTTCGGCTAATTTGATTGCATCAATTGAGAGAACGAGCGATGCAATGAGGCTCAAGGAAGAGGAGACCAGCATCGCCCAATAGGTCTTACGGTAGTTGCGTAGACGCTCTACCTTGCTGGTTTCAGACATGGCAGGAGTTTACCGTCTTTCACAGTATGTGAAGTTATGCATCAATCGGAAGCCAAGTGATCTGTAAAGCGCTTGAGCGCTGGTATTTGAGTGCATTACCCCTAGAGAGAGCTCATCTGCACCTAGGGCCTTGGCGGTGGTGAGAGCATCCTGCATCACCTGTTTGCCATATCCCTGTCCTCTATATTCGCTATGAGTTGCAACGGATGAGACGACTAAGAAACCAGATTCCCATCTGCAGAGCGCGGCAACTGCAACAAGGATTTCACCATTATGCACTGTAATCCATTTCTTAATTTCATCATTGCCTGGAAATACTGAAGAGTGAGGCGCATGGCTCTCAAGAAAAGTCTTGATCTCAGCATCGTCTACAGCTAATGAACGAGTGCTGCCGCCTGTAATCGTGGGAGCCCAATATGCATCCCACTCTGCTACTGCCTTGAATCCTTCTGGCAGATTGCCAATGCCGCGGCTTTCGATAGAGAAATTCTTCCAGTCAGCCGAGATTTGCGGGTGTAGACCTAGACCTATTCCGTAGATACCATCGTCTTCACGAGAGATCGCGATATTGCC
>JBFYJI010000059.1:0-4631 GCA_041311505.1 Candidatus Nanopelagicales bacterium | reverse complement strand
GGATTGTGCGTGCAACGCGTGCAAGCTCATCCAAGCAATCTTCAAAGCGATCGATAACAGCGTTGATGCGAAGAATTGTCATTGCATCGAAATTACCTGAGAAGAGAAGAGATGTAATACGGCGGTGGATGCGATCGCCTTCATCTTCGATGCGATCTGCCTCTTCGTAGTAGTGCTCGAGATCCTTAAGATTCTTAAGGCGTGGCATGCTGCTTGCAGTGAGCTCTGCAAGGCGACGAGCTGCATCAACGAGCTCGTAGGTGCCTTCTGGAAATTCTTCTACCTTGTGAAGAACAACAAGGTCTGTCGCCTCTTCAAGTTCATCCATCGCATCATCGAGTGAGTTTGCGAGAGCATGGAGATCTTCACGGTCATATGGTGTTACGAACATATCGTCGATACGACGGATGATCTTTCCGAGAAGTTCATCGGCCTCTGTCTCAATAGCGCCAACGCGCTTTGCTAAATCTTTACGGCTCTCTTTTGGCGCGCTGATCATCTCGAGAGATGTGCGAGCACCTGCTGCAACGCGTTCTGCGAGCGAGGTATAGAGGTCGAACAGGACGGCATCTTTAGGTGTTAGCGCCACGAAGGTCTCCTTGTGAGGTGAGGAAAAACTTGAAGGGAAGCGTGTGGAACTCTAGTAGAACATGGCAAGATAAGCACATGTCTCACTACAACTTGATTTTGTTGCGCCACGGCGAATCTGAATGGAACGCGAAGAACCTCTTCACAGGCTGGGTTGATGTTCGACTCTCAGCGGCTGGAGAGGCTGAGGCGAAGAATGGCGGCACCATGCTCGCAGAGCGTGGCCTCCTTCCAGATGTAGTGCACACCTCACTCCTTCGTCGAGCTATCCATACATCTCAGCTCGCCCTCGATTCATGCGATCGCCACTGGATCCCTGTAAAGCGCTCATGGCGACTCAATGAGCGTCATTACGGCGCACTTCAGGGTAAGGACAAGGCTCAAACCCTCGCCGAATACGGTGAAGAGCAGTTCATGTTGTGGCGCCGTTCATATGACACCCCACCACCGCCAATCGTTGCTGGCTCTGAGTTTTCACAAGATCAAGATCCTCGTTATGCAGATCTCGGAAAAGATATGCCACTTACTGAGTGTCTTAAGGATGTTGTTGCGCGCATGATTCCTTATTGGGAAGAATCAATCATCCCCGATCTCAAGTCAGGTAAGACTGTGCTTGTTACAGCACACGGCAACTCACTTCGCGCACTCGTAAAGCATCTTGATGGAATTAGCGATGAAGATATTGCAGCGCTCAATATTCCAACAGGTATCCCACTCTTCTATAAGCTCGATGAGAAGTTTGCACCAGTTGTTAAGGGTGGCGAATATCTTGATCCCACTGCAGCAGCAGAGGCAATCAAGGCTGTTGCAAATCAGGGTAAGAAGTAATTATTTAGGATTGCTTCTCAGCAAATTCGCCGGTGACTAAGAAGTAGACACGGCGAGATACTGAAACTGCATGGTCTGCACAGCGCTCGTAGTAACGACCGAGAAGAGTGATGTCGATTGCTGTTTCGATTCCGTGCTCCCACTTGTCATCTAGGAGAACCTCAAAGAGTTTGCGGTGCAACTTATCCATCTCATCATCATCGCGCTCAACCTCAAGCGCGACACTGATATCGCGGCTCTGAAGTAGGCCGGTAACTTTATTAATAAGTGCAACTGCAACATCACCCATCGCCTGAACGGTAGGAGCAAGCTCTGCAGGAACTGCGCTCTCTGGGTAGCGCATACGAGCAATACGTGCGATGTGATGCGCGAAGTCACCCATGCGCTCAAAATCAGCGCTCATACGTAGCGAGGTCACCAAATTACGGAGATCGCTTGCAACTGGTTGCTGGCGCGCCATGACATCGAGAGTCTTGTTATCGAGCTCATGCTGAATTGCATCGACGCGCTCATCATCAGCGATGACCTCTTCAGCGAGCTCGAGATTGGATGAGAGGAGCGCAGTTGTTGCGCGTCCCATCGCTCCAGCTACGAGAGATGACATATCGACGAGGGTCTGGTTGATCGAATCTAAATCTTCATGAAAGGCGTCGCGCATAGGCTAAGGGTATTAGAAGGTGGGTGTTTACTAACTCTCCCGCCGTAAATTCCCGCTTGCGCAAAGGTGAACAGTTGGTGAATCGAAGTCACCTGGGCCATCGAGACCATACGATTGAGCCATGGCACGCTCGTTGAGGAGAAATCGTTCAGAAGAGAGCTCACACCTCTTCGTGACTCCACAGGTGGAAGAACTCCTCAATGTTATTGATATCGCTACCGTCATCCTCGCCCCAGGCGAAGTTCCAATCTATTTCTCGCCTAGCGCTGTCACTCTCGGAGTAATTCGAGATGAGAAGTTGGTTGGCGAAGATCTTCTTGCGCTCATTCGTTCTGTCCGTCGCTCTGGAAAATCTCAACAAGGAACAATCGAAATTCCTCTCGGACCTATCGGTGAAGGCACACGCAAATTGGCGGTGAAAGTCAATCAACTTCAAGATCGCGATGTGACAGTTGCCTTCTTTACCGATGAATCGGAAGCAGAGCGAATCGATGCAGTTCGAAGAGATTTTGTTGCAAATATCTCTCATGAGTTAAAGACACCTATTAGCGCACTTCGAACTCTCAGCGATGCAGTGACCGCTGCAGCAAATGACCCACAGGTTGCAAAATTCGCATCGATGATGAGCAACGAGGTGGAGCGTTTATCCCACCTTGTTCAAGAGATTATTGATCTCTCACGTCTACAGGATGCAGACCCACTCCTTGATGCGATCACTGTTGACATCGATGAGGCAATTGATTCTGCAATTGACCAATGCCAATTCCTGGCAGATAGTCGAGATATAGAGATCTACCGAGGTCCACGTACTGGGGCGAGCGTTGTTGGAGATCGCACCCACCTCATCATGGCATTTCACAATTTGATTGAGAATGCGATCAACTACAGCCCCGATAAAACTAAGGTCACCATCAATAGCAGTGTTGAAAATGGAATTGTTGAAGTAACGGTTGTCGATCAAGGCGTTGGAATATCCGAGGCTGATCTCAATCGAATCTTCGAACGCTTCTATCGTGTTGATCCAGCTCGCTCTCGTGAAACAGGTGGAACTGGATTGGGTCTATCAATCGTGAAACATGTCATTGGTAACCACGGTGGAGAGGTCTCCGTCTGGAGTTCTGCTGGAGTAGGCAGTACATTTGCAATACGCCTTCCCATTGGAGATGAGGCGATCATGAAAGGAGAGAGTCAATGACACGTATCTTGGTCGTTGAAGATGAAGAGTCTCTCTCCGAGGCCATTGCATTTCTCTTAGGTAAAGAAGGCTTTGAAGTTGAGATAGCTTCTAATGGTCTCTCGGCTGTAGAGAAGTTTGAGCTCAACGGAGCCGATCTCATTCTTCTCGATCTCATGTTGCCTGGTCTTTCGGGCACTGAGGTCTGCCGACAGATTCGTGCAAAATCCTCTGTGCCCATCATTATGCTCACTGCAAAGGATTCAGAGATCGACAAGGTTGTGGGTCTCGAACTCGGTGCAGATGATTATGTGACTAAGCCTTACTCATCACGCGAGCTCATTGCTCGAATCCGTGCAGTTCTACGCCGTGGAGAACTCTCTGAGAGCCATGTTGAGGTGGGTGTTCTCACCGTCGGTCCAGTGCGCCTCGATATTGATCGCCACATAATCTCTGTCAACGGCCAACCAATCTCACTACCGCTGAAAGAGTTTGAGCTCCTCGAATTCTTAATGCGCAATGCAGGTCGTGTGCTCACGCGTATGCAGCTCATTGATCGCGTCTGGGGTAGTGATTATGTTGGAGATACAAAGACTCTCGATGTCCATATCAAGCGCTTGCGCGCAAAGATTGAGAAAGATCCCGCAAACCCTGAGTTTATTCAGACGGTGCGCGGTATGGGTTACAAGATGGAGAGCGCTTAGTTAGCGAGCTTTGCACCAGTTGTGACATCTGCATAGACATCGCGCTTATCGCGGATGATGACATTCATTGTCACTAAACCAGCACGAGCAAAACCGATTGTGAGCTGAACGGTTGAGCCAGGCTTTGCGTTAACGCCTGCAAAATAAGCCTTTGCATTGGCGTTCTCACCCTCAAAGTGAATTGGCTTATTTGTGTAGAGCTTCTTCTCGCCAGTAAATGTTGCTTGAAGACCTGCTGCAGAAATTCCGAGAATCTCATCAGTTGCATCTGCGCGGTTAACGATTGTTCCAACCAAGACAGCAGAACCATCTTCAGTTGCAACGAGAAGTACGTTGTTGACGCGAAGATCGCTGCCATCAGTGTCGACTACTGCCTCATTGCCATCTGTCACACGAGTGATCATGCGAGTAGCGGCATCAGGACCTGAGCCGTAGCAAGATGACAATGAGAGTGTGAGTGCAATTGAAATAGTTGTAACAGCAACTTTTGTAATTCTGCGCATGGCGCGATTATCTCATGCCTCAAACCCTTTAATAACGCCTATTTCACGCTACTTATTCGGGGTTTCTTCATCTCTGGAACGCTGGTAGAATTAGGGCTTCAATTCCCCATTGAAAGGGCTTTTCATGACATTTAAGGTCGGCGAAACCGTTGTTTACCCACATCACGGAGCAGCTC
>JBFYJI010000016.1:0-18100 GCA_041311505.1 Candidatus Nanopelagicales bacterium | reverse complement strand
CTCGCTGCCGGCATCAAGCGCGAGAATATTGTTCTCGATCCAGGTCTCGGATTTGCCAAAGATGCAGAGCACAATTGGGAGATTCTCAATCGCATCGATGAATTCGTTGCACTTGGTTATCCGGTATTGATTGGACATTCGCGCAAGAGATTTATCGGCGGGGATACTCCTGACGATCGCGAGGCAGGCACTCTTGCAATCTCTGAGTCCTTAGTCGGGAAAGGCATCTGGGCTGTGCGAGTCCATAGCGTCGAGCCTCATGTAAAGGTGGTGAAATAGTGAGTGATTGCATAGCGATAAAAGGTGTCCGCGCATTTGGACATCACGGTGTATTTGAATTTGAAAAGGAAGAGGGACAAGACTTCGTTGTAGACCTCAAAATTACTCTCGATCTATCGATTCCTAGCAAGAGCGATAAGTTAGAGGATTCAATTGATTACAGCCTCTTCACTTCTTTAGTGCGCCAAGCAATCGAAGATCAAAGATTTGATTTAATCGAAAGATTAGCGGGTTATATTGCAGAGAAAATTCTTGCAGATTTCCAGAAAGTCATCTCGGTAGAAGTCACTGTTCACAAACCAGGTGCACCGGTCAAAGAGAAATTTGACGATATTGCGGTAACGATTGTTCGCCCATGAGAGCAGTTGTTGCACTTGGCGCCAATATTGGTAACCCAGAAGAGCAGCTGAACATTGCAGTCCGCTTGCTTCGCGAGTCGACTGAAGTTATTGCAGTGTCTCGCTATTACAGAACAGCGCCTGTAGGCGGACCTGAACAACCTGACTATCTCAATGCAGTTGCGATAATCGAATCAGAACTTCCGGCAGCGGAACTGCTCTCGCTTCTTCATGGTATTGAGAAGAGCTTGGGGCGCGAGCGGGTGATTAAGTGGGGGCCGCGCACTATCGATCTCGACCTCATTCAATATGGCGGGATCTTGAGCTATGCAGAGGAGCTGATGCTTCCTCATCCACGTGCTCATGAGCGTCGCTTTGTTCTCGAGCCTTGGTTCGAGATAGAGCCCGATGCACTTCTGCTTACCCATGGCAAGGTTGCCGAACTTTTGGAGCAATTACCGTAAAGGTTTAGACTTTCCTCACTTCGCCCGGTACCTGAAAGGACTGGAGCCATGAAAGTAGTAAGAGATGCTCATGAGCTTCCTTCTGCCTGCGCATTTGTTCCCACTATGGGCGCCCTCCACGCAGGACATGGTTCACTCTTCTCTCTCGCCTCGAAATATTCAGATCATGTGGTTGCAAGCATCTATATCAACCCACTCCAATTTGAAAATAAGGACGATCTCGAGAATTACCCGCAAACTCCAGAGGAAGATATTGCGTTAGCGGAGAAATATGGAGTGACACATCTCTGGTTTCCGACATATGAGGAGATTTACCCAGAAGGATTTGAAAAGTTAGTTGCTGGACCAATTGCAGATCTCTATGAAGGCGCTTCACGTGCAGGTCATTTCGATGGCGTGGTTACCGTTGTTCGCAGACTCTTTAATTTAGTAAAGCCGACATATGCAATCTTTGGCGAGAAAGATTTTCAGCAACTTGCACTAGTGCGCGAAATTGCAAGAGAGGTCGAGATCATCGCAGCACCAATTGTGCGTGAGGATGATGGTCTTGCAATGTCCTCACGAAATGTTCGACTTTCACCTGAAGGTCGAATTGCTGCTCAAGTAATCTCGCGCGCTCTACGCGAATCAAGAAGTGAGGACGAGCTCCGCGAAATCTTGGCGTGCGAGCCGCTCTTCACACTCGATTACGCCGATTACATCGATGAGAAAACCTTTACAGCGCCTACCTCTCACACTCAATTTACGCGCGCAATTGTCGCCGGTTGGATAAATGGGGTTCGCTTGCTCGACAATATGGCAGTGAAGAGCGAGGGGGAGCGATGAAGTTATTAGCCCCTGCTCCAGGATGGACTGCCACTGCAGATGTCGTTGTTGTTGGATCTGGAATCG
Organism: Candidatus Nanopelagicales bacterium; assembly: GCA_041311505.1. Lineage (GTDB taxonomy): Bacteria > Actinomycetota > Actinomycetes > Nanopelagicales > Nanopelagicaceae > Planktophila. The sequence continues at coordinate 16,128 of JBFYJI010000016.1, read as the reverse complement.
CGGGCCTTACGACCGCGCTTCAATGTCGAACATATGGCCTCTCTGTCCTTCTTGTAACAAAGGCACGAGTGGATGAAGGCTCGACAAAGTGGGCACAGGGAGGCATCGCAGCAGCACTGGGTGAAGGTGATTCACCCGATGAACACCTTGCCGATACTTTGGAAGCTGGCGCTGATCTCTGTGATGTATCTGCAGTCCGCGTACTCGTCACAGAAGGTCCTGAGGCGGTTCGTAAACTTATAGAGCGCGGTGCAAAGTTTGATACTGAAGCATCTGGCGAAATCTCGCTCACCCGCGAAGGTGGACATCACCGTAATCGCATTATCCATGCAGGTGGAGATGCAACGGGAGCTGAAGTTTCACGCGCGCTCTTAGCTGCTGTTCATAACGACCCGGAGATCGAAGTTGTAGAACATGCACTCGTCCTCGATGCACTTAAAGATCAAGATGGTGAAGTCTGTGGCGTTACTCTTCACGTGATCGGCGCAGGCAGTCGTGATGGTGTTGGACGAGCACTTGCAAAGGCGGTTGTTCTCGCAACTGGTGGTCTCGGACAAGTCTTTGCTCAAACTACCAATCCATCTGTATCAACTGGTGATGGAGTAGCTCTCGCGCTACGTGCAGGTGCAAAGGTTGCAGATGTTGAGTTCATACAATTCCATCCGACCGTACTGTGGCTCGGTGATAGGTCACAGGGGCAACAGCCACTTATCTCTGAGGCAGTACGTGGTGAGGGTGCATATCTTCTCGATAACGATGGAAAACGTTTTATGGAAGGGTTGCATCCACTTGCAGAGCTTGCACCGCGAGATGTTGTTGCGATTGCAAGTATGCGAGTGATGAATGAGACTGGAGCCCAGCACGTTTGGCTCGATGCTCGACATATCGAAGGATTTGAGAAGCGCTTTCCAACAATCTATGCATCTTGTATGGAGCACGGAATTGATCCGAAGAAGGATCTTATTCCTGTTGCTCCCGCCTCACATTACGCATCAGGTGGAGTCCGCGTAGATCTCAACGGCCGCACCAGCGTGCCAGGCCTCTATGCCTGTGGTGAGACTGCATGTACAGGCGTTCATGGCGCTAATCGCCTTGCATCTAACTCACTTCTTGAAGGCCTCGTCTTTAGCGCTCGAATCGCTGCAGATATTGCAGCACATACTCCCGAACCAGGAGCACCCATTGAGAATGCATCGCGCGAAATATTGCTCGCTCCTGATGTGAGGGGCGATATTCAGAAGAGCATGAGTCGTGGCGCCGGAGTCTTGCGAACATCTGATTCTCTATTAAAGACAAGTGCTGATCTCACACGTATTGAAGATCGTAAGAGCACCGAACCATGCGTTGAAGCGTGGGAGGCAACAAATCTCTTTCAATTGGCACAGGCGATTCTTAAAGCTGCGCTGATTCGTCAGGAGACTCGCGGCTCTCATTGGCGCGAAGATTTTCCAGAGCGAAGTGATCTCTGGCGAAAGCGCATAGTTCAACACCTTGATCAGAGCGGTACATGGACTACTGGATACCAGGAGGTCGGCGATAAATGATCGATAAAGAGCTGGTTACAAAGGCCCTTACTGAAGATTTGCAAGGGGGAGTAGATATCACTTCGCACTCCACTATTGCAGAGGGCTCTATCAGTACAGCAGATTTCAGAGCGCGTAAAGCTGGCGTACTTGCAGGTGTTGAGATGGCGGAAGCCGTTCTGAGAGAGGTTGGTCTTTCAAATATTGTCACCAGCAAGAAAGATGGCGATTCAATTGCCGCAGGAGAAGTTCTCATTACTGTTATAGGTGATACCCGGGCAATTCTTCTTGCTGAGCGCACCGCACTCAATTTCCTTGGTCATCTCAGCGGAATTGCAACAGAGACTTCTCGCTGGGTGAAAGAAGTCGCTGGAACACAGTGCAAAGTGCGCGATACACGCAAGACGACTCCTGGTTATCGCCTCCTTGAAAAGTTTGCTGTGCGCATGGGTGGCGGCACCAATCACCGAATGTCACTCTCAGATGCAGCGCTTATTAAAGATAATCACATCGCTGCAGCCGGTGGCGTCTCAGAGGCATTTTCAGCCGTCCGCAGCGCTTTTCCGAATGCTCCTATTGAGATTGAGGTCGATACCCTCGATCAATTACGCGAAATCCTTCCCTTCAAGCCTGACCTCGTACTTCTCGACAATATGGCTCCTGCTACATGTAAGGAAGCTGTTGCCATCACTCATGGCGCAACACAGCTAGAGGCGTCTGGCGGAATCACACTTGATAGTGCACGCGCATATGCAGAGAGCGGAGTTGATTACATAGCAATCGGCGCCCTCACACATAGCGCACCCACTTTGGATATTGGTCTAGATCTGAGAGCGGAGTAGAGATGCTATTAACTGTTGATGTGGGAAATACAAATACTGTCCTCGGTATCTTTGAAGGTGACCAGCTCGTTAAGTCATGGCGAGTCAAGACAGATCCGCGTACAACAGCTGATGAGTTGTGGCTTCAATTTAGCGCGCTTGTCAGTGGTTACTCACTTACCGGTCTCTCAATCTGTTCAACGGTACCTGCAACTCTTCGAGAACTCCGCACAATGATCTCTTCATACTTTGCAGAGGTACCAACGACTATCGTCGAACCAGGAACTAAGACCGGTGTGCAACTACTTGTTGATAATCCAAAAGAGATCGGTGCAGACCGCATCGTCAACACGCTTGCCGCACATACACTCTTTGGTGGACCAGCAATCGTTGTTGATTTTGGAACATCTACCAATCTTGATGTTGTCTCACCCAAAGGTGAGTTCTTGGGTGGCGCACTTGCACCAGGAATAGAAATCTCAGTCGATGCTCTCGCTTCTCGCGCTGCACAGTTGCGCAAAGTTGAATTAATCCGCCCCAAGAACGTCATCGGCAAGAACACGGTAGAGGCGCTTCAATCAGGAACAATCTTTGGTTTTGCCGGTCAGGTTGATGGACTTGTAGATCGCATTTCTGAAGAGCTCGCACGTGAATATGAAGAGGCTCCAACAGTTATCGCTACAGGTGGGCTTGCACCTTTGATTATGGGCGTTGCCGAGACTATCGATGAATATGAGCCTGATTTAACCCTTATCGGCCTTCGCCTCATCCATGAGAAGAATCGTTAAGTACTTAACTATCTCAACCCTGTTCGATTGGTGATGGAGATGGCTGCGCCATTTGTTGAAGTAGTGAGGTTTCCATTTGATGGAAATTCGGTAACTTTAATTAAGGCTACACCTCTAGTGGCAGGCTTCCATGTGCACTGCACTGAGTAAGAAGAGCCAGAACCACTAAGTGATATTGAGATACATCCTTGAATCTTCTTGCCATTAGAGAAGAAAGTTGCTTTTCCAGGTGAGTCGGAGTTAAGAGTTGCTGTAACAGAAGATCTATAAGTTGCGTTAGCAGGAAGCGACATTGAGATTATGGCTGGAGCAAATCGAGAGATAATTACATAACCGTCTCCAGAGTTAGCGCCACCTATAGCTTGTTGATTTGTGCCTGTGATGTAAGAACCTCCACCGTCACCACCTACAGTGTTGAGATTTCCTCCACCGCCACCTGAGTAACCACCACCACCTGCACCGCGATCGCCAGCACCACCACCTCCGCCAAACCCACCAACACCTGTAGTTGTTGTGCCAGCGCCACCAGCGCCACCATTCATAAATGACTTTCCACCAGCCTTGGCTCCTGCTTGGTATGCGCCACCATCCCCACCAAAACCACCGCCACCTGATGCCCATGTTGAACCAGAACAAACTAATCCAGCAACAAAGCCGACACCTCCGCCAGATAATCGATCAGCGCAAGCACCACCACCACCATTGGATCCAGCATTTCCGGAAGATGACGTCGGATTACGAGCCGTTTGGCCCTGCATATTGGCACCACCACCCTGTGCACCGTACCCGCCTCCGCCGCCAGCAATCATGAGAATTGCAGTATTGGTGTCATAAGGAGATGCAATAACAAAAGTTCCTCCACCGCCAGAACCATGTGACCCATCACTAGAGCCGCCTTTTTGGCCGACTAGAATTCGAATTACTTGACCTTCACTCAATGTAATTGTGCTGGTTTCTATAACACCCTTACCGCCCAAGTTGGATCCCCATGATCCACCTTGGGCACCTGCTGCTGTGATCTGATAATCACCAGTAACCGGAACAGTCCAATACTGAATACCTGCAGATACATTGAAGTAAGAAGTATTTGAAGTCCACGATTGAGATGAATAGTCGGATTGCGCTAAACAGTTTGCAAGTGTCGGTCCATTGGCACCTGTTGCGCCACAAGGGGTGAAGCGCATTGATGAAAATGAATACTGAAAGGCTGACGCATTGTTCCCAAAGTAAGGGGCGACAAAAGTCAAAATCAGGGCAAAAACCGCCCTCAGTGCGACTTCCTTACGCGCTCGTAACACGTTCTCAGTTTACTTTGCAAAAAGGTAGACTCCACCCACTATGACGACTGAAAATTCACCTGCAATTGAGGATGATCTACCCGAGCAGCTCCGAATCCGCCGCGAGAAGCGTGCAGGACTCTTAGAGCGCGGTGTTGAGCCATACCCAGTTGCGGTTGAGCGTACGAAGTCACTCAAAGAGATCCGCGAGAAGTACACCGGACTCGAGGTAGATGTAGCAACAGGAGATATCGAATCACTCACTGGCCGAATCATCTTTAAGCGCGATACAGGAAAACTTTGTTTTGCAACTCTTCGTGAGGGTGATGGCACAGAGCTACAAGCGATGCTCTCGCTCGACAAGGTTGGTCAGGATGCTCTCGATTCTTGGAAGTCAGATATCGATCTCGGAGATATCGTCAGCGTTACCGGTGAGATCATTACTTCAAAGCGCGGTGAGCTCTCAATCCTTGCAAACTCCTACACGTTAGCGTCAAAGTCACTTCGACCATTGCCTAATGATCACAAGCCAATGTCTGAGGACACTCGTGTTCGTATGCGCTATGTCGATCTCATTGTTCGACCAGAGGCTCGAGTAACAGCTCGCATGCGCCCGCAGGTCATGCGCTCACTCCGCGACACATTTAATAATTTCGATTTCATAGAAGTTGAGACACCAATGCTTCAGGTGATGCATGGTGGAGCTGCAGCTCGTCCATTTAAGACTTTCTCAAATGCATACGATATGGATCTCTATATGCGTATTGCGCCAGAGCTCTTCCTTAAGCGTTGTGTTGTGGGCGGCCTCGAGCGCGTCTTTGAGATCAACCGCAATTTCCGCAATGAGGGCGCTGACTCTTCACACTCACCTGAGTTTGCAATGGTGGAGTCTTATATGTCTTACGGTGATTGGCGCTCTATTGCAGATGTCACTCGTACTTTGATTCAAAATGCAGCTCTCGCAGTCTCTGGCTCTCATGTTGTGACACATGCAGATGGAAGCCAGAAGGATCTCGGTGGCACATGGAAGGAAATCTCCTTATATGACGCTATCTCTGAGGGCGTTGGAGAGACCGTAACTGCGCTAACTCCCTATGCAGACCTGAAGAAGTATGCAGAGAAGCTCGGCATGAAGATTGATCCTAAGTGGGTCACAGGAAAGCTTGCCGAAGAGATCTTTGAGCACGTTGCATCTGATCAGTTGATCGAACCAACATTTGTCATGGGCTACCCAGTCGATACATCTCCACTTGTGCGCGCACATCGCGAGCTCCCTGGAGTTGTTGAAAAGTGGGATCTCTATGTTGATGGCTTCGAACTTGCAACAGGGTATTCAGAGCTAATCGACCCAGTAATCCAACGCGAACGCCTGATCGAGCAAGCTCAGCTCGGTGCAAAGGGAGACCTTGAGGCGATGCAGGTGGATGAAGATTTCTTACGAGCGATGGAGTTCGGTATGCCACCAATGGGTGGAATGGGAATGGGCGTTGATCGTCTTCTCATGGCACTTACAGGTCTCGGTATTCGCGAAACTATCTTGTTCCCATTGGTGAAGCCAGAGATCGATTAATGACAATAATTCGTCCAGCGCGCACAAGTGATGTGAAGGCAATTCGCGAACTTGTAGATTCCTATGCTGCACCTGGACAGATGCTGTCTAAAGAGACTGTAACTCTCTACGAATCTGTTCAAGAATTTGTTGTTGCAGAAGTTGATGGACGAGTCGTCGGTTGTGGAGCTCTCCACGTTTTGTGGGAAGACCTTGCAGAGGTTCGTACGGTCGCAGTTGCACCAAACCAACAGAAGAAGGGCATCGGGCATCTCATCCTCGGCGAGATCATCCGCCGCGCGAAGGAAGTTGGCGTTAAGCGCATCTTCTGTCTTACATTTCAAACCGAATTCTTCGGAAATATTGGATTTAAAGTTATTGAGGGCACTCCGGTTGAGCCTGATGTCTATGCCCAGCTCCTGCGCTCTTATGATGCTGGTGTTGCTGAGTTCTTGGATCTCGAGTCGGTGAAGCCAAATACCCTCGGCAATACCCGAATGCTCCTCAACCTCTAGCCTCCCTTTGGAATAAATGCCCCATATTTAGGGTTCTATAGGCGTAAAACCCTCACCTCGCGCCTGACCATAGGTCGGCGATAGGCTTGCCGGACTTACCTGAAGGAGTACATAGATGTTTGAGCGCTTTACCGATCGAGCCCGCCGCGTTGTCGTCTTGGCGCAAGAGGAAGCTCGCATGCTCAACCACAACTACATCGGCACTGAGCACATCCTCCTCGGCCTCATCCATGAGGGTGAAGGCGTTGCAGCAAAGGCACTTGAGTCAATGGGTATCTCACTCGATGCAGTGCGCGCACAGGTTGAAGAGATTATCGGCCAGGGTCAGCAGGCACCTTCTGGACATATTCCATTTACACCTCGTGCCAAGAAAGTTCTCGAACTCTCACTCCGTGAAGCTCTCCAGCTCGGCCACAATTACATCGGTACAGAGCACATTCTTCTCGGTCTCATTCGCGAAGGTGAAGGCGTTGCTGCACAAGTACTTGTAAAGCTCGGTGCAGATCTTAACCGTGTTCGCTCTACCGTTATTCAACTTCTCTCTGGCTATCAGGGTAAAGAGGCAGTGACACAAGGTGGTCCAGCAGAGGGCACACCTTCAACATCATTGGTACTTGATCAATTCGGTCGCAACCTCACAGTTGCAGCGCGCGAAGGAAAGCTTGATCCAGTAATCGGTCGCGATAGCGAGATCGAGCGGGTGATGCAGGTTCTCTCACGTCGCACAAAGAACAACCCTGTTCTTATCGGTGAGCCAGGTGTCGGTAAGACAGCAGTCGTTGAAGGACTTGCTCAGGCAATTGCAAAGAATGATGTTCCTGAAACTTTGAAAGATAAGCAGCTCTATTCACTTGATCTCGGCGCACTTGTCGCAGGTTCACGTTACCGCGGTGATTTTGAAGAGCGTTTGAAGAAAGTTCTTAAAGAGATCAAGACTCGTGGCGACATCATCATCTTTATCGATGAGATTCACACACTTGTTGGCGCAGGAGCAGCTGAAGGCGCGATTGATGCTGCAAGTATCTTGAAGCCGATGCTTGCTCGTGGTGAGCTCCAAACAATCGGAGCAACAACTCTTGATGAATACCGCAAGCACATCGAGAAGGATGCAGCTCTTGAGCGCCGCTTCCAGCCAATTCAGGTGAAGGAGCCATCAGTGGCTCACACCATCGAGATTTTGAAAGGTCTTCGCGATCGCTATGAGACCCACCACCGCGTCTCTATTACAGATGGCGCACTCGCTGCCGCTGCAAATATGGCAGATCGCTATATCTCAGACCGTTTCTTGCCAGATAAGGCGATCGACCTTATCGATGAGGCAGGTTCACGCCTCCGCATTAAGCGCATGACAGCGCCTGCAGAGCTACGTGAATTCGATGAGAAGATCGCAGAGGCTCGCAAGGCAAAAGAGTCTGCAATTGATGCACAAGATTTTGAAGGCGCTGCAGCACTTCGCGATAAGGAGAAGACCCTTATCGCTGAGAAGAATGAAGCAGAGAAGAATTGGAAAGCTACAGATCTCGATAAGGTCACCGAAGTTGATGAAGAGCTCATCGCTCAGGTGCTTTCAGCATCAACCGGTATTCCAGTATTCAAGTTGACCGAAGAAGAGACAGCGCGACTTCTTCGCATGGAAGATGAACTCCACCGTCGCGTTATCGGACAAGATCAAGCAATCAAGGCTCTTTCACAGGCGATTCGTCGTACACGTGCAGGTCTTAAGGATCCAAAGCGTCCTGGCGGATCATTTATCTTTGCTGGCCCATCCGGTGTTGGAAAGACAGAGCTCTCTCGCACACTTGCATCATTCTTATTCGGTGATGAGAGCGCGCTTATCCAGTTGGATATGTCTGAGTACTCAGAGCGCCACACAGCCTCACGTCTCTTCGGTGCACCTCCAGGATATGTTGGTTATGACGAAGGTGGTCAGTTGACCGAGAAGGTACGTCGTCGTCCATTCTCAGTTGTTCTCTTCGATGAGATCGAGAAGGCACACCCAGATATCTTCAACTCACTTCTTCAGGTTCTCGAAGATGGTCGTCTCACAGATTCACAGGGTCGCACAGTCGACTTCAAGAACACTGTCATCATCATGACAACCAACCTTGGAACACGGGATATCTCAAAGTCTCTCGGCCTTGGCTTCTCCAATGTTGAAGATGACCTCACCAACTACGAGCGTATGAAGGGCAAGGTTGCGGATGAGCTTAAGAACCACTTCCGCCCTGAGTTCCTCAACCGTATCGATGATGTCATCGTCTTCCACCAGCTCAATAAGGAGCAGATCATCGAGATCGTCGATCTCATGATCGCTAGCCTCGATGAGCGCCTTAAGGCGAAAGATATGGGTATCGAGCTCACCCAGGCTGCCAAGGATCTCCTTGCTGCCCGTGGCTACGACCCACTACTCGGTGCACGTCCGCTCCGTCGCGTCATTCAGCGCGAGATTGAAGATGCTCTCTCTGAGCGCATCTTGTTCGGCGAACTCAAGGCAGGCGAGATTATTGTTGTAGATGTCGAAGGTGAAGATGCAGCAGCGACTTTCACCTTCAAGGGAGCTCCAAAGGTTGAATCACCAGATTCACCAGAGGATCTTGCCGAAGCACCTACCGCTTAAATCTGCCTACTTTAGATTTCCAATCGATTGAGCCAAGGGCAATCAGTCCTGCAATCATCGCAATTTGTATGGCGATTGCCCATGGAGATTTCAGCTCTGCTACGAGAATCTCTCCAAAACTTGTTGCTGCAAGGGCTGATGCACCTGTGACGTATGTTGAGTAAGAGATTGCTCTACCGAGTGCGAAGACTCCAAGGAGTGGTTTCAAGCTCACCGTCTTCATCATTCCAGCTGCTTCAAAGAGTTGTGCAGATGAGACCGGCGATAAGAAGAAGATAGTCAGAAGAGCAAATCGCTTATTGGTGTGATCTGTGAAGTATTGACCGGCATACTCCATATTCTTTGAGAACTTTGTGGGTATTAAGTGCGCAAACTTTCTGAAGTACCAAGCGAGAATTGCACGCCCCGTTGTCGCGCTGAGAACACCGAGGATGACGAGTGCAACAGGGTTGAGGTCATAGTGAAGTAAGAAGAAGACGAGAGCCATCCATGTGGGTGGTGCGAATGCGGGAAATGCATTAAGAAGGACAATTGCAAATATTGCAACGAGATACATCTCCATGTCAGTACCTTACTGGGGGAGTGAGAATGTGTTCTTACGACGCTCTTCAATGAGGCCATCATGAAGAAGTGTGATGATCGACTTCTCCACCTGTGATGGAACATCCCAAAGCAACATGATCTCTCGCTTGGTGAGGCTCTTGTTATCACGTAGTGCTTGAACGATTGTTCCGCGGCACTGGCGATCGGTGCCATGCCATGTTTGAGTGCGTTTTACACGCTCAGAGGCAGGGTAATCGAGGCTTCGCCACTCACAATGTTGAGCCACAGGGCATCGACCGCAGAGTGGGTTCTTCGCCGTGCAAATAAGTGCGCCGAGCTCCATCGTTGCTGCTGCCCATAGATGAGCTTTCTTCTCAGGCACGTATTGTGCATACTCAATACGTTCAGCTTTTGTCGGAGCGACCGAAGGTGCCTCTTCACCTTTATAGAGGCGCGAGAAGAGTCGTCGAATATTGATATCGAGTACAAGTGAGCGACCTTCAAATGCAAATGCAACGATTGCAGCTGCTGTGTACTCACCAATCCCGGGAAGTTTGCGGAGTTCGCTCTCCTCATTCGGAATCACACCGCCGAGATCATTGGTAATGACCTTTGCACATTCGTGGAGACGCAGAGCACGACGTGGATATCCAAGACGTCCCCACGCTGTAATCACCTCAGCAGGTGTTGCCTTAGCAAGATGTGCTGCAGATGGCCATCGCTTCACCCACTCGTTATAGACCGGTAAGACTCGCTGTACTGGAGTCTGCTGCAACATGATCTCTGAAACTAAAACACCCCAAGGATAGGTATTTCGCCAAGGAAGATCACGTTTGTTCTTCTTAAACCAATCGATGATGGCCCGCTCGTACATAATTAATCAGCGTTGATCTTTACTCGCGCTATCGCCTGATCAAGGCGTGAGACCTCGACAATATCCATTCCTGCAATAGTGACATCGCTTCCTGCCGGAACAAGTGCTCGCTTAAATCCAAGGCGATGCGCCTCGGTTAGTCGGCGAGATACACCACTTACTTTACGAATTTCCCCCGCAAGTCCGACCTCACCAATTGCGACGAGATCTGCGGGGAGCGCCAATCCTTTAGCTGCTGATGCAACAGCGAGAGCAAGTGCCAAATCTGCTGAAGGTTCTGTCATCTTCATTCCGCCGACAGTCGCCGCATAGACATCGCGACCGCCAACGCGAACATGAGCGCGGAGCTCAAGAACGGCTAAAGTCATTGAAGTACGGGCAGAATCGAGGCCACTGACGACTCGTCGCGCATTGCCGAAATCATTCTCACGTCCTGCGCTGACGAGCGCTTGAATCTCTGCCAGAAGTGGTCGACGTCCTTCGAGAGTAACGGTGACACATGTACCTGGAACCGGCTCCGCATGGCGTGATGTAAAGAGACCTGTGGGATCAAGAACGCTCTCGATTCCGGTATCACTGAGATCGAAACATCCGACTTCATCGCTTGCACCAAAACGATTCTTGACTGCACGAATGAGGCGAAGACGTGAGTGGCGCTCACCTTCAAATTGAAGAACGACATCGACGATATGCTCGAGAAGGCGAGGACCTGCAATAGATCCATCTTTAGTGACATGTCCAACGAGAAGGAGAGTGATATCTCGCTCTTTACAGATTCGGATAAGTGCACCTGCAACTTCACGGACTTGTGTCACGCCACCAGGTGCGCCATCAACAGTCGATGATCCAATTGTTTGGATAGAGTCGATGATAAGAAGATCTGGCTTAACGGTATCGATATGAGAGATCACTGCACCGAGATCGGTCTCTGAAGCAAGAAATAGCTGGGGATCAATCGCCTTAATGCGCTCTGCGCGAAGTCGCACCTGTGAAGCAGATTCTTCACCGCTGACATAAAGAACGGGTATTGATTTCTTTGCGCTCTCTGCAGCAACAGAGAGAAGAAGAGTTGATTTTCCAACACCGGGTTCACCTGCGAGCAAGATTGCTGCTCCTGGAACTAATCCACCGCCGAGTACACGATCGAGCTCTGATACACCTGTTGGTCGCGCAGTTGCTGCAGAGAGATCGACATCTCCAATAGCGGTTGCTTTTGCGGTGATGGGACCTGCCTGTAATGAGAGTTTCTTAGGAGCACCTAGCTCTTCGACAGTGCCCCATGCTTGGCATTCGCCACAGCGTCCTACCCATTTCTGAGATGTCCAGCCACACTCAACGCAGCGGAATGGATCCTTCTCAACTTTTGCCATGAGGGCAGATTACTTGGAGGCGGCGACAGTTGCAGGATGTTGAATTACATAGAGGGGGAGCGACTTTGCCTGGGTCTCGCGCATGCCAGCGATACGTCGGTCACAGTGCTCAGCCAAGATTGCATAGGCGGTCTCACCCATTAACTTCTGAAGCTCTGCCTTATTAGAGATGTAGACAGGTTCTTTACCAACATGTGCATCTGTATTGCTGGTGCAGTACCAATCGAAATCTTCTCCACCATCGCCCCATGCAAGGCGCTCATACTCGCCGATAACGATGATCTGATATTCGCGCTCACCGACTTCACGAGTCTCGTAACTTCTGCGAAGTGGAAGCTGCCAACAGACATCAGGCTTTGTATCTACGAAGTGCATATCGCGCTTCTGCGCAAGGTGGTGCAGTACGCAACCGAATGAACCATTAAAACCTGGCGCCTCATATCCTTTTCGGTTGAGGAAGATGCACGCTCCTTCAACTGTGCGAGTCTTGCGATCTCCATCTTCATCCGCCTCAGAGATACGCATCTTTCCGCCAGCCTTCTTGGGGCGAGCCTCTTCATAGAACTGCCACATATCTGGAGTTAAGAATTCGGCTGCACGAAGTGTGCGCTCTTCATCTGCATCTTCTGAATACATCGCGCCTTCTGTGCAGCATCCATCATTGGGGCGGTCTGCAAAAACACCTTTGCATCCATCGCCATAGATGCAAGACCAGTTTGAGGTAAGCCATGTGAGGTCGCACTTATAAATTTCTGAAGGGCTATCTGGATCTGAGAATTCAATCCAGTCACGTGCGAAACCTGCTCTAACCTCTGACATAGGGAGAGAGCCTACGCGTACTCTTACGCCATGGCTAATCACATCGGCATCATCGGAGCAGGCGTTATGGGCGAAGCCCTTATCGCAGCTCTTATCCGCAGTGGTAGCAATCCCGCAGAGATCTCATTCGCGGAAAAGCGTGAAGAGCGCGCGCGCGAACTATCTGAAAAGTATTCAATTACTTCACTCAACCTCTCTGATGTCGCATCGAAGAGCTCAGTGATTCTCTTGGTTGTTAAGCCTCAAGATATGGCTGCCACATTGGCAGATCTTGCACCCCATATCAGTGAAGGCGCACTCGTCATCTCATTTGCTGCTGGTAAGACGATTGCATCTATCTCGGCAGGTCTCGGTGGTCGCAATCCGATTGTGCGAGTAATGCCTAATACCCCAGCCCTCGTCGGCAAAGGTGCATCGGGGTACTCATTCGGTGCAGGAGTCACAGAAAGCCAGAAGGCTTTTGTTGCAACTTTCTTAGCAAGTACTGGAAAGGCTGTTGAAGTTCTTGAAGAACTTCAAGATGCAGTCACTGCAACAAGTGGATCAGGACCTGCCTACTTCTTCGCCTTTGTTGAATCGATGGTGGAAGGGGCTACCAAGTTAGGTCTTTCCAAAGAAGATGCAACCACACTGACAATTCAGACAATTGTGGGTGCTGCCGAGCTGCTTGCATCATCTGGTGACACTCCAACAACACTGCGAGAGAAGGTCACAAGCCCCAATGGAACTACTGCAGCCGCATTAGCCTCCTTTAATCAGGCTGGCCTAGGCACAATAGTTGCTGATGCAATGAAAGCTGCTGCAGAGAGATCACAAGAACTTTCCCAACCATAAGATGAAACGTTTAACTCTCTCACTGATAGCTCTATCGCTCATCTCACCACCTGCGATGGCAGCAACAAAGCCTGTGGCACTTCAACTTGGTTCTGTTTACTCTGCTCCAGCAACTACCGAAGCCTTCGCTCTATCAGGAAAGAACTCAGTATTTATAGAGAATATCAATGGGAAGAGCGCTGATGTTCTTGTGACTGCAGTGGATCCATCGGGTCTGCAGATATGGAAGAAGACAATTGATTCCGGAATCGACGAGGTGGCTTCAGCGATGTCAACTGATCCTCTCGGCAATATTTGGGTCGCAGGTCTATCAGCGCAGGTAGGTGTAGTAGAGACCACCACTCCACTTACCGGAATTGATAATCCTGACGGTGTTGCAGTAGATACATCTACAACTTTGCGAGCAGATCTATCTCTCATCACTCTATGGAAAATTTCTCCTACTGGTGAGCTTCTTTCAACAATTACTGCAGTGCAGAAGAGCGTTGCAGAGATCGCTGCGATATCGGCGACGAATTCAGGCATCTCGATTATCGGAGCCCTTGATGCAAAACCTTTCCTTCTCACTGTGACAGGTGGTGTATTTGGAAAGCTCTTCACGTTAGGCACATCAGCAACAGAATTTAACGCAGTTGCTCGCAACTCCGATGGAAGCACATCTATATTCGGTTCGAGCTCAGAAACTCTTGCAGGAAAGAAGGTCGCCGGCATTCGCGACGGAATTCTGCTGAAAGTCTCCAAGGGCAATACAGTGACATCACTTGTACGTAGCTCTGCTAACAAAGCTTCACGAAGTTGGATTTCAGGCGATACTGGAAATCTCGTGAGTGGTCCTGTAATCGCAGGAAAGGTAATCGAGAGTGCGATTACAAAATTCTCTTCAACTTTCTCACCACAATGGACGCTGCGAGTTCCAAGCACCGGTCCATCAACAACGTTGAGTGCTAATGGAAATTCTTACCTTGCACTCTCCAGCAAGTCACCGATCACCGGGGTCACGGGATGGAAGCCAACAGGTGCTAGCCTGATTGTTCTCACCTTCGATAGCAAGGGCGTATTAAAGGCCGCGACCTCTATTCCTGGCTTGGTGAGGCCAATTTCCCTCCAATTCTCCGCCTCGCGTGGGGTGGTGGGCCTTGGATCTAGCCCAGATGGAATCGTTTCGATTTTTACCCTCGTATCGCGGTAACCTTTGCCTCCGCTTGAATGAGCGGCATAAATTTAAGAACTACTACAGGAAGAGCGTGACTTATGGGTTCCGTTATCAAGAAGCGTCGCAAGCGTATGGCTAAGAAGAAGCATAAGAAGCTTCTTAAGAAGACACGTATCCAGCGTCGTAACGCGAAGTAAGCGCGCTTAGGGACGGAGCATCGAGAGCTGACCATTAACGCCAGCGACGAGATACTTCACACGATTTACCGAGACCCAGGTGGAAGAGATTCCATCTGGGTTTTCGCTTCCCCAGATAAAAGAGACTTTCGGAGAATCTTTACTTGTATCGACTGCGCAGAGGCGCTTCTCGCAGTTGAAGGCGATGAGAGAACCATCTGTAGATAAGAATTTCGATGGCTTTCCATAACCGTCTGGAACTAGCGTCGTAACCGACGGGCTTGCTTCAATGTAGCTCCATCGCACCTGAGATGCTGATGGAAGAGTTGTTGGTGTTCCAGCGAGCCATGTCGCGAAGATACCGCCGGCGTTCTTGCCGAGCGCAACGTCATATCCCAAAACAGGTGCTGTCGCAGAGGTGGCATCTAGCGTTTGATAGCGCCAACTCAGTGATGAGAGGTTTGATCGAGTTGCTACTCGCACCTCACTTGCAGTCGCCTCTTTCTTCTGATTAATTGTCAGAAGTGAGTCATAGATAAAGTAACTACTCTTTCCATCAAAGATTGATTTGAGGTGGAAGGCAACATCTCCTGTAGTCCGACCATCGGTCTTACGGTCGCCATCTACAAGCTCGTAGCTCCAGCTCTTTGCAGTAGTGGTCTTAACTGCACCCAGCAAAATTCCTTGGCTCTCATCACGGTAGAGAACCTGAACTCCACTAGCGGAGGCGATACATGCGCTAGAGATACTTACATCTGAAGAGGTGCGAACTCGCACTGCATCCTCATAGTTATTGATTGAAGGGCCATTTCCATCGACTATCTCGTAAGTAAATTTCTTGCCGTCATACTTTGCATAGCGAAGATCGAGATCCTGGCTATCAGAGTAGAAGATATGGAGTGTCTGCTTCTTCCCACTTCCATTAACGCAGAGTGAGAGAGCACCCTTGATATTAGAGCTGGTGCGGCCATTAGAACCACCGGCTCCATCGACATTGACCTTTACCCAGACAGTGCCGCTCCAGGTCGCCAACTTAAGATCTCCGCTAGCAGAGTCGATATATGCAATCGCTGGCTGGCCATTAAATGTGGTGCTTGCAAGAAGCGATCCATTGCTCTTGGAGTCGATGATAAAGCGCTTCCAACTTGGCGCAGGCGTGACGCTCGCTGTGGTGAGCGCCTCTGATGTGCCATTGGAGTTAGATGCCGTGACAGAGAATGTGTAGGAGGTGCCATTCTTTAAACCGGTGAATTTAATAGGAGAGGTTGT
>JBFYJI010000058.1:0-4667 GCA_041311505.1 Candidatus Nanopelagicales bacterium | reverse complement strand
TTGCAAGGCGGGGGTTAGGGGTTCGATTCCCCTGGTCTCCACAAGATCCCGTCACCTATGTGGCGGGATTTTTTCTTTACCTCTTATTTAGAACTTCCGACATAGCGATCATCACGGTGGTTGAGGACGAGGATTCCATTGAGAATCACGACACCAACAAGTGAGGATGCAACTGCAGAGAAGCTATAGACATTGAGTCCTGTAAGAAGAACGATGAGATCGAGAGCCGCCTGAACATATCCAGCTTGAATCTTTAACTTCTCTTGGAAGATGAGTGCAACAACTCCAAAACCACCGAGAGATGAGTTGTGGCGGAAGATGGCGAGCAATCCAATTCCGAGCACAGTATTTGCAGCGATTGATGCAAAGAGATCATTAGAGATATTGATATCGATATATCGTGGAATTAAATCAACGATGTATGAGACGAGAAGAATATTTACCAAGCTACGTAGTGAGAATACGAGCCCTTTCTTCCAGATGCCGATTGCAAAGAAAGGGATACTGATTAATACATACATCACACCGAGAGAGATGTTGAAGTACTGACAGAGGAGGAGAGCTAGGCCAACAGTGCCTCCCGTGAGGATATCTCCAGCGTTAAGAATTGAGATTCCAACTCCCAGAAGTATTGAGCCTGTGAGAATCCCGAAGATATCTTCATACCAGGAGTGCTTAAACCGCTCATTTTTCATCTCTATACCTACTTCTTATTTGTTGCTACCCATTGAAGATATGGGAGAGCTTCCTGGTAGAAATCGTCAACGCTCTCACCATAGAGAGCGAGAAATGCTTTATTGAAGTTAGCTAACTTAACCTCACCACTCAGGCAGGCACTTGCGCTCTGGCTTGCTGCTTGTGAGAAGAGTTCGAGTGATCGCTTCCAACCACCTTTAGCGATGAGGTACTCTGAAAGAGCGCCACCCAATGTGTATTCAGAGAAGTCGGTCGTCTCACCCTCCATAGCCTTTATTGGACCGACGGAATCTGGCTTCACAATTCGATCCACCCAACTCTTGCGGTGGGCGGCGTAAGCATCTCCATTTTCACTCGTAGCAAAGGCAGATCCAGCGACCTGAGGTTGACCTTCAACAAGCCAGATTGGCGCCCAGCAACGTGAGTTAGCTGAGCCAATCTTCATCTGAAGTGAGTGGGTAATTTCATGGGGAAGAACTCCATAAGCAGCGCCATCATTTTGTGTACAAGGCGCATCGATTGCAATAAATGGGAAGGGAGTTTCTGGTACCGCAAAGCCGCCCATCCCTACACAGTTTCTGGGATCGCGACCACCCCATGTCAGAGATTGGCGCGCCATATTTTCTCCGAAGACGGTGTTTGTGGGGTCTGCCTTCGGAGCTTCATTCTTAAGGAATGCAGATGTAGAGAAGACGAAGATGTGGAATTTGAAGGTTGAGTCGAAGTAAGGGGAATAGTGAGCAAGTGTTTTTGCTACCCCTCCTTGAATCACCTTTCTCTCGATATCGGGAATTGAATCCTCAAATACAAATGTTGTTGCAACGGTAACTTTCGTCTCTGGCATATCGTTCAAAATTGATTTACGAGCCATCTCAGCAACACCAGCATACTTGGTTGCAGCAATCGCAGGAATCGCCTGGCCAACTGTTGGTATGACAAGTGTCTTCACAGTCAAAGAGTTAGAGAACCATTCCCACCCTCCTGGCACATAGACCTTCCAGCGAATGACAGTGCCATTCGCAAGATCTGCATGAAGATATGGTTTAAATGGATGGTCGCTGTCGCATTCTGCAATCTTCTCCCACCCTTCTGCAGGTGCGATATCAAGCCAAGTGTCATTCACTTTCTTCTGCAAAGTTGCACTTACCTTTGCATGACAACCTTCAGGTTGATACTTAACGCCTGTGGGGAGTGCCGGCGCAACTGGTGCTACTGGTGTCGATGGAGGGGCCACAACAGGAGTGACAACTTTCCTCCACTGTAATTTCTTACCGCTCTTCACGCATTGATAGTTCACCCCGGCGCTCTTTATGGTCTTGCCAATCGCGGGGCAGGAAGTACCTGCCTTAATTGCTGCCTGCGAGATATTGATACCGCCGGTAAGAGCGAGAGTTAAGAGAAATATGAAGGAAAGAAAGCGCTTCTGGCAATGTTTACGCATTGGGAAAGCATAACGACTTACCCTCTTTTCGATGTTCGATCGTGCCTCAAGATCCAAATCGCTCCGATTATCACAAGAGCGCTAATGGTTGCCGTCGCAAATCCCTTTGATGCTGCAGTTGCCACAGATAAGTTATAAGCGATGTGCCATGCAACAACTACCAAGATGGATCCACCTGAATATTTATAGAGCCATGTAAGAACAACAGAGCCAAAATAGATGCTGACTGCCCATCCGACAATCATGAATGGACCCATTTGACGGTAGGTATCTACAACAAAGAAGAGAGGAATATGCCATGGCGCCCACACCAACCAGACAATTCCTGCAGCCCTAGTGAGCGAGTATTGTGAAAGGTACTTCTCGGCTACATAACCTCGCCATCCAATCTCCTCACCAAAACCGTTAAGGAAAAGGACTGCCAAAATGGCTAAGAGGCCTTTACTCGGAGCTCCGGAGTATTTTCCTAAATCTACGAGAGAGATAGTTGAATCTGTAATAACAGGTATAAATGCAAAGATCGCAGTTCCCACCACCAAGAACGTTGTGACTTTATTAAAGGAAGCAAGGGTGGTTCGTTTCCAAAGTCTGCGCAGCCCCTCTCGACCTGACTCTCGAGCAATAACTACGACTGCTGCGATAGATGGTGCCATCAAAGCGATGAGGTGCGTTGGCCATCCAATACCTGGGTATACATATGAATGAGTTACGGCAAGGTAGATCCACCAGATCCACGCGAGTCCATAGGTGATGACGAGAAATAGCCACATAACCAAATTATCCGTCGCTCATTCTGCGAATCCAAGCGTGGAAGAAGGTGCCAGCACTGTTCAGATTTCCTGAGTTCGAAATTTGAGATTAAGATTCAAGCCTTGCAATCCAATAACTTCGCGAAATGAGATCTACCTATGTCAACAGCAACTTTGCATACAACTCTCGGTGACATCGTTATCGAGCTCTTCCCAGATCACGCACCAAAGACAGTCAAGAATTTCACTGATCTTGCAACAGGTGCAATCGAGTGGACTCACCCAGCAACAGGTAAGAAGACAAATGAGAAGCTCTATGACGGAACAGTCTTCCACCGCGTTATCAGCGGATTCATGATTCAAGGTGGAGACCCACTTGGACAGGGCTTTGGTGGCCCAGGTTATTCATTTGCTGACGAGTTCCATGGCGAGCTCCAGTTCGATCGCCCATACATCCTTGCAATGGCTAACTCCGGACCTAATTCAAATGGTTCACAGTTCTTCATCACAGTTGCTCCAACAACATGGCTCAACCGCAAGCACACAATCTTCGGTGAGGTTAAGGATGCAGCATCACAGGCTGTTGTCGACAAGATCGCAACAACTGCAACTGGCGCAAACGATAAGCCACTAACACCAATCGTTATCAATAGCGTCACAATCGCCTAACTAGTAACGAACGAGATTAGGAAGAATATGAAGCAGCGCAGCACCGTAATTACGATGATTACGGTGATCTGCGCCTTCTATCTCTACGAACTCATCGATCCGCAGATCATTGATCTGTTCTCGCTACAGCGCATCGCATATCTTCAGCAATCAAATGAGTGGTATCGACTCTTCACCGTCGCACTTATGCATGACACTTCAAGCACGCTTCCCTTTCATCTCGCTTTCAACATGATGGCTCTCCATCAGCTAGGCACACCACTTGAATATATATTTGGTCGTGCAAAGTTCTTGGCAATCTTCTTCTTTTCACTTCTTACAGGATCGATTGCATCAGCGCTCTTCTTGCAGGGCTACTCCATTGGCGTGTCAGGTGCAGTCTTTGGTCTCTTCGGTGCCTTTATCGCAGCAGGTAATCGCATCGGCGTTGATGTGCGGAGCATCTACACAATCGTTGGCCTTAACTTTGCCATCGGTTTCACCATCGGTGGGGTCGATTGGCGTGCACATCTCGGCGGCCTCATCGGCGGCTACCTCATCACTAAGGTGCTGCTCAATACACGTTCACGTTAAATCCAATTGATAGATGTAATTCTAGGCGCGATTGTTAGCGCCGAATTAGCATCTGAAATTAGGATTTAACGTTTCTAAGAAGCACTTGAGCAACATCGAGAACCTCGACATCACTCTGACGCGCTGTCATTCCATCTCCGACCATGATGCGGCAGAACGGACATGCAACAGCTACTTCAGGGACTCCAGTCCCAATAGCTTCATCAACGCGGTTGAGGTTGATACGAGATCCAAGTGTCTCTTCCATCCACATGCGTCCACCGCCACCTCCGCAGCAGAATGAACGTTCCTGATTACGTGGCATCTCCTCAACGTCACATCCCGATGCTTCAAGGAGCTCGCGAGGTGGCGCATATATCTGATTGTGACGACCAAGGTAGCAAGGGTCATGGAAGGTGATCTTCTGATCGGCCTTGTGAGGTGAAGTCTTCAACTTACCTTCACGGACGAGAGTGTTGAGAAGTTGTGTGTGGTGCAACATCTCTAGCTCATAACCACTCTGCGCGTAATCGCGACCGATTGTTGTGAAGCAGTGAGGG
>JBFYJI010000057.1:0-4673 GCA_041311505.1 Candidatus Nanopelagicales bacterium | reverse complement strand
GCTGCAGATTCGGTAAGGCGATCGGCATCTTCCATCACCACTACTCGCCAGCCGCCCATCGATGGCGCCCAGGCGGTGCGGCTTAGGAGCTCGCGGACCTCTTCGACCTTGATCGAGAGCCCCTCGGTGCGGATAATCTCCACGTCTGGATGGCTGCCATTCTTGGCTGAGAGGCACTCATTGCAGGTGCCACAGCCCTGATTGGGGCAGATCAGCGCCTGTGCGAAGGCCACGGCCGCTGAGGATCGCCCGCTGCCGGGAGGGCCTGTAAAGACCCAGGCGTGGGTCATCTCCTGAGTCTCCTCGCCTGTGCGGGAGGCGGCGACAGCTGCCTTGAGGAGGGTGGTGGCGTGGGACTGACCGACGAGGTTGTCGTAGACCGTGGTCATTTACGCTTCTTTGTCGCGCGCTTAACTGCGTGAGATGCGGCGATGATCGGCTTCAAGATCGTGCGGCTCTGTCCGCTCTGCGCATTGCGCTTGAGCGCCGGCAACTCTGCAACGCGAGCAATAATCAACTCATGAATCTCTTGCACCGATAGCGTGCCATCGATGACGAGATAACGCTCAGGATCGAGCATCGCTAATTGCAAGAACTCTTGGCGCACGCGCTCATGAAACTCCACTGGCTCTGCCTCAAGGCGATCAAGTGATTGCAGACGACCAAGACCAATGACTGCAGGCAGATCAATCAGGATCGTCAGTGTTGGATATAAAGTCTCTGTCGCCCAACGATTAATACGTGCCACCTCTGCAGGAATCAAGACACGTCCTGCGCCTTGATATGCAATCGATGAATCCATGTAGCGATCATTGATGACAACTTCGCCGCGATCGAGGGCTGGACGAATCACTGCTTCAACATGGTGAGCGCGATCTGCTGCATAGAGAAGAGCCTCTGCACGTGGATTGATTGCACCTGTCTCATGTCCCAGCAAAATCTTACGAAGACCTTTACCGAGATCTGTTCCACCTGGCTCGAATGTCAGAGTGACAGTCTCACCTTCTTGACGTAACCACTCGGCTAGCAAATTAGATTGCGTTGACTTGCCTGTGCCCTCGCCGCCTTCGAAGGAGATAAAGATTCCTGATGTTGGCTGACCTGTAATTGCACCGAGCTCACCTTGAAGAGCTGCCAAGATATCTGACCAGAGCGAAACCTGTGGGCGATCTTTCATCTGGCGGTAAGAGAGCACACCGATAAAGAGTCCTACAAAGCCAGCAATCAAAATGGTGATCTGTGCGCCGTTGTAATCGAGTTTGATGTTATAGAAGCTGTAGTGAAGTGTTCCGATAGTTGCTGCGATGATCGGTGCAATCGCAAGAACTGCAACCAAGGTAATACGGATCAACGATTGTACGAAGGCAAAGGTGCGGCCGCGGATCTCGTTATTGACCTCCATGCCGAGCATCGTGAAGCCGGTAACCCAGCAGATACCGCTAAAAGCACCGAGAATTACTACTAAGAAGATAGATATAACAAGGTTTGCAATCAGTGCGAGAAGAACAAGGAATAGCCCCGCTGTTGCAAGCGATGCACCAAAGAGACGGCGACGGCTAAATTGCGCAAAGACCTTGGGGCCAAATCCGATACCGAGTGCAAGACCGGTAAAGACAGATGCAAAGAGAACACCATATGCGGCATCTCCACCACCGAGGTCTCCTACAAATGTGCGAGCAAGTCCGATGACTGCTCCTGCTGCAGAGAATGCACCGACCATTCCGATGATGAGGCCGCGGATGATCTTTGAGGATGCAACTGCTTTCCACCCTTGGATCAGTGATTTACCAACGCTCTCATCGCCATCTCCATGAATAGATGAGCCTCGTGGGATTTCGTGTAATCCGCGGATTGTCCATGCTGCATAGAAGAAGCTGATTGCATTGATGTAGAGAGCGATATAGACAGAATCTGTTGGAAGAAGTGGGCTAATCGCAGCGAGCGCGCCTCCAAAGAGCGAGAGCAGTGAGAAGAGAACTGCTGCAATTGGAGCGGTTCCGTATGCTGCAAGGAGTGAGACTTGATTTGCTTGCTCTAACTTCTCTTTCGGTACGAGGTTCGGTACTGATGCCTCTTTTGCAGGTGACCAGAAGAGAGTGAGGCACTCAACCAAGATCATCGCGGTGTAGAGCCAGAAGTATGTGTGGACAACTGGAATAGAGATATAGAGAGCGCCGCGCAAGAGATCGACGACGACCATCAATCTACGGCGATCGAAGCGATCTGCCATCACTCCTGCAATCGGACCTAAGAAGACAGCAGGAAGTAGACGTGCGATAAAGACACCAGCGATTGCAAAGTTAGCTGTTGCATAGGATCCACCAGAGAGTTGTGCCGCCATCGCAGTTGTTGCTAATAGGCCGAGCCAATCTCCGATGGAAGAGAAGACCATTGAGTTCCAGAGCTTGCGAAAGCCCGGGATAGCCAAGACGCCGCGTGTTACCTCCTGCGCCGGAGCAGCAGGATTGGGAAGGCCTTGGGTCATAAGGGCGAGTCTATCGGGGGCATATCTACGCTCGGTATTGCATGAATGGTCGTTATTAACGCTCAGATTACTCTAAGTAGCACATTGGTGTGATGTGCTACTTTATCGGTATGACAACTGCGAAGAAGGCAAAAGCGCAATCTAAGGCTCCAGCGAAGGCAAGTAAGTCTGTTGCTGAAGAGGTGATTACTAAATCTGTTGGTGTGCGTGAGCTACGACAGAACGCTTCGCAAGTTCTCGATCTTGTGAAGAGAGGTGAGGTGATTATTGTGACTGAACGTGGAAAACCAATTGCAGAATTACAACCAATTAAGAAATCAAAGTATCAATTACTTCTAGAGTCTGGTGCCATTACTCCAGCGAAAGAACCGTTTGATCCAGAATTTTGGAGTACAACTGATCTGCCACGTTATCCAAACGCTGTAGAAGAATTTCTTAAAGAACGTTATGAGGCTCGTTTTTGAGGAAGTACTTTGATAGTTCAGCCCTAGTGGAGGCAATAGTTACTCCGGAAGTTGTGTATTCCGCTAAGGACTTCAATACAGAAAACCATTTTACCTCTCGTTTAAGCCAAGTTGAAGTGTTAAGAACTGTCATCAGAAAATATCCCGGGCATACTGAACGTGCAGTGAGAATACTTTCACAAATTCAGTTCATTGAAATTTCAGACCAGATTATTGATGACGCATCTCGCTACCCTCAAGAGATAACTCTTAAGAGCTCGGATGCGATTCATATGGCAACTGCAGAGTTACTTCTTGATGTTGATGATGCATTAGTGACTTTGGATAAGCAGATGGCGCTTAATGCCCAAAGGTTGGGTATTAAAGTCGCTTCTTTATAGCGATACTTTGGGCTCTACTTATCGCTTAGTGGTTCGGCGGACAACGCCAGCATTAACAAGCAAGACCTGAGTAGGAGTACCTGTCGTCGGTGTGACCTGCATTGTGATCGGTACAGAGCCCTGAACAGCGGGCTTCCAATTACAGCTGACCGTAAAAGGTGAGACGACTGAGGTTGAGACGTTGATGCATCCAGGGATGCGCTTTCCTGCAGCTAAGAAAGTCACTTTGCTAGCCCGATCTACAGTACCTGTAATCGCAGATACAACACCCTTCGGATAAGTTGTTGGCGTACCTGCAGAACTCACTTCGGGTGCTGCTGGTCGATCCACTCGATAAATTTTAAATTCGTCATATTTAGCGCCATTTTGTCGAGCATAAATCGCCATTGTGTACATCTTTGGGGCAAGACCAGGCCATGATGCATTCGCTACAGGCGGATTGAAGTAATCGAAGGTAGACATATCGGGATTGACCCACATCTGAGTCAGTTTGCTATAGAAATCAATTTGTAAAACGACAAAAGAAGTTGCATTAAGAGTTCCGTAAGAGGCAGTGCCATCACCTTTTGTGTTGAGAGTGTTATCGAAAATTGAGATTGAAGTTCCGCCGTTACCTCCAATTCCTCCACTGAGGGCACTGGCACTATCAAAGAATCGGAATGTTGGTGTACCAGAACCTGACTGTGTTCCAAAGTTTGCAATCATCTGAAAGTAGAAGACACCGCTCTCCTGTGCAGGAAAGTTTCGTGCGACGCCACAGATTTGTAGATTTGTTGAATAACAAGCTCCTGCCGAACCACCGGCTGAAGTTACATTTGCGTAGGTGAGTCCTGTGGCGATGTTGTAATCAGATGTTGATCCATAATGCGAATACCAGGCTCCGCTATATCCAGTTCCGCCATTTTTTCCAACGAGAGAGGTGGAGTATTCGAAGGAATCGGATGCAATAAGTGTGAGGGTCGGGGCTGAATGCACAGGTGAGATCGGTGCAAGTAGCTGCGCTAAAACCACCAATGGGGCTAGAAAGCGCAGCTTATTGATCATGGGGGTGAGATTACAAAAGAGTTCGCAAAGTCGGAAGTCACTACTTCTTCTTTGCGGCCGCCTTTTTCTTCGTTGCAGCTTTCTTGACAACCTTCTTCGTCAAAGTTGGTGGCTTATCGCCGGCCTTCTTTGGCGCTGCCTTCTTACGAGACTTCTTTGGTGATGGACCATTCTCGGCCTCCCAGGCACGTCGTCCTGCAAGGAGTTCGAGACCGCGCTCAAGTGTCATCGCCTCTAACGTGTCTCCACGACGAAGGGTCGCGTTGGTCTCACCATCGGTGACATACATACCAAAGCGAC
>JBFYJI010000056.1:0-4830 GCA_041311505.1 Candidatus Nanopelagicales bacterium | reverse complement strand
GTGCTCGTGGCTTAACTCAAGAGAAGAACGAGCCATACCTTCATGTTTCTGCAGGTATGGGCACAAGTCCATTTGCACGAATCAGAGTTGCAAGTCCACCAGAGGTATCTCTAGTGACACTTACCCCGCTCTTTTAATTCTTACTTCGTAAATTCGACGGCCAGAAGTTCAGCGATTTGAGCCGTATTGAGAGCAGCTCCCTTACGCAAGTTATCTCCACATACAAAGAGATCGAGTGACATTGGGTCATCGATGCTCTTACGTACACGTCCCACCCAAGTTGGGTCAGTGCCGACAACATCTGCGGGTGTTGGGAACTTGTGATTTTCGGGATCATCAACAAGCTTTACTCCAGCAGCGTTTTCAAGAATATCTTGCGCTGCTTTACGTGAAGGCTCCTTCGCAAAAGTCGCATGAACTGTGAGTGAGTGAGTTGTAATCACTGGAACACGCACGCAGGTTGCAGAGACTTTTAGAGATGGAAGTCCGAGAATCTTTCGTGACTCGTTACGAACCTTGAGCTCTTCAGATGAGTAACCATCTTCCTTCAATGAGCCAGCCCAAGGAACAACATTCATCGCAAGCGGCGCTGGGAATGGACCATTGTCCTTAATGACAGTGCGAACATCTCCAGCCTTGTCACCAACCTCGGTTCCTGCAACAGCGCTGATCTGTGCGCGCAATGTGTCGATACCTGCCTGGCCTGCACCAGATGCCGCTTGATAGGAAGAGACGACGAGCTCTTGCAACTCATATTCGCGATGGAGTGCGCCCATCGCAACAATCATGGAGAGAGTTGTGCAGTTTGGGTTGGAGATAATTCCACGTGGGCGATTCTTAACATCCTGAGGATTAACTTCTGGGACAACGAGTGGAACATCAGCATCCATTCGGAAGGCACCAGAGTTATCGACTACGACTGCGCCACGTGATGCAGCGATTGGTGCCCATTCTGCTGAGACCTCATCTGGAACATCGAACATTGCAACATCGATGCCATCAAATGCTTCAGGTGAGAGCGCAACAACTGTGAGCTCCTCTCCACGGCAGACCAACTTCTTACCTGCGCTGCGAGCAGATGCGATAAGTCGAATTTCGCCCCAAACATCCGGGCGCTCTGACAAGATGCCGAGCATTACTGTGCCGACTGCACCTGTTGCACCCACTACTGCAAGTGATGGCTTCTGAGTCATCGTCCTGTACCTCCATAAACAACAGCTTCGTTCTGATCTGAATCGAGGCCAAATGCAGTATGTGCTGCCTTTGCTGCGCGCTCGAGATCTCCTTCGCGAACGATGATTGAGATTCGGATTTCTGAGGTAGAGATCATCTCGATATTGACGCCATTTTCAGCCATTGCTGCAAAAAATGTAGCTGT
Organism: Candidatus Nanopelagicales bacterium; assembly: GCA_041311505.1. GTDB lineage: Bacteria > Actinomycetota > Actinomycetes > Nanopelagicales > Nanopelagicaceae > Planktophila. The sequence continues at coordinate 3,452 of JBFYJI010000056.1, read as the reverse complement.
CACACCTGGATGTGAACGCATTCCTGCTCCAACGAGTGAGAGCTTTCCGATTGTGTCGTCATATTGAATAGAGACGAAACCAACTTCACCTTGGATGCGCTGAAGAACTGCCGTTGCTTCTGCACCATCTGCCTTTGGAAGTGTGAATGAAATATCTGTAAGACCAGTTGCAGCAGCAGAAACGTTTTGAACGATCATGTCGATATTGAGATCGTTATCTGCGAGCGCTTGGAAGATGCGAGCAGCAACACCGGTGCGGTCAGGAACTCCGACGATAGTTACCTTCGCCTCTGACTTATCGTGTGCGACGCCAGCGATGATTGCTTGCTCCATGGTGCCTCCTTCTGGGTGGTTCTCAACTACCCATGTTCCTTCGAGTGGTGAAAATGATGAACGTACGTGAATCGGTAAGTTGTAGCGACGTGCATATTCGACGCAACGCAGGTGAAGAACCTTTGCTCCTGCAGCCGCGAGCTCAAGCATCTCTTCATAAGTAACTGTGCTGAGTTTGCGAGCAGATGGAACAGCACGAGGATCTGCAGAGAAGATTCCGTCAACATCTGTATAGATCTCACACACATCTGCATCGAGTGCTGCAGCGAGTGCAACGGCTGTTGTATCTGAACCACCACGACCGAGAGTTGTGATGTCCTTTGTATCTTGTGAGATTCCTTGGAAGCCAGCAACGATTGCAATCGATCCTGAATTAATCGCCTCACGAATTCGACCAGGCGTTACATCGATAATGCGAGCCTTGCCGTGAGTTGAATCTGTAATCACACCGGCTTGTGAGCCAGTAAAAGATTGAGCTTCAAAACCAAGATTGTTGATGGCCATTGCAAGGAGAGCCATAGAGATTCGCTCGCCAGCCGTCAGCAACATATCGAGCTCACGTCCTGGTGGAATTGGTGAGACTTGATTGGCGAGATCGATCAACTCATCTGTCGTATCGCCCATCGCTGAGACCACGACAACGACCTGATTGCCCGCCTTCTTGGTAGCCACAATGCGTGCAGCTACTCGCTTCATGCCCTCGGCATCAGCAACTGAAGATCCACCAAATTTCTGAACGATGAGCGCCATAAGAGAAGTCTGACCCTCTTACCTGGTACGCGCTAGCCGAGTTTCGGATAATCCCAATATATGAAACAGGACTCTATCCAGATAATGAGACTAAAGGTGTGTGCGCCCCTCAAAGGCTCTTCCGAGCGTGACCTCATCGGCGTATTCGAGATCTCCACCAACGGGAAGTCCAGATGCAAGGCGAGAGACGCTGATGCCCATCGGCTTAATGAGGCGGGCGAGGTAGGTAGCTGTCGCCTCCCCCTCTAGGTTGGGGTCGGTAGCCAAGATGATCTCAGTGATTGATGAGTCTGAGAGGCGCTGCATCAACTCGCGGATACGTAACTGATCAGGGCCGATTCCGTCGATGGGGCTGATCGCTCCACCGAGCACGTGATACTTACCGCGAAATTCGCGAGTGCGCTCGATAGCAATAACATCTTTCGATTCTTCTACAACGCAGATCTTTGAACCGTCTCGACGCGGGTCTCGACAGATTCGGCACTGTTCTTCTTCAGAGACGTTGCCACATTCGCTGCAGAACTTCACGCGCTCTTTAACGGTGCGTACTGCATCGACAAGTGCATCTGATATCTCTGCATCTGATTGCAAGATATGAAATGCGATGCGCTGTGCGCTCTTTGGTCCGATACCGGGCAAGCGACCTAGAGCATCGATGAGATCTTGGATAGCACCTTCATACATACCGTTAGACATTAGTTGTGCTTCGTTTCGCTAATCACGGTAGCACCGAGCTCTGCAGCAAGGAGCGCCGCTCCAGTTAACTGTGTTGGATCGGTTGGTGCTTCTGTTGTGCGCACTGCACGAGCTTCAGGAGTACTTGTTGTATCGATACTTGGATCAACAGTGACCTCAATCTTGCGATCAAGTCCGACGATTTCAATAAAGGCATCGCGCAAGATTGCATCGGACTCACTACGTAAGAATGAATCACGCGCACCTGCATTGACGATCCCGATAGTGATGTTCTTATCATCCACACCGAGAATCTGAGCACTTGCACTCAGGAGCGACCATGTAAGGCGACGGCGCTTCTTCACGTTTTCAATGACTTCAGGCCACATGCGTCGAAGTGCTGTGACATCAATCGAATCAACCTTTGCAGCAGGTTCTTTCTTATTGACCTCTTCAACAATCTTCTTCTCTGGTGCTTTCTCACGAACCGCTTCAGCAGTCGCACGCGAAACATAATCAGCAGGGTCTGCTGCCCTTACAGGTGCAGGCTCTGCAACCTTCGGTGCAGGTGCCGCTGCAGCAGGCTTAGGTGTAGATGGCGCAATGTTCTCAACGCGTTCGAGTCGTTCGATACGTGCGAGAAGTCCTGCCTCACCGTTATCGCCGATAGGCAACAAGATACGACCGCAGATGAGCTCGAGAATAAGGCGTGGAGCAGTCGCACCACGCATCTGAGTAAGGCCTTCAGAGGCGATATCTGCAGCGCGAGACAGTGATGCCTGGCCTATGTTCTGTGCCTGTACGCGCATACGCTCGAGCTGATCATCAGGAAGATCGCGCAAGATGCTATTGGCGTTTGTTGTCTGCAGTGCATCCACAATCATCAAATCACGGAGTCGCTCGAGTAAATCTTGTGTAAAACGACGTGGGTCATGTCCTGATTCGATAACACGATCTACTGTCTTAAAGAGAGTAGCTCCGTCGCGTGCAGCGATTGCATCCATCGCATCATCGAGGAGCGCTCCATCTGTAAATCCAAGGAGCTGCACAGCGATCTCGTATGTCACTCCATCTTTTCCTGCACCTGCAAGGAGCTGTCCCAAGATTGATTGAGCATCGCGAACTGAGCCACCTGATGCGCGAACAACAAGTGGAATAACGCCTTTAGCAACTTTGATTCCTTCATCTTTGCAATTTTTCTCAAGGAGAGTTGCCATAGCTCCTGGTGGCACCAATCGGAATGGATAGTGGTGCGTGCGTGAACGAATTGTTGAGATCAACTTCTCTGGCTCTGTAGTTGCAAAGATAAAGATGACGTGCGCTGGTGGCTCTTCAACAATCTTCAGAAGTGCATTTGCTGCACCGGTACCGAGCTGATGCGCTTCGTCGATGATGTAAATCTTAAATCTGCTCTGCACTGGTGCGAAGAATGCTTTATCGCGAAGATCACGAGCATCATCGATAAGACCATGAGTTGCAGCATCGATCTCGATGACATCGAGAGAGCCAGGACCATTTGCAACGAGATCTTTACATGACTGGCACTCACCACATGGATGTGGGGTTGGACCTTTCTCGCAATTGAGCGAGCGCGCCATGATTCGTGCAGATGAAGTCTTTCCACAACCACGTGGTCCGCTAAAGAGATATGCGTGATGGGTCTTTCCGGATTCGAGGGCATTTGAAAGTGGAAC
>JBFYJI010000005.1:0-54253 GCA_041311505.1 Candidatus Nanopelagicales bacterium | reverse complement strand
CAATCCATCAGATTCATAAGCCAGTAGATCTTGACTCTGCTGAAAATTCACGGCGGAGACTGACTTTTGATGAAGCCCTCCTTCTGCAATTACTTCTTCTTAAGAGGAGAGATGAGCTTAAGAGTTTAGATGCAGTTGCTCGCCCTTATAAGAGTGGTGGAATTCTCGACGCCTTCGATGTTCAACTTCCATTTCAGCTTACGGCTGGTCAGGTGAGTGTTTCGAAAGAGATTGAGAGTGATTTAGCAGCACACCACCCTATGCATCGATTACTTCAAGGAGAGGTTGGTTCTGGTAAGACAGTAGTCGCTCTCCGTGCCGCGCTCACCGTTATCGATAATGGGGGACAAGTTGCACTCCTTGCACCTACAGAGGTGTTGGCTGCGCAACATCAACGAACATTCGAAAGGCTACTGGGTACTCTTGGAGAGGGTGGAAAGTTAGGTAGCTCAGAGATTTCCACTCAAGTACTTCTCTTAACGGGTTCGCAATCTGCGGCGACGAAACGCGAAGTTCATGCCGCCATTGCCAATGGAAGTGCAGGAATTGTTATTGGCACACACGCCCTTCTCTCTGAAGGCGTTGAATTTAATGAGCTCGCGCTAGTAATTGTTGATGAACAACATAGATTTGGAGTCGAGCAGCGAGATGCTCTCCGCGCCAAAGCAGAAATCACACCACACCTCTTAGTAATGACCGCTACTCCAATCCCTCGTACTGTGGCGATGACAGTCTTTGGTGATCTAGATGTCTCCACTCTCCACGAGCTCCCACTTGGCCGACAAGTCATCACGACTCATCTCGTACCTGTTGAAGAGAAGCCTCACTATCTCGACCGAACCTGGGCGAGAGTCAGAGAAGAGGTCGCGCAAGGACATCAGGTCTACATCGTTGCCCCACGTATTAGCGAAGGTGTCTCAGAAGATGCTGACTTTGAGTTCCTCGAAGGCACATCGAGTGCAATGACAGCGGTTGAAGTCTTAGGGCCAGAGTTGCAGAGTGGTCCATTAGCTGGTTTACGTATCGCTCCACTTCATGGACGTCAGAGCGCAGAAGTCAAAGATGAGACGATGAAGGCCTTTGCTGCAGGGGAGATTGATGTGCTTGTCTCCACCACAGTGATTGAAGTAGGTGTCGATGTTCCCAATGCAACGCTGATGGTTGTGATGGATGCAGACCGTTTTGGAGTCTCTCAACTCCATCAATTACGAGGACGAGTTGGTCGCGGAACTTCACCGGGCCTCTGTTTGCTCGTGACTCGCGCTGCGCCAGATTCTGATGCACGCCAGAGACTTGAAGCGGTAGCCTCAACGACCGATGGATTCGAACTCTCACGAATTGATCTCGAACAACGACGTGAAGGTGATGTCTTGGGTAGAAATCAATCTGGATCACGTTCGCATCTACGACTTCTACGAGTGCTTCGAGATGAAGAGTTGATTCAGGAAGCACGCGTTGTGGCCGAGAAACTTATTGAAGAGGGGATCGCAAAGCACCCTGCACTGGTAGCAGCTCTCAAGAAGCTAGAGTTAGATACTGCAACTGAATTTATCGACAAGAGTTAACTGACAAGAGTTTATCCGCGAGAGCTGGGGAGAGGAGAGAGGGATGCGCATCATCGCAGGAGTAGCAAAAGGACGTCCCATCTCAGCGGTCGCGAGTGCAACGCGCCCAACATCTGACCGGGCACGCGAAGCTCTCTTCTCTACCCTCACCTCAGAGTTTGGTGATTTTGAAGGTCTACGTGTTCTCGATCTCTATGCAGGAACCGGTGCAATCGCCCTTGAAGCACTCTCTCGAGGTGCTGCGATTGTGCATGCTGTAGAGAAAGATGAAGCTGCAGCGAAGGCAATCTCGCAGAATTACGATTCGATCAAGAGCGCACAATTTGCTGGAATATTCCATCTCTACACAATGGGCGCCCATCGCTTTCTCGCCGATAAAGCGCAATATCAATACCACTTTATCTATATTGACCCACCATATGATGTCGACGATATCGATATTGTCGAGACGCTTCTTCAGTTGCGCGAGAACCATTTTCTCCACCCCGACGCATTGATCGCTGTCGAGCGCAATAGCCGCACAAGAGAAATTTCATGGCCGTATGGGTATGAAGAGCTTCGCGTGAAAGATTATGGCCAAGCGCGGATTTTCTACGGAATTCCATCCCATGATGAGCCTGAAAATGGATAACTCCTCCTGCACTTGCTAGCGTTACCCATATGAAGCGCGCAGTCTGCCCAGGGTCCTTTGACCCAATCACATATGGACATCTCGACATTATTGAGCGGGCAAGTCGCCAATTCGATGAGGTTATCGTCGCCGTCTTCTCCAATCGCAAGAAGCAAGGCCTCTTTACCCCAGAGGAGCGCCTCCAATTAATCCAATCCAATATCGCTCAATATAAGAATGTGCGGGTCGATATCGGAAACGGCCTCCTCGTTGATTACTGCAAGGTCAACAACGTTGATGTCATTGTTAAAGGCCTTCGCGCCGTCACCGATTTTGATTACGAGTTGCAGATGGCACAGGTCCATACCCAAGCCTCAGGTGTGGAGACGATGTTTATGGCCACTGCACCCGCACACTCATTCCTCTCTTCTTCGATCGTGAAAGAGCTGGCGTATTACGGGGGAGATGTCTCCACCATGGTGCCGGCAAATGTGCATACTGCGTTGCAGTCCCGGTCAGCTAGCGCAGAGGGAAAGGGAAAGTAGAATTATGCCTATGGATTCAATTGAGAAGCTCAATACCGCAATTACGATGGTTGAGGAGGCTAGAAGCGTTCCGCTCTCTGCATCATGCGTTGTGCATCGCGGTGAGATGCTTGAGATTCTTGAAGGTGCCCGCGAATACCTTCCATCTGATCTCCATCAGGCAGAGCAAATCATCGCCGATCGCGATCAGATTATCGAAGATGGTCGCGTTAGCGCTGAGTCGATGATTGCAACTGCACGTGAAGATGTTGCACGTATGGTTGAACAGACAGCGATTGTTCAATCGGCTCGTGATGAAGCGCAACGAATCCTTGATGAGGCTCGCGATATTGCAGCGCAAGAGCGTGAAGAGGTTGAGGCATATATCGATGGTCGCCTCGCCACTCTCGAAGTTATCCTTAATAAGACTATGGAGGCAGTAGCCCGTGGTCGCGAGCGCCTCGAAGGTGCTAACGATAAGGATGTCCTCTCTCAGTTGTCGCAAGATAATTAAGGTCAGAGCTCCTCATGTCATTTAAAAAGGCTCCCAACCAAGGCGCCTTTATTCTTAACACCCACGAACTTCCACGTCGCGCCGGTGAGATGAAGGAGTACGAACTCGATATCGATGCACCATTTCGTATCGGAGTTCCGCTTATTGCCGTTCCAGAAGGTGACCTGATTGAGCTCGATGTGCGATGCGAATCCGTCACTGAAGGAATTCTCGTCACTGCTGAAATCTTTGCCGTTGCAACCGGTGAATGCATCCGTTGCCTCGATCCCGTTGAACTTGAGGTAGAGCGCACCATTCAGGAGCTCTATCGCTACGAACCCACCGATGATCGTGGACGAAAGTCACAGAGGCGCGAAGAGGAAGATCTCGACCTCGATGAAGATGAGGTCCTCTTTGTAGAGGGCGAGCAGGTCAACCTTGAGATTCCCGTTCTCGATGCAATCATCTTGAGCCTTCCAGTAAACCCCCTCTGCGACGAGGAGTGCCTCGGCCTCTGCCCTGATTGCGGCGAGAAGTGGGAGGAGCTACCTGAGGAGCACCAGCATGAGGTGGTCGATGCCAGGTGGTCGGGGCTCAGCGGCCTCGATTTGGGCTCTGGGGAGAATTAGGCGATACTTACCCCCATATCCGCCTGAGCTCTACTGGCTCCGGGCAGTCGAGTTAAAGGACGGTTACCGTGCCAGTACCAAAGCGAAAGATGTCTCGTTCAAAGACACGTTCACGTCGTTCTATGTGGAAGACAACTGCGGCATCACTCTCAAATTGCCCACAGTGCCAGCAGCCAAAGCTCAACCACGTTGCATGCCCTACATGCGGAACATATAACCGCCGACAGGTTCTTGACATCTAATTTCTATTCAGAGTTGCTTGAGCAGCTCGGCGCATCAATCGATGCCGAGCTCCTCGAGTTAGCTTTTACCCACCGCTCCTATGCGTATGAGGCTGGGTTAACAGCAACAAATGAACGTCTCGAATTTCTTGGAGATTCTGTTCTCGGTCTCGTAGTGACTGAAGAGCTCTACCGGAAGTATCCCGATCTCGATGAGAGTCGTTTATCTCCACTGCGTTCAGGAATCGTCAATATGCGCGCTCTTGCAGATATTGCGCGCTCGCTCTCTCTTGGAAAATATATCCGCCTCGGCAAAGGCGAAGAAGTTACCAATGGTCGAGATAAGAACTCGCTCCTTGCAGATGCCTTTGAAGCCCTTATTGGCGCTCTCTATCTCTCTGAAGGTTTTGCAAAGACTTCAGAGTCGCTCCTTAAGTTAATCGCTCCAACACTCAACTCTGCAATGGCGCTCGGTGCCGGTCTTGATGGAAAGACAGCTCTTCAAGAACTTGTTGCATCCCTTGGAAAGTCGACTCTCGAATATCAGGTAAGAGAGAGTGGACCAGATCACGATAAGAGTTTTGAGGCGACTGCCCTTGTCGGGGGAGAAGCGATTGCTACAGGAAATGGAAAGAGCAAGCGCGAAGCCGAACAAGCAGCTGCACGTACCGCATTTGAAATACTCAAACCCTCAAGTTGAAGTTGAGCTGAGTCGCGTTTATATGTAAACCCAGCGGCAAGGTAGGTTATCGCCGTGTATTTGAAGAGCCTCACCCTCAAAGGATTTAAATCCTTTGCCTCTGCGACGACCCTTCGCCTTGAGCCAGGTATCACCTGTGTGGTCGGTCCAAACGGTTCTGGAAAATCAAATGTTGTCGACGCTCTTACATGGGTAATGGGTGAGCAGGGTGCAAAGTCTCTTCGCGGTGGAAAGATGGAAGATGTCATCTTCGCCGGAACATCAGGTCGTGCGCCACTAGGTCGCGCTGAAGTTGCGGTCACGATCGACAATAGCGATGGCGCTCTCAATATCGATTACACCGAAGTCACAATCTCTCGCATTCTCTTCCGTAATGGACAGAGCGAATATCAGATCAACGGTGAAGCATCACGTCTTCTCGATATCCAGGAGTTGCTCTCTGACTCAGGTATCGGTCGCGAAATGCACGTTATCGTCGGACAGGGTCAGCTCGATGCAATCTTGATGGCAACTCCAGAGGAACGTCGCGCATATATCGAAGAGGCCGCTGGTGTTCTCAAGCATCGTAAGCGTAAAGAGAAGGCGCTTCGCAAGCTCGATTCAATGCAGGCAAACCTTGCGCGCGTCAATGACCTCACGGTCGAACTCCGCCGCCAACTTCGTCCGCTCGGAAAGCAGGCTGAGGTTGCAAAGAAGGCGGCCACAATCCAGGCAGATGTACGTGATGCGCGCCTTCGCCTCCTTGCAGATGATTACATCGCATTCTCAAAAACTCTTGATGCAGAGGTAGCAGATGAGAATGCTCTCCGCGAGCGACGCGCATCAGTTGAAGCCGAACTCGATGCAACTCGTAAGCGCGAAGAGGAGCTCGATGCTCAATCTGCATTTGAAACACCTATGCTCGTTGAAGCGCAAGAAACTTTCTATAACCTTTCTGGCCTTCGTGAAAAGTTCCGCGGCACACAATCTCTAGCACAGGAGCGCTCACGCTTCCTGGCAGAGGAGGCTGAAGAAGCTCGTTCAGCAGGACGTGATCCTGAAGCTCTTGAAGCAGAGGCTGCATCCCTCCTTGAAGAAGAAGGTCGACTTCGCCAAGAGACTGCAGCAGCTGAGTCTGCTCTCGAAGGTGCAACAGTAAAACTTGCAGAGCTCGAAGCTGCTCTAAAAGCAGAAGAGGCAACAATTGATGCCGCACTTCGTGCAATCGCAGATCAGCGTGAAGGAACTGCGCGCCAAGAGGGCCACATCAAGTCTCTTCAAGCGCGCCTTGAGGCAAATGCTGAAGAGATCACGCGTCTTACTACCGCTCGCACTGAGGCTCAATCACGTGTTGATCAAGCGAAGGCTGCATATAGCCAATTTGAGATGGAGATTGCTAGCGCAGATGCTGGCGAACTCGGACTCGACTCACAATTTGAGGTTGCAAAGAGCGCACTCGAAAGTGCGAAGAAGAAGCACTCAGACCTCGTCGAAAGCGAGCGAGCAGCCGATCGCGAACGCAATGCAGTTGAATCCAAGCTTGAAGCGATGCGACTGACTTCTCAATCTCGCGATGGAGCATCTGCTCTTGTTCGCGATTCACGCGGCGTTAATCTTCTCGGAAGTATCGCCTCACTTATTCAGATTGATAATGGCTGGGAGGCTGCTACCGCAGCAGCTCTCGGCTCTCTTGCAGATGCAGTAGTTGTGCGCGATCTCAACGCTGCTGTTACAGCTCTCACCACTCTTCGCAGCGAGAATCTCGGCCAGGCAGATGTATTGGTCTATGAGCCAGGATCACACTCAACGCCATCACTTCCAGGTGGACTTACACCTCTTCTCTCACATGTTCGCTCATCTGAGATTGCAGAGCTCTTAACTCAACTCCTCGGCAATACAGTCGTGGTTGAAAATGCTCGCGAGGCAGAGGGCATCTTGCGAGCAAATAAGCAGCTCACTGTTGTTACTCGTGATGGAGATGTCATTACATCCCATCGTGCACGTGGTGGTTCTGCCTCATCTAATTCCCTCATCGAGATTCAATCACTTATCAATGGACTTGAGCAGCAGCTCTCTGAGCTGTCAGCAACATGCGATCGACTCAAGTTTGAGATTTCAACTGCCTCTACAGAGGTTGATTCAAAGCAGAGCGAATTCGACGCAGCACTTGCTCAGCTCAATGAATCTGATGCACGCATCGCAGCTCTCACCGAACAACTTGCTGTCTCCGGTCAGAATATGAAGTCAGCATCTGCTGAGGTCGAGCGCCTCACACAAGCGATCTCTGAGGCATCTTCTGCTAAGAGCCGTGATGAGAACGAACTCACTATTGCACAGTCACAACTAGGACAACATGGTGAAATCGCTGAGCCAGATCGCACACGCGCTGAATCTCTCCGAGAAGAAGTCTCAGCTTCACGCACTGCTCAGATGGAAGCTCGACTGGCAGTTCGCACCTCTGAGGAGCGCGTTGCATCAATAGCAGCTCGCGCACAATCTCTTAAGGATGCAGCTAATGCAGAGCGCGAAGCATCAGAGCGAGCTGTCGCTCGTCGCGGTGCTCGTGCGCGCGGTGCAATTATCTCTCAAGCAATTGCAGAGGCGGCATACGAAGCCCTCATCCATATTGAGCGATCTATTGCAAAGAGCTCTGCAGAGCGTCAGCGTCTTGAAAACTCTCGCAATGATCGCGACGGTGAGACTCTTAAGGTGCGTACTCGTGGTCGCGAACTCACTGCTGAGCTTGAACAACTCACAACAAGTGTTCATCGTGATGAGATTGCTCGCGCCGAGCAGCGTATGCGTATCGAGGCGCTTGAGACCAAGGCGGTAGAAGAGCTCGGTATCGATATCCCAACTCTTATCGGCGAATATGGTCCAGATAAGGATGTTCCTACATTTATCGAGACTGAAGATGGTGAAGTTGTTGCAACTGAGCTCATCCCATACCGTCGAGACCAACAGGAGAAGCGACTTGCATCTGCTGAGCGCTCACTGAACTTGCTCGGAAAGATCAATCCACTTGCTCTTGAAGAGTACAACGCACTTGAAGAACGCCTCAAGTTCCTTGCTGAGCAGCTCGAAGATCTTAAGCGCACCAAGAAGGATCTCCTCGATATCGTCAAGGAAGTCGATGACAAGGTACAGGAAGTCTTTATGGAGGCCTACACCGAAGTCGCCGCTCACTTTAAGGATATTTTCGGACGTCTCTTCCCAGGAGGAGAAGGCAAACTCTTCCTCTCCAACCCAGATGACCTTCTCAATACTGGTGTCGATGTTGAGGCACGCCCACCAGGAAAGCGCGTCAAGCGCCTCTCACTCCTCTCAGGTGGAGAGAAGTCTCTTACAGCTGTTGCGATGTTGGTAGCAATCTTTAAATCACGTCCAAGTCCGTTCTATGTGCTCGACGAAGTTGAGGCCGCACTCGATGATGTCAACCTCGGGCGCCTTCTCGGAGTTCTCGAAGAGATCCGCGAAAACTCTCAGTTGATCATCATTACCCACCAGAAGCGCACTATGGAGATTGCAGATGCTCTCTACGGTGTGACTATGCGTGGTGACGGTGTCACAGAAGTTATCTCACAGCGCTTGCGCGAAACTGCAAACGCCTAAAGAAGGTCTACCTCCATGGGTCTCTTCTCCCGATTTATCTCAAAGATCAAAGGTGAATCCACTGCATCGGCCCTTGATTGGGATGAGCTCTCATCCGAACTTCTTGCAGCTGACTTAGGTCCTCAACTCACAGAGTCTCTTATCGCTGAGGCGAAGAAGATGCGCGGTGAAGATGCAGAAGGTTCGTTACGAGAAATCCTTCGGAGCCATCTCTCTTCACGTGAACGTGCACTGGCTCCAGCAGCAACACCAGCGGTGATTCTCGTAGTGGGAGTCAATGGCGTTGGCAAGACCACATCGGTTGCAAAGCTCGCTTCCTATCTTCAAAACTCTGGAAGTAAGTTGGTTCTGGGAGCTGCCGATACATTTCGCGCCGCAGCTGTAGAGCAACTCTCAACATGGGGTCAGCGCGTTGGTGTTGAAGTGATTACCGGTAAGGAGCAGGGCGAACCTGCCGCTGTTGCATTTGATGCAGTCAAGAAGGGAAGTGATCTCGCCACCGATTATGTCCTCATCGATACCGCAGGAAGACTCCATACAAAGAGCGATTTGATGGCAGAGCTTGGCAAGATCAAACGAGTGATCGAGAAGATTGCGCCTGTCTCTGAAGTCCTTCTCGTTATCGATGGCACCACTGGTCAGAATGGGCTGATCCAGGCGAAGCTCTTTAGCGAGGCGGTGGAGGTCACAGGACTGATAGTGACCAAGCTCGATGGAAGCGCACGCGGGGGAGTCGCTCTTGCCATCGAAAATCAGCTCAATCTCCCCATCAAATTTATCGGTACTGGCGAATCGATAGGGGATTTTCAACCCTTTGATAGCGAGAAGTACCTCGATGGGCTCCTCGGCTAAGTAACACGTCTGTTACATAAGGCTGGATTTGTAGCCTCCCATTAACGTGGCTCGGGACTTCCTGTAACCCCACTTTGCCACTCTTCCTCCATCTCAACGACGAGTGTGATCGAAGTGATTGGAATTAAATCTCATGGGAGATGTAGTAATGAATAGCGGAGATACCGCATTTATCTTAATCAGTAGCGCACTGGTTCTCTTGATGACACCAGGTCTCGCCTTCTTCTATGGAGGCATGGTCCGCACCAAGAGCGTCCTTAATATGATGATGATGTCGATGGTAACTATCGGAATCGTCAGCATTCTCTGGGTGCTCTATGGATTCGAAGTTGCATTTGGATATAAAGCAGATTCACCTTGGTATGGAAACTTCTCCTTCAGTGGGTTAGGTGGAGTAGTTAATGACTTCACCAATAATGGGGGCGTCTATCCGATTCCGATGCTGGTCTTTGCAGCATTTCAGTTGATGTTTGCAATCATTACTCCCGCTCTCATATCCGGTGCAATCGCCGATCGCACCAAGTTCATCTCATGGTCAATCTTTGTTGCAATCTGGTCAACAGTTGTCTATTTCCCAGTTGCACACTGGGTCTTCGCATTTGGACATAAAGTAGGAGATACCGTCACAGGAGTTGGCTTCCTTGCAGGTAAGGGGCTTGAAGATTTTGCAGGCGGAACTGCAGTCCACATTAATGCTGGCGCAGCAGGCCTTGCCCTCGCGATCATTCTAGGAAAGCGCGTCGGGTGGAAGAGAGATCCGATGCGACCACACTCACTTCCTTTGGTGATGTTAGGTTCTGGTCTTCTCTGGTTTGGTTGGTTTGGTTTTAATGCCGGCTCTGCACTCGCTGCAAATGGCATCGCCGGTTTGGCGCTCATCAACACTCAGGTAGCTGCGGGAGCGGCACTTGTCGGATGGTTGATTGTTGAGAAGATTCGCAATGGCCATGCAACATCTCTTGGAGCAGCATCAGGTGCTGTCGCTGGTTTGGTTGCAATTACCCCTGCGTGTGCATTTGTAGCTCCATGGGCTGCAGTAATCATCGGTGTGATTGCAGGAGCCCTCTGCGCCCTCGCAGTAAGCTTGAAATATAAGTTCGGATTTGATGACTCTCTCGATGTTGTCGGCGTTCACCTCGTCGGTGGCATTTGGGGTTCTTTGGCGATTGGCCTCTTCGGTACACATGTGGTCAATAGCGTAGGTATCGATGGCCTCTTCTACGGAGGTGGGATCGATCTTCTCATCAAGCAATCTATCGGAGTTGGTCTCGTCCTTGCATACTCCTTCATCGCAACACTCCTTATCGGATATGCAATTGAAAAGACAATCGGATTCCGTATTACGAAGAATCAAGAGATAGAAGGAATCGATCTTAAGGAACATGCTGAGTCAGCATATGAATATGCAACATCATCTCGAGGAGGAAGTGCACTATGAAACTCATTACAGCAATACTCAAGCCATTCAAGTTAGATGATGTTAAGGATGCACTTCAGGCCGCGGGAATCACTGGAATGACAGTCTCTGAAGCCAGTGGCTTCGGACGCCAGAAAGGCCATACCGAGGTCTATCGAGGTGCTGAATACACAGTCGATCTCGTTCCTAAAGTTCGATTAGAAGTTCTCGTCGACGATGCTGATGCAGCTGAGATTGTTGATGTCATCGTGAAGGCGGCTGGAACAGGATCTATCGGAGATGGAAAGGTCTGGACGATTCCAGTAGATCAAGTTGTCCGCGTTCGCACGGGAGAACGCGGAAGCGACGCTATATAGGCGAATATCGCCACTATAGAATCAGCGCATGGGTACACGAGAGAGAAGAACGCGTTCCAATGAGCGCGATCACCTTATCTCTCAGTTATTCGAAGCAAGTGGCGCTGATGGGCGCGAGGTAGCTATCGCCGCGGTCGGAAGTTTCGGCCGCGGCGAACTATCTCCTGGCTCTGATCTCGATATTGTCATTCTCCATTCAGGGGCATATCCAGTCGGGAAGCTCTCAGAGATAGTCAATGCGATTCTCTATCCGCTCTGGGACAAGAAGATAAAGGTCGACCACTCTGTACGCACACGTGCAGAAGTGAAGGCCGCACTTCTCGATGATCTCAAAGTTGCGATGGGACTACTCGATATCCGTCCAATTTGCGGTGACATTGAGCTTGTTGCCGATGTTCAGCAGATGGCGATTGAAGCCTGGCGCAGTGATGCACACAGATATCTTCCAATGCTCTTTGAAAGTCTTGAGGAGCGATATGAGCGCAACGGTGAGCTCGCCTATCTTCTCGAACCCGATCTCAAAGAATCTCGTGGTGGATTGCGAGATATAACTGCTCTACGAGCAATTAATGCATCGGGTGTATTGACCTTGCCGATGGAGCGCATCAGCCAAGCCGAGTCAACGCTCTCAACAGTGAGAGAGGCGCTGCATATCGCAAGCGGTCGAGACAAGGATCGCCTCCTCTTTACCGAACAAGATAAAGTAGCTGCGGCACTTGGGTATGCAGATGCCGATGCTTTAATGAGCGATGTTGCTCAATCTGCTCGAGCCGTGGATTACTTGATGCAGATGGCATCTCATCGTTTCCGCCATAAGGGTAGAGATGGGTTTGGAAGATTCTTGATGAGAGTCCGCTCTACTGAAATCTCTCCAGGAATTAGTGTGAGCAATAAAGAGGTTCATATCGATCCCACCTTCGATCTCGATAGCGATCCTGTAATTGGTCTCCGTGCTGCTGCGAGTGCAGCGCAATTGGGGCTAAGACTTTCATTTGAATCACTACGTCTCTATGGAGATGCTCTCGACACAGGAAAGGGTGCTCTACCGCATCCATGGCCCCGTGAAGCCCGCGAATATCTGATTGCACTTATTGGCGCTGGTCCAGCAATGGTCGAAATCTTTGAGGCTTTGGATCAAGAGGAGATTATCTTTCATTGGATTCCTGAGTGGAGAGGAGTGCGCTCACTCCCGCAGCGCAATGTTCTCCATCGCCATACCGTTGATCGCCATATGGTTGAGACCGCTGTATTTGCTGCAGGCCACACACGTAAAGTTCACCGACCAGATTTACTACTCTTCACCTCTCTCTTTCACGATATTGGAAAGGGCACCGATGAAGATCACTCCCTCCGTGGAGAGGCGCTCATTAAGCCACTGGCAGAGCGCATCGGCTTTAATGCAAGGGATATTGCAACAATTCAGAGTCTGATCCGGCATCATCTATTACTGTCTGCAACAGCTACTCGTCGCGACCTCGATGACCCGGCAACGATTGCTTCTGTTATAGAGAACATTAGAGATGTTGGAACGCTAGAGATTCTCCACGCCCTCAGCATTGCAGATGGTGAGGCGACAGGAAGAGCTGCATGGAGTGATTGGAAGGCAACGCTCGTCAATGAGTTGGTGAGGAAGACTAAGTTAGCTCTCACGGATAACACCATTGTCCCGCAGCCTGAACTCACAGAAGATCAAATATCTCGAGCTTCACTGGGTCAGCTCGATGTCAGAATCGTTGATCGAAATAATGTCTACGCCATCGAAGTGATATCACCCGATCGAACTGGTTTACTCTCAATCGTCTCAGGCGTGCTCAATATCCTTCGCCTCGATGTGAGAAGTGCCCGCACAAAGACCGTTGAAGGTGTTGCAGTAATGGAGTGGATTGTTCTTCCAGATCCTCATGCACCAGAGTTGACTCGTGAAGAGTTGCACCGTGAATTAATTAAAGGACTTGAGGCGCAGAGCAAACTTGCAGAGAGAATTCAAGCTCGTATTGAGACTTATGCGCAGATGCCATCCATCCCTGTCCCTGCACCTATCGTTGAAACATTTCTTGATGCCGCAACTGATGCAACGATTATCGAAGTTCGAAGCCATGACCGGCCAGCTCTCCTCTTCTCCATTGGAGATACAGTACGAAAGTGCAATATCGATATTCGCTCAGCGATTGTGACGACCCTCGGTGCAGAGGCAATTGATACCTTGTATGTCACAGAGGTGGGTGGGGGAGCGCTCACTGCAGAGCGGGCAGATGAGGTCGCTTCGCGTATTGAAGCCTCTCTCAAGTAGGCTCTGCCACTATGTTCGATTCGCTCACTTCGAAGATCTCAGGAGTATTTGGCTCCCTGAGAAATCGCGGCAAGTTATCAGCTAGCGATATCGAAAATACAGCGGCAGAGATTCGACAGGCACTTCTTGAGGCAGATGTCGCCCTTCCAGTCGTTGATCAATTTATTGAGAAGGTCCGCACTGGATCGCTTGAGTTACTTCCGACCCTTCAATCTGGGGTCAATCAAGCACAGGCAATCTTCGAACTCGTTAATAAGGAGCTCGTTGAGATTCTTGGCGGCGGTGCTCGACGAGTTCGCTATGCCAAGAACCCTCCGACAGTCATCATGTTGGCAGGTCTTCAGGGAGCAGGTAAGACAACTCTCGCTGCAAAACTTGCAAAGTTCTATAAAGATCAAGGCGATACTCCGATTCTCGTAGCATCAGATTTGCAACGTCCCAACGCAGTAAACCAATTGCAGGTAGTTGGTGAATCTGTTGGTGTTCCTGTCTATGCACCCGAACCAGGTAACGGTGTTGGCAACCCTGTAGAAGTTGCGCGTGCAGGTGTTGCATTTGCAAAGAGCAAGCTTTACAACATGGTGATCGTTGATACCGCAGGACGACTTGGTATCGATGCAGGTCTCATGAAAGAGGCATCGGATATCCGCGATGCCATCAATCCCAATGAGATCCTCTTTGTAGTCGACGCAATGATGGGTCAGGATTCAGTCCGAACCGCAGAAGCTTTCCGTGATGGCGTTGGCTTTGATGGTGTCGTTCTCACAAAGCTCGATGGCGACGCACGTGGTGGAGCAGCACTCTCGATTGCTTCGCTCACCGGACGTCCGATCATGTTTGCCTCAACTGGTGAGAAGATCTCAGATTTCGACATCTTCTATCCAGAGCGCATGGCATCTCGCATCCTTGGTATGGGTGATGTGGCGACTCTTGCAGAGCAGGCACAGAAGGCGCTAGATCCGAATACAACGAAGAAGCTAGAAGAGAAATTTAATAGTGGAGAGGATTTCACTCTTGAAGATTTCCTCGAGCAGCTCGAAGGAATTGCAAAGATGGGCAGCGTTGGAAAGCTCCTAGGCATGTTGCCTGGGGCAGGCGCGATGAAGAAGCAGATCGATAACTTTGATGAATCCGAGATCACGCGCACTAAAGCGATCGTTCAATCGATGACCCCTGCCGAGCGCCGAGACCTCAAGCTCCTTAATGGATCCCGTCGTGCGCGTATTGCGGCAGGTTCTGGTCGCCAGGTCTCGGACGTGAATAAGCTGGTCGAAAAATTCACCGCAGCACAGAAGATGATGAAGCAGATGCGCGGGGGTAAGGGTCCAGCTCTGCCACCTGGATTGGCGATGCCACCGGGGATGGGTATGCCGGCCATGGGAGGGGCTTCCAAGGTGGGCCAGCAACCTCCTAAGAAGAAGTCACGCTCAGGCAACCCCGCAAAGAGGGCTGCCGAGGAGGCTTAGCCTCGATTTCGCTATACGAGGGCTGGCTGGCAGAATAAGCCACCTGTTGAAGGGCCCTCTACCCCTCCAACATCCACATCCGTACGTTGGATGAATGTCGTTACGCACCCCGCTGTGACGCTTTCACGCTGACACACTTTTTAGGAGCAATACCACTTTGGCTACAAAGATTCGTTTGATGCGTTTTGGAAAGATCCGCACACCATATTTCCGTATCGTCGTAACAGATTCACGTAAGGCACGTAACGGTCTCTCAATCGAAGAGATTGGTCGTTATGTTCCAGGACAGGAGCCTTCACTTATCGAGGTGAAGTCAGATCGCGCACAGTACTGGCTCGGAGTTGGCGCACAGCCATCTGAGGCTGTTACAGCTCTCCTTAAGGTGACTGGCGATTGGCAGAAGTTCAAGGGTCTCCCAGGGGCAGAGGGCACACTCAAAGTTGCAGCACCAAAGGCAGCTAAGAGCGTTGCATACGAGGCAGCTGTTAAGGCAGCAGCATCAGAACCTGCAGAGGGAGCAACAACTCTTAAGAAGAAGGCACAGGAGAAGCTTGCAGCTAAGAGCGCGCCAGCTCCAGTAGCAGAGGAAGCTCCTGCAGCTTCTGAACCAGAAGCAGTTGTTGAAGAAGTTGCAGTTGAGGCGGTCGTAGAGGCTGAAGCTCCTGCAGCAGAAGAGACACCAGCAGAGTAATTATGATCGACGAAGCTCTCGAGCATCTCGTTAAGGGAATCGTAGATAACCCTGACGATGTTAGTGTCAAGGAGAAGAACGGTCGTCGTGGGGCAACTCTCGAAGTCCGCGTTAATCCTGAAGATATCGGTAAGGTCATCGGTCGTAACGGTCGTACAGCAAAGGCGCTTCGCACAGTCGTAAGCGCGCTCGCTGGCCGTAACGTTCGCGTTGACCTCATCGATACAGACGAACTTCGCTAATCCTCGGATTTCTTACAAAGTAAATCTGGTCTGGAGTACCAATGCGCCTTAATGTAGGACGTATAGGTAAAGCCCACGGAATTCTCGGTGAGGCAACTATCGAGGTGCGAACAGATGAAGCCGAAGATCGCTTCGCACTCGGTGCACATTTAGAGACAGATAGCCACGGTGTTCTCACCGTGGCTTCTGCGCGTGTGCATAATGGCATTCTCTTATTGGGTTTTGAGGGCATTGATAATCGCAACAAGATTGAGGAGCTCCGTAACGAGCTTCTCTACGCCGAAGTGGATATTGATGCTCCCGGCTTTGATGAGGACGATTATCACGTACTACAGCTCATCGGATGTATTGCATATCTTGAGAGCGGAGATCGCTTTGGGGAAGTTATCGATGTTCTCAACCTCCCTGGGCAGGATGTGCTTGCCATTAAGACAGAGACTGGCGAGGCTATGATTCCATTTGTTCATCAGCTTGTTCCTACAGTTGATGTTCGTGGAAAGCGGATGGTTGTTATCCCACCTCAGATTGCAGGATCTATCTGATGAAGATCGACGTTATCTCTATCTTTCCTGAGTATCTCACTCCACTCAATCTCTCATTACTAGGCAAGGCACAGAGTGCTGGCCTTGTAGATATCACAGTTCATAACTTACGAGACCATGCTGTCGGGGTACATGGCTCTGTCGATGACACTCCTTATGGTGGCGGGGCTGGAATGGTGATGTCACCTGAGGTATGGGGCAAAGCGCTTGATCTGCTTATCGATGACAACACAGATTTGATCATTCTGACTCCCGCTGGAAAACAATTCACACAACCTGTGGCGCAAGAGTTCTCACATCATCCACATCTCATCTTTGCATGTGGTCGTTACGAAGGTATTGATGATCGCATCCGTCAGTATTACTCACAGCCAGAGTTTCAAGCCCGCAACATCAAGGTGCACGAATATTCGATCGGCGACTATGTCTTAGGTGGGGGAGAAGTTGCCTCGATGGTGATGATTGAAGCGATCACTCGACTCATTCCGGGTGTTCTAGGAAATCCAGAGTCTCTTGCTGAAGAGTCACATAACAGTGAGGGTTATCTCGAATATCCGAACTTCACTAAGCCTGCTCAATGGCGCGGAATTGATGTTCCGGAGATTTTGTTAAGTGGTAATCATGCTGCGATCGCCAATTGGCGAAGCGAGCAAGCTCAAGAGCGCGCTAAGAAGAATCGTTAATAATGGCACGTACATATGTAGTTGAAACATATGGATGTCAGATGAATGTCCATGACTCCGAGCGCATTGCAGGGCTACTAGAAGCTGCAGGTCATATCCCCGCACCAGAAGGTGAGCAGGCAGATATCGTTGTATTTAACACCTGTGCTGTTCGTGAAAATGCAGACAATAAGCTCTACGGCAATCTCAGTTTTCTTGCGCCGATAAAGAAGGCAAATCCATCTATGCAGATCGCTGTTGGCGGATGCCTTGCACAGAAGGATCAGGGAACAATTCTTAAGAAAGCGCCCTATGTCGATGTCGTATTCGGCACACATAATGTGGGATCGCTTCCCGTCTTACTTGAACGAGCACGTATTGAGGAAGAGGCTCAACTTGAGATTCTTGAGGCTCTCGAACACTTCCCATCCACACTTCCGGCTCGCCGATTCTCCGCCTTTACTTCGTGGGTCTCAATCTCAGTGGGATGCAATAACACCTGCACCTTCTGCATCGTTCCATCACTACGTGGAGCAGAGAAAGATCGTGAACCTGAGGACATTCTCGCCGAGGTGCGAGCACTCGTTGATAACGGCGCAATAGAGATCACTCTCTTGGGTCAGAACGTCAATGCCTACGGGGTTGAAGCTGGCAAGAAGGGTGCCTTTGCCAAGTTGCTGCGAGATGTCGGAGCTATTGAGGGGCTAGAACGGATTCGGTTTATGTCTCCGCATCCACGTGATTTCACAGATGATGTGATCGAGGCGATGGTAGAGACACCTAATGTGATGCCACACCTGCACATGCCTTTGCAATCAGGATCGGATTCAATCTTGCAGGCGATGCGCCGCTCTTATCGCAGCGAACGCTATCTCGGAATTCTCGAGAGAGTTCGTACCGCTCTGCCACACGCAATGATTACGACAGATATCATCGTTGGGTTTCCTGGTGAAAGCGAAGAAGACTTCCAGGCAACAATCAATCTTGCGAGTAAGGCCGAGTTTGCAGCCGCATACACGTACAAGTACTCCATTCGTCCAGGAACGCCCGCAGGGGAGATGCCCAATCAGATACCTGCAGATATTGTTGGTGAGCGATACACCAGACTGCATGAGCACCTGCAGAGGATCTCTCTTCAGGTGAATAAGAGAGCAATCGGTACCACGCATCGCGTGATGGTCAATGAGATCGAAGGACGCAGGGATGGCGATCGAGGTCGCATCACAGGACGCTCGGAAGACTTTAGATTGGTCCACTTTGATGCTATCGAAGGCGTGCGACCCGGAGACTTCGTCGATGTATATATTGAAGAGGCTTCTGCCCACTATCTCGTTGGAAAGGCAATCACAGTAACGAAGACCAGGGGTGGCGACGCTTTTGAGGCGCGCAATCGAGAGCCATCTGGACCTCCTAGCACCATGCTCGGAATTCCTACAGTCAGAAAATCACAATGACTTCACCTCTGATCATCATCTGTGGACCAACAGCAACCGGAAAAAGTGATCTTGCAGTTGATCTTGCACTCGAGATTGGTGGTGAAATCATCAATGCAGATTCGATGCAGCTCTATCGTGGCATGGATATTGGAACTGCGAAACTGACAGTAGATGAGCGACGAGGAGTTCCACATCACCTCTTAGATATTCTTACTGTTGATCAAGATGCATCGGTTGCGCAATATCAAGGGCTTGCACGTGCAGCAATTGTTGATATTCATAGTCGCGGCAAGGCGGCTATAGTCGTTGGTGGAACTGGTCTCTATATCAAATCGATCATCGATGAGATGAACTTTCCTGAAACAGATCCTGCGATACGTGAAGGGTTAGAGCGCGAATCTGAATCACTTGGTACTGCGGCGCTCTACCAACGACTTCGCGAGCTAGATCCAGAGGCAGCAGACTCAATCGAACCTGCCAATACACGTCGCATTATTAGAGCGCTCGAAGTGATTGCAATTACTGGTGAGCCATATTCGGCCAATCTTCCTAGCGATACAAGCCTTCGCTATCCCGATGCTCTCCACATTGGGTTGGCTATGGAACGCTCATCACTTGCTCCGAAAATTGAGGTACGGGTGCATAAGATGTTTGAGAGAGGCTTGATCGGTGAAGTGGAAAATCTCATCGCTCAAGGAATCCTCTCTGCGACTACTGCGCAACGTGCGATTGGCTATGCCCAAGTGATATCTCACATTCAAGGAGATCTCGCGCTGGAAGCTGCAGTGGATGAGACTGTTGTAGCTACGCGACAATATGTCCGGCGCCAGGAGACGTGGTTTAAGCGAGATCAGCGAATTCAGTGGATTGCAGAAGGCGCTCCACGCCTGCCATTTATCCTTGAACGTATAAACTCTTAACTCTATGAGCACCCCAGTTATAGCCACATACGGCCACGGAACCCATAATGATTTCTTGGTCTTCTTCGACCCTGATGGATCTCTCGAGCTCAAAGCAGATCAGATTGCTCGTATGTGTAATCGCACGACAGGTATAGGTGCTGACGGAATCATTCGCATCATTAAGAGTGATGATGGAAAGTGGTTTATGGATTACCGCAATGCAGATGGCTCTATCGCCGAGATGTGTGGGAATGGAATCCGAGTGATGGCGCGCTATCTCGTCGCAAAGGGCCACCAACGTGAAGGAATCTTCGCAATTGATACTCGTGCGGGCATCAAACACCTTCGAGTTCCCGCAGATGACGATATCTCGGTCAACCTCGGAAAGGTCTATGACGAGGGAGAGACTGTCACCGCTTCGGCAAATGGAGCCACATACACGGGATTCAACATCAATGTCGGTAATCCGCATGCTGTTGTCTTTACAGATGATCTTTCAACCCTTGGTCCACTTGAAAGCGCACCCGTTGTATCACCAGCTGATTCATATCCAGAGGGTGTCAATGTTGAGTTTGTTGAGTTAATGCCAAACCACGAAGCGAAGATGAGAGTCCACGAACGTGGAAGCGGCGAGACCCAATCTTGCGGCACAGGTACATGCGCAGTTGCACTCGCGGCAACTCTTCAATCGGGGCAGTCGCTTCCATCTCGATGGGTTATCTACCCTCCAGGGGGAAGATTGGTTGTTGATATCGATGGCCATTCCAATGCAACTCTTACCGGACCAGCCGTTCTTGTTGATGACCATGATGTAAGCGAGTATCTCCAGTAGATGAGCCAAGGTAATAATTCTGAGGATAGCTACGACAAGCTCTTTGAGGATCTCCTTCGAGAGAGTGCGCGAGCAGCTGCAGATTTTGATGCAGATGAAGTCGACGAAGTTGAATCCCAGCAAGAACTCTCCGACCGATATGCACTTCGTCGCGTCAAAGGATTCTCTACCGAACTTCAAGATATCTCTGAGGCTGAGTATCGCCAGCTTCAACTAGAGCGCGTTGTGCTCGTCGGGGTGTGGACTGAGGGAACCGCCGAGATGGCCGATAACTCGTTAGAAGAGTTGAAGGCGCTTGCAGAGACAGCAGGATCTGAAGTTCTCGAAGGCTTAATTCAGAGACGCGATAAGCCAGATCCATCTACATATATTGGTGCCGGTAAGTTGGAAGATCTCCGTGCAATTGTGAGATCTACTGGTGCAGATACTGTTATCTGCGATGGTGAACTCTCTCCATCACAATTACGCACCCTTGAAGATAAATTGAAGGTCAAGGTTGTTGATCGCACTGCGCTGATCCTCGATATCTTCGCTCAACATGCAAAGAGTCGTGAAGGTAAGGCTCAAGTGGAGCTGGCTCAGATTGCATACCTCTTACCTCGTCTGCGTGGTTGGGGAGATTCGCTCTCTCGCCAGGTTGGTGGTCGCGCTGCAGGTGGTGCAGGTATCGGTGGTCGCGGTCCTGGTGAAACAAAGATCGAGACCGATCGTCGCCGTATCAGAGATAAGATGGCAAAACTTCGTCGTGAAATTTCAGAGATGAAGGTTGCACGAGATACCAAGCGACAAGAGCGCCGCCGCAACAATATTCCATCTGTAGCAATTGCTGGATATACCAACGCTGGAAAGTCATCTCTTCTTAATGCGTTGACTGGAGCAGGAGTGCTTGTAGAGAATGCTCTTTTTGCAACTCTTGATCCGACCGTACGTAAATCTCAAACTACTGAAGGCCGTGTCTACACTCTCTCTGACACTGTGGGTTTCGTGCGCCACCTCCCACATCAACTCGTGGATGCATTTAAGTCGACACTTGAAGAGGTATCGGGCGCAGATCTCATCGTGCATGTAGTCGATGGTTCGCACCCAGATCCATTTGAGCAGATTCGTGCCGTGCGCCAAGTAATCGATGAGATTGGCGGAGGAGATATACCTGAAATCATCGCTATTAATAAAGTGGATATCGCCGCTCCAGAGGTAGTGATGGAGCTCCTGCGCAAAGAGAAGAACAGTTATGCATTCTCGGTAAAGACCGGATTTGGTATAGAGGGATTGCTCCATGCAATTGAGAAGTCACTTCCTCATCCCAGTGTCGAAATAGATTCCGTGATTCCATATGATCGAGGTGACCTGGTTCACGCTATCCATGAGAGTGGCGAGATCCTTCTTGAGGAGCATCTGGCAGAGGGCACGCATATCCATGGATATGTTGATGGTGCCCTAGCCCAATCGATTGAACGCGCCACCAAAACGAGGGAATAAAGGCGACACGCCGAGGGTTATACGCACCAAAGGTGGAGAAGTACGCGAATATTCGCTCGCTGGAGGCAGTTGCCATCAGCTTCGAGGTGAGTATCGATGGATAAGAGAAGAGGTGAGATCAGTGGCAACCGATTACGACACACCCCGTAAAACCGATGAGGAATTACATGAGGAGTCGCTAGAAGAACTCAAGGCGAAGCGCGCTGATGCACAATCCGGTCAGATCGATGTCGATGAGGCAGAGGCTGCTGAAAATCTCGAACTTCCAGGTGCTGATCTCTCAGGTGAACAGCTCGCAGTCCGCGTTGTTCCTAAGCAGGTGGATGAGTTCACATGTTCACGTTGCTTCTTGATTCACCACATGACTCAGCTCGCTAAGGGTGAGGGCGCCAAGGCAATCTGTAAGGATTGCGCTTAATTTCTTAAGGCGTGAGCCAACTCTGATCCGCGTTTTGTGGAGATCAGCCAGTACGGTGTTGAATCTCGATCATCAATGACCTTTACCTTCACTCCACGTGAGAGCCAGAAGATGATTGCAAAGTAAGCAGCAGGATCTGCACCGCGGGTGCGCTCATAACCAAACTCTTTATGATCGAGCTCAACAACCTCTCCTAAGTATTGAAGTGGAATATGCGCGCGACCAATTCGTAATTCATCGGTGACGACTATCTCTCGCCTCGCTTTAAAGATAGCTATGACTCCAAGAAGAATCGCAATCACAGCAGAGATGGATGCAACAGTGTCATCGAATGCCGCCCAGATGGCGAGCACGGTTGAGAAGAGCATGAAGTAGATGAAGGCGATAAGCCAGAGTGGGGGGAGAATCACTTCTCTAAACTTCACTTCAGCGCTCATGGCTATAGGTTAGTGGGTAAGTGATGAAGTAACCTTCTCCTATGAGCCGAGTAGCTAGTACAACGCCTCCCGCAAGTGCGGTGATCCCGGAGCGACACCCCAAGTCTCCTGCGACCGGTACACAGCTGCCATCTCACTTTAAACATTGCTTTGGATGTGGTGATCTCCATCCCACTGGCCTCCATCTCACTGCGATTGTGGGAGAGGGTCTGACAATCTCTGCTCAATTTACAGTCACAAGTAATCATCAAGGTGCGCCAGGTTTGGCTCATGGTGGCCTCCTCTCGCTCGCCTTTGATGAAGCTCTCGGAAAGTTGATGTGGTTGCTACGCGCCCCTGCTGTTACTGCGCGACTTGAGACTGATTTCTTACTCCCTGTTCCTATCGGAACAACCCTCCATATCTCAGCTCGGATTGTCGGGCAAGATGGGCGCAAGGTTTACTCAGTTGCAGAGGGGCGTCTCAATAGCCCTGATGGACCGCTAGCTGTACGTGCAGCTTCTCTCTTTATCGTTGTTCCCATGAAGCATTTCCTTGAAAATGCTCCCGCTGAGTACGTTGCAGCGATTAAAGCAAACCCTGAGCTCCTCTCATTTGTCGATCCAGAATTTAATATCAATCCATGAAGAACCTCCAGGTATTGATTACCAGACTCGATCCAGATCTACCTCTGCCTAACTATGCAAAGGGTGGCGATGCTGGCGCCGATATCTACTCTCGTATCGATATCACCCTCGCACCGGGGGAGCGCGCACTTGTTCCTACAGGTATCGCGATTGCACTGCCAGATGGATATGTCGCTTTAGTGCATCCCCGTTCTGGTCTTGCAATTAAGCATGGCGTCACAATGGTCAATGCACCGGGCACTGTAGATGCCGCATTTCGTGGCGAGCTTCAGTGCATCATGATTAATCATGATCCGAAAGAGTCCATTACTTTTCATCGCGGCGATCGAATCGCGCAGCTTGTCTTTCAAAGAGTTGAACGTGCAACATTTGTTGAAGTTGAAAACCTTCCAGGCTCAGGACGCGGTGACGGTGGCTTCGGATCGACAGGTCGTTCATGAGCCAGAGCAACGATAAAGAGAAGGTGCTTGCTGCCTTTGGTGGCAAGAAGGGTCTCATTGACTCAGGTATACCTTCAATTCTCTTTCTTATAGTCTTTAACATTACGAAGGATCTTCGTAACGCACTTTCTGCCTCTATTGCAATTTCTGCGATCCTTACAATCATTCGCCTGGCAAAACGTGACACGGTGCAACATGCCTTTAGCGGTCTCATAGGAGTTCTGATCTGTGCATGGTTTGCTAATCGCACTGGAAATCCAAGCGATCTCTATATTCCTAAACTACTCACCAATCTTGGTTACGGAACTGCATACCTTGTGGCCAACCTTGCTGGATGGCCACTCCTTGGAGTTCTACTCGGGCCAATCTTGGGTGAAAATCTATTGTGGAGAAATGATCCTGCTCGAAAGTCAGCATATATTCGTGCAGGATGGCTCTGGGTTGGCCTCTTCTTCCTGCGCATCGCAGTTCAGTATCCGATTTATAGAAGCGGAAACGTCAACTTACTAGGCACCGTAAATCTCTTTATGGGATATCCACTCTTTATCGCGACCGGTTATCTCACCTGGATGGTCCTCAAGAATGTGCCCATCACCAAGCATCATTCTTAGTAAATTACTTTGAGATAAAGCAATCCTTGATCTGAGCTTCAGCTGCTGCAGAAGCCACAAAGAGGAGTTCATCTCCTGCAACAAAGATATCTGATGGTGTAGGAGTCACGACACGACCATCGCGGACGATTGCAGCTAGTGATGCATCATCGGGAAGAGTAACTTCTTCAACCGTCTTTCCGATACAAGATGATGAGTCAGGAAGTGTGAGCTCTACGAGATTTGCCTGTCCCTTACGGAATGAGAAGAGGCGCACAACATCACCAACGCTGACAGCTTCTTCTACGAGAGCTGCAATGATTCGTGGAGTCGATACAGCGACATCAACGCCCCAAGAGTGATCGAAGAGCCACTCATTTTTTGGATGATTGATGCGTGCAACTACACGTGGGACTCCATACTCAGTCTTTCCCAGGAGTGAGGCGACAAGGTTTACCTTGTCATCACCAGTTGCAGCGACTAGTACCTGACAATCATTGAGACTTGCCTTGTCGAGCGATGCAATTTCACATGCATCTGCCATCAGCCATTCAGCATCTGGTACTGAC
Organism: Candidatus Nanopelagicales bacterium; assembly: GCA_041311505.1. Taxonomy (GTDB): domain Bacteria; phylum Actinomycetota; class Actinomycetes; order Nanopelagicales; family Nanopelagicaceae; genus Planktophila. Next base: position 29,673 of record JBFYJI010000005.1, on the reverse strand, counting down.
TCGAGCTTGAGAGCCTTGGGATCTTTATCAATGAGGAGGACGCGATGCCCATTGTCGAGGAGTTCGCGAGCGATCGCACGACCAACATTTCCTGCACCTGCAATAGCGATACGCATCGATTACGCCTCCGGTGACTTTCCGAGAATTGCTTCTACCTTTGCTAGATCTTCATCGCGCACCATGACATGAATCAGATCGCCATCTTGGAGAACTGTGCTCTCATCTGGGATCAAGCCTTCGCCGAGGCGAGTAAGAAATGCAACGCGAAGATCTGCCGCTGCCTCGAGTTCACTGATTGGATGTCCAAACCAATCGAGATGGGGGTGGACCTCTGCCAATTGCACTGTTCCGCTCGCATCGCGCCACTCTGATCGAGAACCTTCAGGTGTGAGTCGGCGCATAATCTGATCAGTTGCCCAGATAACAGTTGCAACTGTTGGAATACCGAGGCGCTGATAAATCTCTGCACGACCTGGGTCATAGATACGTGCGACGACATTGGTGACGCCATAACTTTCTCGCGCTACGCGAGCTGCCAAGATGTTGGAGTTATCGCCGTTGCTGACTGCGGCAAATGCATCAGCTCCTTCGATTCCGGCCTCCAGGAGAGTGTCTCGATCGAAGCCGACGCCCGTAACGGTGCGACCCTTGAAATCTGGACCCAATCGACGGAATGCCTCTTTCGATTGATCGATCACTGCAACTGAATGGCCGTTGGCTTCGAGCTCGAGAGCGAGCAATGAACCCACGCGACCGCAACCCATGATGACTACGTGCATAGGCATAACTTACTCCCTTACCCTTATCGCTATGACCGAATCAAAGGGAAAAGTACTCCGCGAAGGCGAGATTCTCCGCGTGGAGATTGAGAAGGTCGCTCACGGAGGACATTTCATCGCTCGCCATGAGGGTGCGGTGATCTTTGTGCGCCACGCAATTCCGGGTGAGATTGTTGAGGTTGAAATCACTGGCGTTGAGAAGTCCTTTGCAAGGGCTCGTGTTGTTGCAGTCATTGAGGCGAGTCCATCACGTCGACAACCTCCGTGCCATGTCAGCCTTCAATGCGGAGGTTGCGATTTTCAACATATCGATCCAGCTCGTCAGCGCGAATTGAAGTCAGAAGTTATCGCAGAGCAATTTGCTCGTATTGCAAAGATGGAGATTGATGTAGAAGTTGAAGAGGTCTCCTCCCCACTTCATTGGCGCACACGTTATGCAGCTACAAGTAATAGCCGAGGTGAGATTGGATTTATTGCAGACCGCTCGAATGATGTTGTGCCAACTCCCACATGCCCTGTCCTTATCCCAGAGATCGATATCTCAACTCTTCCTACGGAGAAGATTGCTCCTGGTAAGCGAGTTGAAGTTGCGCTATCTACTCAAGGGGAGCGAAGCATTGCCGTTCTCGATACTCGAAAATCACAACGCGATCAAAGGTCTCAAGCTGAGTTGGTAGAAGGAAAAAGTTCACTTACCTACACAGTCAATGAGTTCTCATACAGAGTCAGCCAAGAGTCTTTCTGGCAGAGCAATATCAATGCACCAGAAGTTCTTGTTGACGCTGTCCTAGATTTTGCAGACTTGCAAGAAGGCGATCACTTCTTAGATCTCTATGGGGGAGTAGGGCTCTTTACAGCAGCTGCGCTCCTTGAAGTTGGTCCCGGTGGTCGCGTGGATCTCTTTGAAGGAAGTACATCTGCTACCGCCGATGCTAAGAGAAATTTTCATGAAGCAACTAATCTCAATATTCACATAGGTGATGTTGCACGTGAAATAAAATCTATCAAGCGTGCTGATGTCATCGTCCTTGATCCACCACGCGCAGGTGCGGGCAGAGCTGTGATTGAGAAGATCACTGCGATGAAGGCTCGCTCCATCATCTATGTCGCATGCGACCCTGCATCTCTTGCACGAGATACTGGTTATCTCAATGAATTGGGGTATCACCTAGAGGATATTCGTTCATTCGACCTCTTTCCGATGACTCACCACATCGAATCTGTTGCGCTTTATACCCCTCGTGAGGTATCTTGACGTCAAGATACTTTTAGAGAAGGTGTAGCCATGAGCAAGAACTCCCTCGGAACGAAGAAGAACCTCAACGTCGCTGGCAAGGAGTTCGAGATCTTTGATATCTCCCAGATAGAGGGAGCCAGTGATCTTCCATTCTCGCTCAAGGTCTTGCTCGAAAACCTCCTGCGCACCGAAGATGGCGCCAACATCACCGCAGATCACATCAAGGCGCTTGCGACCTGGAGCCCAGCTGCTGAGCCAGATACTGAAATTCAATTCACCCCTGCACGTGTAGTGATGCAGGACTTCACAGGTGTTCCTTGCGTCGTGGACCTTGCGACTATGCGTGAAGCAATTGTGGATCTCGGGGGAGATCCTTCAAAGGTCAATCCGCTTGCACCCGCAGAGCTTGTTATCGATCACTCTGTTATTGCTGATGTCTTCGGAACTAAGACATCTTTTGAAGAGAATACTGATATCGAGTACGAGCGCAATCGTGAGCGCTACCGCTTCTTGCGTTGGGGCCAAGGCGCCTTTGATGAGTTTAAGGTCGTTCCACCAGGAACAGGAATCGTTCACCAGGTAAATATCGAATACCTGGCTCGTGTTGTTATGACTCGCACAGTCGATGGCGCTCTCCGTGCTTATCCAGATACCGTTGTCGGCACCGATTCACACACCACGATGGTCAATGGTCTTGGTGTTCTCGGTTGGGGAGTCGGTGGAATCGAGGCAGAGGCAGCACTTCTCGGTCAGCCTGTCTCAATGCTGATCCCACGTGTTGTTGGATTTAAGCTCAAGGGATCTCTCCCAGTGGGCACTACTGCAACAGATATGGCTCTCGTTATTACCGAGATGCTTCGCAAGCATGGTGTTGTTGGCAAGTTTGTTGAATTCTATGGTCCAGGTGTGAGCGCAGTTCCAATGGCGAACCGCACAACAATCGGAAATATGTCACCTGAGTACGGATCAACATGTGCGATCTTCCCAATTGATGAGGAGGTTCTCCGCTATCTCCGTCTTACAGGTCGCAGCGAAGATCAGGTTGCACTTGTCGAGCAGTATGCGAAGGCACAGGGAATGTGGTTCAACCCTGATGCAACACCACGATATTCAGAACATCTCGAGCTCGATCTCTCAACAGTCGTCTCATCAATTGCAGGTCCAAAGCGACCTCAAGATCGCATCTCAATCTCTGAATCTAAGAAGAAGTTTGAAGATATTCTTCCAACCTATCTCTCAGAGAAGACAGGTAAGAGCGCATACCCAGTAAAGGTCGGCGCAAATGAGACCACGGTGAAGAATGGCGATGTTGTCATCGCATCCATTACTTCATGTACAAATACTTCAAATCCATCAGTGATGATCGGTGCTGCACTCCTTGCAAAGAAGGCGGTAGAGAAGGGTCTTAAGTCAAAGCCATGGGTAAAGACCACTTTGGCTCCAGGCTCTAAGGTCGTTACCGACTATTACGACCGTGCTGGACTCACTCCTTACATGGAGGCTCTCGGCTTTAATCTCGTTGGATATGGCTGCGTGACATGTATCGGAAACTCAGGACCACTCCCTGTAGAGATTAGCAAAGCGGTCAATGAGAACGATCTCGCTGTCACTGCAGTTCTCTCAGGTAACCGCAATTTTGAAGGTCGCATTAGCCCAGATGTAAAGATGAACTACTTGGCTTCCCCTCCACTTGTAGTTGCATATGCAATCGCTGGAACAATGGATCATGACTTTGCCAATGACTCTCTCGGCAATGATAAGGATGGCAATCCAGTTCTCCTCAAGGATATCTGGCCATCAGTCGATGAGATCCAAAGTGTTATCGATTCCTCAATCTCATCTGAGATGTTTAAGAAGGATTATGCAAGCGTCTTTGATGGCGACCATCGCTGGAAGTCACTCGATACCCCAACTGGAAATACCTTTGATTGGGATCCAAAGTCCACATATGTTCGTAAGCCTCCGTACTTTGAAGGTATGCCAGCACAGCCAACACCTGTGAAGGATATTTCTGGAGCTCGCGTCCTTGCAGTTCTCGGTGACTCTGTTACTACAGACCACATCTCACCTGCAGGAAATATCAAAGCTGATTCACCTGCAGGTAAATACCTCGAGGCAAACGGAGTAGAGCGTAAAGACTTCAACTCATACGGTTCACGTCGTGGAAACCACGAAGTGATGATCCGTGGAACATTTGCAAATATCCGTCTCAAGAATTTGCTTCTCAATGGCATTGAAGGTGGCTTCACACGTAACTTCCTCAACAATGGCGAGCAGTCAACAATTTACGATGCATCCGTTGCATACCAGGCAGCGGGAGTTCCTCTCGTAATTCTGGCTGGCAAGGAGTATGGATCTGGTTCTTCCCGTGACTGGGCGGCTAAAGGAACTGCCCTTCTCGGAGTTCGAGCAGTCATTGCAGAGAGCTTTGAGCGAATTCACCGCTCTAACCTCATTGGTATGGGCGTACTTCCATTGCAGTTTGTTGAGGGCCAGAACGCAGCAAGCCTCGGGCTTACAGGCGAGGAGAGCTTCTCCATCTCAGGAATTACCGCACTCAACGAGGGTGGAATTCCTAAGGAGGTTAAGGTCACTGCAGGCGATAAGAGCTTTACCGCAAAGGTCCGCATCGATACCCCAGGTGAGGCTGATTACTACCGCCACGGTGGAATCATGCAGTACGTACTCCGCTCACTTCGCGGATAACTACCTTCCTCGCCTAGAATCTCCACCATGCTCGAGAGCCTCAAGAGTCCTGCCGATGTCAAGGCGATGACTCCTGCGCAGTTGGCAGAGCTCTCTCAAGAGATTCGCCAATTTCTCGTAGAGAAGGTCTCTCGTACAGGCGGTCACTTAGGTCCTAACCTCGGCGTTGTCGAGCTCACCCTCTCTATACATCGCACCTTTGATTCACCGAAAGATGTCGTCCTCTTTGATACGGGACATCAATCCTACGTACATAAGATCGTTACCGGGCGAGCAGAGCTCTTCGATGGCCTCCGACAACGCGGTGGTATCGCTGGCTATCCCAACCGTCGCGAATCTGATCACGATGTAATTGAAAATTCACATGCATCTACAGCGCTCTCGTGGGGAGATGGAATCTCTCGCGGATTCTCACTTAAGGGGGAGAGAGATCGCCATGTAGTTGTAGTAGTTGGAGATGGAGCACTCACCGGTGGAATGTCATGGGAAGCGCTCAACAACATAGCAACAGCAGGGGAGCGCAATCTCGTTATTGTCGTCAACGATAACGAACGTTCATACTCACCTACCATCGGGGGATTAGCGCAACACCTCTCAACCCTTCGTATGACGCAAGGTTACGAACGCTTCCTCGACTGGGGTAAAGAGGTTCTCCATAAGACACCAGTAGTAGGCGGACCAATCTTTGAAACTCTTCACGGAATGAAGAAGGGCATTAAAGATATCGTCGCTCCACAAGGAATGTTTGAAGACCTTGGACTTAAGTACATAGGTCCTATCGATGGCCATGACATTGCAGCGATGGATCGCGCTCTTGAGCAAGCGAAAGAGTTTGGAGAGCCGGTATTAGTCCATGTCATTACCGAAAAGGGTCGAGGATATAAGCCTGCAGTTGCAGATGAAGCAGAGAAATTCCATGCGGTGGGAATCGTTGACCCAGAGACCGGTCTTCCCGTTGCAGCGAGTAAGCGCACATGGACCGATGTATTCTCAGATGAGTTGCTTGCAATCGGTGGCGCACGTAAAGATATCGTCGCAATTACAGCAGCGATGCTCGGCCCAACAGGGTTGGATAAGTTTCAGAAGGCATACCCTGATCGCACTATTGATGTAGGTATCGCAGAACAACACGCAGTCACCAGCGCTGCAGGCCTTGCATATGCAGGTATCCATCCAGTTGTTGCTGTCTACTCAACATTCCTAAATCGCGCATTCGATCAACTGCTTCTCGATGTCGCCCTTCACGGTGCTGGAGTAACTTTTGTCCTCGATCGCGCGGGTGTTACAGGTGATGATGGACCTTCACATAATGGAGTCTGGGATCTTGCACTCACAGGAATTGTTCCAACGCTAGAGGTTGCAGCTCCTCGTGATGGGGCGCGCCTGCAGCTTGCGCTCCAAGAGGCGGTAAAGATCAATGATCGCCCAACCCTTATTCGCTTCCCCAAGGGCGCTGTCCATAACGATATTCCTGCCTTCGAGAGCCGTGATGGAATCGATGTTCTCTATCGAGGCGAGAGTGCTGATGTTCTCCTTGTAAGTGTTGGCGCAATGGCACCTATCGCTGTTGAAGCAGCTTCGCAGGCATATCGCGAAGGTGTAGGAGTTACCGTTATCGATCCACGGTGGATTAAACCTCTTCCTCAATCAATCCTGACGATGGCACAGCGTTATAAGAGCATCGTTGTCCTCGAAGATGGAATTCGCCATGGCGGAATCGCATCATCGCTTTCGGAGATGCTGCGCGATGCCCGTCAGGATGTGCCTGTACATAGCATCGGCGTACCGCTGCAATTTATCGAGCACTCAAAGCGTGGCGAAATCTTTGAAGATCTCGGTATCACTGCTCAGAACATTGCGCGTGAAATAGTCGAGTGGAGCTCTACTTCAGAACCGATGCAATTCCCGGTGCGTGAAAACGCTGACCAGCAACGGCCTCGCTAATTCCTTCACGATCCAAGTAAGGCAAGATTCCACCCAGGTGCATCGGCCATCCAGCGCCTAGCAACATGCAGAGGTCTATCTCTGCGGCAGTAGCAACAACACCTTCATCGAGCATCATGCGAGCCTCCTCTGCAAGAGCCTTGAGCGCGCGTTCGCGAACCTGCTCTGCAGTGGAAGGTGAGTTGCCTTTATGGATGAGAGCTACGGCAGCTGGATTTGCTCCGTAGCTGCCATCCTCATTCTTAATGTAGAAAGTCTTCACACCTTCGCGCACCATCGCCTGCATCGTAGGTGAGATGCGATAGCGAGGGCCGAGGTTCTCGTGGAGAGTCTCGGCAACATGGAGTGCGACACCTGGACCAACAAGTCCAAGAAGTTCAAATGGACTCATAGGGAATCCAATAGTGCGCATTGCATTATCTGCAGTAGCTGGATCTGTTCCTTCATCCATGGCATCGGTGATCTCACCCATAAAGCGAGTAAGAAGTCGGTTCACCACAAAGCCAGGAGCATCCTTACAGATGATCATCGTCTTCTTAAGGTTCTTGCCGACCTCAACTGCCGTAGCAGTGGTTGGATCATCCGTCTTTGATGTGCGAGCAATCTCAAGGAGAGGCATTACTGCAACAGGATTGAAGAAGTGGAATCCCACGACTCGCTCTGGATTTGCAAGCCCCTCGCTCATCCGCTCAACAGAGAGAGAAGATGTATTTGTGGCGAGGACGCATTCTGGGGAGACGATCTTCTCAAGGCTCTTGAAGAGTTCTTGCTTGAGGGAGAGCTCCTCAAAGATTGCCTCAATAACAAAGTCGCATCCTGCATAGACTGATTTATCGGCAGAGCCTGAGATAAGCGCGCCAAGACGTGTTGCGCTCTCAACGCTCATGCGCTTCTTCTCTACCAACTTGGCGAGCTCATTGCGGACCCACGCAACGCCCTTATCAGCGCGCTCCTGGTCGATATCGGTCATGACGACTGGGCATTTGAGATTGCGCACTAAAAGAAGGGCGAGCTGCGATGCCATCAATCCTGCACCGACGACACCGACCTTGGTCACCTTGCGAGCCATATTGGCCTTAGGTGCACCTTCAACCTTCTTACGCTTCTTCTGTATGAGATTGAATGCATAGAGAGATGAGCGAAGAGGATCTGACATGACGAGATCTGCAAGTACTTGATCTTCTGCATCAAAGCCTTCGCCATTACTGCAACTCTTTGCAGCTGCGATAAGTTCAAGTGCTTTACGAGGTGAGGCGATATCTGCTCCTCCGAATTTCTTGAGTGCAGCTGCCTTTCCAGTTGCAAGAGCTGTATCCCATGCAGGATCGCTGCTGTAATCCTTGCGTTCAATCTTTGTTGTGCCGCTCAAGATTGAAGCAGCAAAGGCAACAGACTTTTCAAGGAAGTCAGCAGGCTCGAAGACTGCATCGACAACGCCGAGTGAGAGGGCATCTTTTGCCTTCATCATCGTATTGTTATTGAGGGCGTTGAGAATGATTACTTGCACTGCACGTTCGGGACCAATCAACTTTGGCAGGAGAGTTGCTCCACCCCAGCCAGGAACCAATCCAAGGAATACCTCAGGGAGAGCTGTAAAGGCAGTTGATGCGAGAGTGCGATAGTGGGAGTGGAGACCAATCTCAAGTCCACCACCGAGTGCGAGGCCGTTGATAAAGGAGAATGTTGGAATCTTGCTTTCGCCGAGACGACGGAAGACATCATGTCCAAGCTTTCCGATTGCAAGAGCTTGACTTCGATCTGTCAGGAAAGACATCGCTGAGAGATCTGCACCTGCAGCAAAGATGAAAGGCTTTCCTGTCACTGCAATTGCAGCAGGGTTATGGGAGAGCGCTTCGGTGATTGCCGCATCGAGAGATGCAACAGATTGTGGTCCGAGTGTATTGGGGCGGGTGTGATCAAGGCCGTTATCCATAGTGATCAGAGCGAGAACGCCCTTAAAACCAAATGGAGTGAGATCTACATCGCGAACACGTGAGACTGTAACAACCTCATCAGGTGCGCCTTCTGGCAGCGTGAGTGGTGTAGTCATTACTTCTTACCTCCTGTGAAATGTGGGTTCTCCCAGATAACTGTTCCGCCCATACCAAGTCCGATACACATCGTTGTGATGCCGTATTGAATCTCTGGGTGTGCTTCAAAGGTGCGGGCGAGATTGATCATCAAACGAACGCCAGATGATGCAAGTGGATGTCCCACAGCAATTGCACCGCCATATGGATTTACACGCGGATCATCATCTGCAATACCGAAGTGATCGAGGAAGGCAATTACCTGCACAGCAAAAGCCTCATTAATCTCAAATGCTCCGATATCTCCGATGGAGAGGCCCGCCTTTTTAAGTGCCTTCTCAGTTGAAGGGATAGGTCCATAACCCATTACCTCGGGCTCAACACCTGCAAAGGCAAAGTTGACCATCTTCATCTTGATGGGAAGGCCAAGCTCTTTCGCTTTATCTTCACTTGCAAGGAGTGCGATAGTTGCTCCGTCATTGATTCCCGATGCATTACCTGCTGTTACGCGTCCACCTGGTCGGAATGGAGTCTTAAGTCCTGCAAGACCTTCCATTGTAGTCGTTGGTCGTGGACCTTCATCTGCAGAGATGATTGTCCATCCGAGTTCTTCAGATCGAGCAGCTGTTGGGATGAGATCGCGTTGAATCAAACCCTTTTCATATGCTGCTGCAGTCTTCATCTGCGAGTTGTAGGCATAGCGATCTGCGCGCTCTTTAGTGATTGCAGGGAAGCGATCATGGAGTCGCTCTGCAGTTGCACCCATGGACATCGCATCTGGATCGACAATCTTTTCGGCGAGGTAGCGAGGGTTGGGATCCATCAACTCACCCATAGGATGGTTACCCATATGCTCAACGCCACCTGCGAGTGCAAGATCAATTGCGCCCATTGCAATCTGTCCCGCGATAGTTGTCGTTGCAGTAAGTGCACCTGCACACCAGCGATCGATGGAATATCCAGGAACAGTGTTGGGAAGCCCTGCAAGGAGGGATGCGCTTCGACCGATGTTCATACCCTGATCACCGGTTTGAGTTGCAGCTGCGATAGCTACATCATCAATCTGATTGAGTGGGAGAGAAGGGTTTCTTTCAAAGAGTCCTCGCATTGCACGGATGAGGAGATCATCGGCGCGCGTATTCACAAATGCGCTTCCTGACTTTCCAAAAGGTGTACGAACGGCATCGACCATGACGACTGTGCGGGACATCGTGAGCTCCTATAGCTTCGAGGTGAGGCTTTTAGGTTACTCGTCGGTAGCCTTAATTGCTACGAGCTAGGAGAAGTATTTCCAGCCTCGGCAGAGTCGGGCTCATCGGCCGCCTCCTCAATCTCGAGGGGTTCGCTCTCGCCCAAGGCGGCTATGAGAATGGGAGAAGCCTCTGCAATCTGCCATGGTCTAGCGCCGAGCTCTTCGAGAATCTCGCTCACTCGCTCTGGCTCAGGAAGCCTCCAGCAGATCTGACGCATCAACTCTGGAGTGAGGAGGTTCTCCACCGGCATCTCAAGCTCCTCTGCTCGAAGAGCGAGGTTAAAGCGTGCGTGCGAGAGCGGGATGTACTTCTCGGGGAAGCGATCACGCCATATCTTGATAGGAGGGAGGGAATCGCCCTTGCTCTTCTGTGGAGGGCATTGATCTTCGGGAAGGGCCAGTGCTGCTGTAATCGCCTCAATCCATTGTGGTGAATATTCAAACCAGCGAGCTCGCAATCCGATGGGGCGCAACGCCTTCTCGAGCTCCTTCCTCGAACTCAACTTCATGCTCTCGCTCGCCAAAGCAAGAGCGGAGATTGCTGCATCAGAGAGGATGCGACCTGGTGAAGTATCGACCTCGCGAGCGATCTCATCGCGACGCTCCCAGAGCGATTTCACGACGGCAAGTTGCTGCCTCCTCTTTACCTTATGGACATTTGATGTGCGTCTCCATGGATCAGGGCGACGTTGTGAGGGAGGGGCTGCCAGAATCGCAGCGAACTCTTGTCGCGCCCACTCAAGCTTTTTCTGCTCGATAAGGACTGCTTCGATCTTGTCGCGAAGTTCGATGAGAAGCTCAACATCGAGAGCGGCATAGTTGAGCCAATCTTCGGGAAGAGGTCTCAGAGACCAATCCTGAGCGGAATGTTCTTTTGCTAGTGAGATATCAAGAAATGATTCAACGAGTGCGCCAAGTCCTACTCGCGGAGCACCAATCAATCGCCCTGCTAACTCGGTATCAAAGAGAGTAGTGGGATTGAGTCCGACCTCTCGTAGACATGGCAAATCTTGCGTACTTGCATGGAGTATGACCTCATCACTTGCAAGCAGAGCATTTAACTCCGCAAAGAGTTCGTTCTCAAGTGAGCCATTTGGAAAGAATGGAATTGGATCAATGAGGTGAAGTCCACCACCGTTACGTTTGATTTGAATGAGATAGGCACGCGCGCTGTAGCGATAACCAGATGCTCTCTCTGCATCGACTGCAAATGGTCCACTACCTGCAGCGAGATCGGTGAGCATCTCTCGAAAGAGTTCAGGAGTAGATACGAGTGGAGGAAGTCCTTCGTATGGTTGCGTGAGGAGTTCAGCCACGACGACGAGCTGAGTTGATCGATGCAACACCTTCAGCTATCGGTGGAAGGCCAGATACTTCACTGATGAAGTTGCACCATGCTTGTACGTGGGGGATGAGCTCATCTGCTCGAGTAAGAATAGGAGACCATGATGCGCGAATCTCAATCTCGGATTCATCATGGCGAGAGGAGAGTTTTCCAAATGATGCGCTCGATACACGAGTAACCGTGCCGGAAGGTGCGCTATATAAAGCATCCGCCTCTTGCAAACTATCAAGAAGCCAATTCCAGCCAACCTCTGGAAGCAATGGGTCTGCCTGCATCTCTGAGTCAACAGATGCGCGCATAAATGTTACGCAGCGATACTCGCCCTCCCACGTATCTTGCCCACCTGGTTCGTGGAGAATCACAAAGCGTCCAGAGGCAAGTTCATCCTCTTGATCTCCGATGAGACCGTTGCTGACATCTGCGGTAAATGCAAATGAGTATTGAGCTAACTTCTGTGGAGCTGGAACCTCTTCGAGTTCGATCTCAGGGCGAGGTGTGAAATCACGAAGAATTGAGACCATTGAATCAAAGGAGAAAGAAGAACTCACTCCATAATTCTAAAGTTCAATCGCTTAATACTTGGGAGGTTCACCCTACTAAGTGGTTAATTCGTTAAGATTCGGCAATGGCTTCACTCCTTGCACTGCTCTCAAGCGCCCTCTGGGGAAGTGCCGATTATCACGCTGGCAATCTCAGCAAGCGAATTCCTTCGATTATCGTCTTAGGTATCAATCAAGCATTTGGTCTTCTCTTTGGCGTGATACTTATTCTCGCCTCCTCAAGTTGGCTCTCTCCATCATTGACACATGATGGGTATCTCCTCAACGGAGCTCTTGCTGGTCTCTGTGGTTACGGTGGGCTTCTCTGTCTCTATGCTGGACTCTCGACAGGTCGAATGGGAGTCGTCTCACCTATTAGTTCATTGAGTGTCTTACTACCTCTCTTCTTCGCACTCGCAATCAAAGGCGATCAACTCTCACGTCCAGTTCTCTATGGTGTCATCGCCGCTGTCTTGGGTGGCTTTCTTGCAAGTGGCCCTGAGATCACCCAAGGTCTTCCTCTCAAACCAGTTCTCTTGGCAATTGGAGCTGCACTCGGGTTTGGTACCGCTCTCACCTTTATGGCGATCGGCTCTCAAGAGAGTTCGCTGATGACCATGGTGACTATGAGAGCAACGACTTTCTTTATTAGCGCAGGATTTTTCATCCGAATGTTGCGAGAGAGAGGCAATCTCGGGGGAGTAACAACGAGAGATCTTCCACTTTTGGCTGCAATTGGTATTGCTGATTTCTCGGCAAATCTTCTTCTCGGTATTGCAACTACAAAAGGTCTTGTCTCAATTGCGATGGTCCTTGGTGCTCTCTATCCGATTGCAACAGCGATGCTCGCCTATATCTTCCTAAGAGAGAGGCTCCATAAAGTGCAGTACTTAGGAGTTCTTCTCGCTGTTGGTGGAGTAGCCCTCATTTCTGCATTCCAGTAGTTGAGTCCCATCAACCTCTCGTCTCTTGATTTCTGTGAAGTGCGAAATGAGAGAGTCAATATCAATAAAACAGTCATCACCTTCTATTGGTGTAATGGATAACTCAAGGAGATCGATGACACCCACCTTGATCAGTGATATTAAGAGTTGTGCACCTGCTTCAACAACAATATCTCCATCAACTCTCTCATCTATTCTGCGAGTGATTTCAGCTATGTCACTCTCCGGAAAGACATTGATTTGTTGCATAGTGGGATGAGTGAGGGTGAGCGGTTGGAAACTTCGTGTAAGAACAAAGATGGGAACTTCACACCCGCTGTAATTCTCGACTCGTGCGCTGTTCTTTCCGATAATGAACGCTGCTGCACTTCTATGTCGAGCTAGGAATCTCTCGCGATCTGCAGGCGTTGAGAGGGCACGTGACTCTCCGCGGAGAATGGTTGCTCCATTGGAGCCCACTACGAGAGATGCAATCACCGCCATTTCTCAAGAATATCTCGCATAGAGGAGTGATTTCTCACGATTTTTTCAGCTCTCACGCTCGCGTTAAGTTGAGAATGCGCTTGCCTCTTCGTTAGCCTTTCGTGGTGAAGATTTCTCATCTCAGCGTCAAGCTGCTTGCGGTAGGAGCATTGGTTGCATCAAGTGCTATTCCAGCCAATGCTGCTCCAACCTTGGCGCAGATTCAGGCACAGGTGAATGATCTTCAAGATCAAGCAACAGCCGCTGCCGAAGGTGCCCAAGAGGCGAAGGTCAAGCTCGCTGCTCTGCAGAAGAGCCTTAATGGAATCCAAGCACAGGCTGCAATTCAAGGTAAGAACGTTGATGCAATTTCAAAGACACTCGGCGTGATTGCTATCAATCAATATAAGTCCGGATCTTTAAGCCAGAGCATGGAGCTCCTCTTCTCGAGTGACCCTACGTTATATCTCTCATCAGCTGGCTCACTTGAGGCAATTACTCGTCAAAAATCTATTCAACTAAAGAAGTATCAGTCAGCTACCCAGAAACTCAATGCAACTTCTCTCACAGTTGCTGATCGGCTCGCTCAGGTGAAAGCGTTAGAGAAGAAGTTGGCTCAACAGAGTGCGGTCGCTCAGGAGAAGTTGAAGAAGGCAGAGGCGATTCTCGCAAAGCTGAAGAAAGAAGATCGCGAACGTTTAGCAAAGCTTGCACAACAGCAAGAGGATGCAGACCAGGCTAGCTCTCTAGCTGCAGCGAAGAGTCTCTCTAAGATTTCAGGTCGAGCGGGTCTAGCGATTAAGTTTGCAGCAAAGCAGATTGGCGATCGTTATGTATTCGGCGCCGATGGAATGGTCTATTGGGATTGCTCAGGATTGACTATGCGCGCCTATCAAGCCGCTGGCGTTAACCTCCCACACTCTTCTGCTGCACAGTCTCGAATGGGTAAGTCCATTCCATTTAATCAGAAGCAGCCAGGAGATCTTCTCTTCTTCGGCCGACCTGTCTCGCACGTCGGAATCTATATCGGTGGTGGCAGGATGATTCATGCCCCTCGATCTGGTTCGAGAGTTAAGATCGCCGATGCATCATCTCTTGGTTCAAAGAGATTGGTAGCGGTGCGTCGCTTCTAATGAGCTCGCCCACAATTCTCTGTATTACTAATGACTTCGGACCACGAGCAGGTGGGATTGAAACATTCGTCATTGGACTCATAGAGCGCATGCCGAAAGGATCTGTCGTTGTCTACACCTCCTCACAAGGCGATAGCGCTGAGTATGACCAACGATGGAGAGATGATTACGGAGTCGAGGTCATTCGAGATAAATCGAAGATTCTCCTCCCAACACCACGTGTGAGAAAGAACGTTGTGGCAATTCTTCGAGAGCGCGAGATATCCCGCGTCTTCTTTGGCGCTGCAGCGCCATTAGGTCTCCTCTCGCACGCACTTCGCAAGAATGGAGCTACCCGTATTGTGGCTCTTACTCACGGACATGAGGTGTGGTGGTCCAAACTCTGGCCATTCTCATGGGCGATGCGACGAATCGGTAATGGAATTGATCACCTCACCTATCTAGGAGATTTCACTCGCAACGCTATTTGTAAGGCGTTAAGCAAAAGAGCTATTGATTCTCTTATTCGCATCGCACCGGGTATTGATACCAATCACTTCAAACCTGCACCTGATGCAGAACTTCTCAAGGAGGAGCTTGGTCTATCCGATAAGCGAGTATTAGTGAGCGTGGGAAGACTTGTGCATCGCAAAGGTCAAGATATGTTGGTTGAAGCGATGCCTCAGATTCTTGATAGCTTTGCCGATGCCCATCTTCTCTTTGTCGGAGTCGGACCCCACCTTGAATATATTCATAAGCGCGCAATTGAATTGAAGGTCCTAGATCACATCTCATTTGTGGGGCGCGTGCAGTATGACGAACTTCCACGATTCATATCTGTCGGTGAAATATTTGCAATGCCTAGTCGCTCACGACTTGCTGGTCTTGAGGTTGAAGGGCTTGGAATCGTCTATCTTGAGGCTAGCGCCTGCGAACTTCCTGTCATCGGAGGACTTTCAGGAGGAGCACCTGATGCCTTGTTGCAAGGAGAGACTGGCTTAGCAGTCAATGGCCTTAACGCTTCAGAGATTGCATCTGCTGTGATTGAACTTCTCTCAGATCCCGTAAGGGCAGCTGCGATGGGTAAGCGAGGGCGTCAATGGATCATTGATGAATGGGAGTGGTGCCACTGGTCAAAGAGGTTTAATCAACTCTTTGAAATGCAGTAACTGCCTCTATGCGATTTCGAACTTCAAGTTTTCTATAGATAGAGGTGAGATGGCTCTTCACGGTCGCCTCACTGATATGACGCTTCATTGCAATCTCATAGGTAGTCGATCCGAGTGAGAGATCGCGCATAATCTCCACTTCACGACTGCTCAATTTATCTCGCACACTCGTTGAAGTCTCTGGTTGCCAAGAGAGGATCTTCTCTACGAGTAGAGAAGGGGAGAGCGATCTATTAATGACGGCGGCAAAGCCATTCTTTGTTGCTATATCTACCATCATCCACTTGGGCTCTGCGGTGAGAAGAAAAGCGAGCGATGTGGAACTTCTCTTGCGAAGTAAGGAGCCTAAGAGGACGCCATCGCCACCGTCAATCTGATGATCAACAACTACTAGATTGAACTCTGTGACACGAAGATTGGCTGAGGCAACTCTTATCGATGGAGCTCTGGTGACTTCGCAAGTGGCAAGCTGCTCAAATTCAACCTGAAGTGAGAGCCCAAGTGGATCGTTAAAACCAGCGAGCAAGATGCGTTCGTATTGCGAGTGAGGCACCCAGCAATTTTCACCTCTCTACGGGGTGGTGTGTAGAGAGGTAACCCTGTACTTACCTACTCTTTTGTGTAGAGAGAGTTAATGACATCGGCGTACTGAGTTGCGACGATGTGGCGCTTAACTGAGAGCTTTGCAGTCAGCTGACCACCTGCGATAGTGAAATCTTCAGGCAAGATTGCAAATTTACGGATTGACTCTGCCTTGGAGACTGCCTTATTAGCTTCATCTACTGCCGTCTGGATAACTGCGATGAGATCAGGATCGTTGACGAGATCGGCAACGGTTGCACTGCCCTTGTTATGAGCTGCAATCCATCCCTTGACCATGTCGGCATCGATAGTAATCAGAGCTGCGATAAATGGTTGGTTATCTCCAACGACCATGCACTGGCTCACGAGCGGATGTGCACGAAGGCGATCTTCAAGAACTGCTGGAGCAACGTTCTTTCCACCTGCTGTGACGATTAACTCTTTCTTACGTCCAGTGATGTAGAGGAATCCGTCCTCATCTAGGCGACCGAGGTCACCTGACTTAAACCAATGTCCTTCAAATGCCTCTTGATTCGCTGCATCGTTCTGCCAGTAACCACGCATGACGATTGGCCCACCGATGAGGACTTCACCATCTTCTGCAATCTTGATAGATGTGCCTGGAATTGGGCGACCTACAGATCCAATGCTGAGAGCTGTGCTGAGATTGAGAGTTGCACCCGCTGTGGTCTC
Source organism: Candidatus Nanopelagicales bacterium (assembly GCA_041311505.1). Classification (GTDB taxonomy): domain Bacteria; phylum Actinomycetota; class Actinomycetes; order Nanopelagicales; family Nanopelagicaceae; genus Planktophila. Next base: position 12,879 of record JBFYJI010000005.1, on the reverse strand, counting down.
TGTGAGGCCATAGCCTTCGAGAATCGTTACACCTGCACCACGATAGAAGTGGCCGAGTCGAGCACCTAGTGGTGCACCACCGGAGATTGCAGCTTCAACTCTTCCGCCGAGACCGGCACGGATCTTTGAATAGACGAGAACGTCGAAGAGCTTATGCTTGAGAGAGAGAAGAGGCTTAAATTTCTTTGCATCGATGTTTTCCGAATATGCAATTGCAACTTCTGCAGCTTTACGGAAGATCTTTCCCTTGCCAGCTGCTTCCGCCTTCGCCTCTGCGCCGTTGTAGACCTTTTCAAAGATGCGTGGAACTGCAAGGACAAATGTTGGTTTAAATGATGCAAGATCAATGGGAAGTCGACCTGCTGGATCGCCGCAATGAGCCATATGGAGACCTGCAGCGATTGCACCGATCTGCACCATGCGACCGAATACGTGTGCCACTGGCAAAAAGAGGAGGGTGGATCCACCTGGCTTGAGGAAGAGATCAGCTGCACCTTGCACGACATTTCCACACTCTGCAAGGAAGTTGCCATGTGTGAGTTGAACGCCCTTTGGCTTTCCTGTTGTACCTGATGTGTAGATGAGAGTTGCCAATGAATCAGGTGTGAGAGTCTGGCGGCGATTATCGATCTCTGCATCAGAGATATGCGCACCAGCATTGCGGAGAACTTGAAGAACGTCCTCAGTTACTGTCCAAATATGACGTGTATGTGGCGGCAGTACTGGTGCAACCATCTCTCGAAGAGCCGGTGTCTCAACAAAGAGGGCAACAGCTCCTGAATCGTTGAGAATCCAATCAACCTGCTCTGGAGATGAGGTCTCATAGATCGGAACGACGACAGCGCCTGCAAACCATGATGCAAAGTCGAGAACGGTCCACTCGTAACGAGTGCGAGCCATAATTGCGACTCGATCACCTGCATGCACACCGGCAGCGATGAGACCTTTTGCTGCCGCACGGATATCTTCTTCGACCTCACGAGCAGTCAATGGCTGCCATCCATCTCCGAGTGGTCGCGACATAGTGATGCGCTCGGGTTCAAACCAGGCGCGCTCTGCGATGAGATTGGTGAGATTGCCTTCAGTGGCTGGAGGGACGAGGGCTGGAATCGTGACTTCATTCATGGCGCTAACGCTAGCGGGGAGGGGTCAAAAATGGGAGGGAATTGGTAGCCTTTCTTTCATGTCTGAATCCTCATCTGCCACAGTCGAAGTCGAAGCACCTCTCGCAGAGGTTGCTGCCCTGCTCTCCAATATCGCCAACTACCCAACATGGCTATCTTCCATCAAGAAGGTAGAGGTCCAGGAGAGCGATGGAGAGGGACGTCCAACGAAGGCAACGGCGACGATTGATGCCGGCGTCATGAAAGATCGCGCAACTCTTATCTATGACTGGAGCGCAGCTCCTGCAGAGATCTCTTTCTCTCTCGATGAGGCCGACTTGATGACTGCCATGGATGGCAAGTACACACTCAAGGCTGTCGATAGCGACACAACACTTGTGACATACGAACTCGGAGTCGAACTCTCACTCCCTGTTCCTCGGATGATGATTGCAAAGACTGAGAAGGCAACGATTGATGGAGCGCTCAAAGAGCTCCAGGCTCAATTCGAATAATGTCACTCACAATAGGTATTGATGTAGGTGGAACAAAGGTTCTCGGCGGAGTAGTCGACTCTTCAGGAAAAGTTCTCACAACATCTCGTAGAGATACTCCTCACGAAGGTGGGCGTGCTCTCACTCAGACGATTGCTGATGTTGCTCTCGAACTCATCGCTGCACATCAAGTATCAGCAGTTGGTTTATCTGCAGCTGGCTTTGTTTCATCTGATCGTAAAACAATGCTTGCAACTCCCAACATCGCTGGTTGGAATGGTGTTCAACTCGAAGCAGAGCTCCGTGAACTCATTGGACTTCCGGTGGTTCTTGAAAATGATGCAAATGCAGCAGCATGGGGAGAGCGCACCTTTGGTGCAGGTGTCGGTAAGGCGAATATGTTGATGGTCACAGTTGGCACCGGAATCGGTGGCGGCATTATCGTTAATGGATCTCTTCTCCGTGGCGCATTCGGAATCGCTGCAGAGATTGGACATCTCCGTGTTTTTCCAGAAGGACATCTCTGTGGATGTGGAGCACGTGGATGTTTTGAGCAGTATGCATCTGGAAATGCTCTGATGCGTCATGCACGTGAAGCGATTGCAGCAAGCCCTGATATGGCGCGCAATCTGCTCTCTCGTGGAGATGGCACTCTTGAAGGGCTCACCGGTAAAGCGATCACAGAAGCTGCACGTGAAGGCGATCATGTTGCTCTTGCGGCATTTAATACGACAGCTCAGTGGCTCGGAGCAGGTATCGCTTCACTCTCTGTCATTCTTGATCCAGAAGTAGTCGTCATTGGTGGGGGAGTCATCGATGCCGGAGAGATTCTCCTTGCACCAACGCGCGCTGCGATTGAGCGTTATATGCCATTTGCAGGCAAGCATCCATATCCTGAAGTCATAGCAGCAACTCTCGGCAATGAAGCAGGATTGGTCGGCGCCGCTGATTTAGCGCGACTCTAGCTTTCGCTGGGGTATCGCACGCCAATTTGTGCACGAACGTTATCCATTAACTCCATCATCTCGATTGATTTGGCATGAGTCATGAGTGGAGATTCAATCTCACCGCCGCGAACAATTCGGGCGAACTCGTGCGCCTCTTCACGTAAGCCGACTCCTTGGTAGAGACGTGGATATTGAGTGACCTCACCATCTCGTGTGATGAGGCGGAAAGAAGAAGGTGCATAGAACGGAGCATCTATCTCTATTCGCGCCTTCGTACCTGAAATAGTTGCAGTATTTGCAGTGCGTGCCCCCATAGTGCATGTAAGAAGAACGTGCTGGCCACCTGGGTATTCAAAACCCATAGAGGTTTGAAGATCGACCCCTTTATCCGTCAGCGTTGCATGTGCATGAACAGCATCGGGCTTTCCAAGAACGATATCGGCAAGTGTCAATGGATAAATTCCGAGGTCGAGGAGCGCTCCACCTCCAAGGTCAGGATCCCAGAGACGCGGCGCGCGAGAGTAGGGAATGTATTGACCATGATCTGCAATGAGGGTGTGAATCTCTCCCAGGGCGCCATCCGCAATCAACTTCTTTATCTCTGCAATTTGCGGAAGGAAGCGGGTCCACATCGCCTCCATGAGAGGTATCTGATGCTCACGAGAGTAACGAACTAGCTCTCTCGCCTCTTGAGCATTAATTGTGAATGCCTTCTCACAGAGTACTGGTTTGCCAGCTCTCATCGCTAACATCGCATTCTCAAAGTGCATCGCATGGGGAGTGGCTACATATATTGCATCAACATCTGCCTCTACGAGTTCTTCATAACTTCCGCAAGGCTTCGCTGCTGGAAAGAGCGAAGCAAAATCTTCTGCGCTGGAAATACTTCGTGACCCTACTGCACTTACAGAGTGTCCCTCTAGAAGCGCAAGGTCAGCTGCAAAGGTGCGAGCAATTCCGCCAGTACCGATGATGCCCCAACGAAATTGGCTCACACCTGAGCTCCATCACCGTATTGATCTTTATCGCGTCGCCACCAATTGCTTATCGCGCGAAGAATGTCGCTCACGCTTCGATGCAAACCCTTCTTGCTTCTTGGGATGTTATAGATTGCATCGTGCTCTGCTCTTTCAATTGCATCAAGATCATCGAGGTAAGTGTGTGGAGTGGATTGATCAAGATTGAGTCCTGAGACCATCGATTCAAATTCTGCATTGATGAGCTCCTGCTCATCACCATCCTCGCCTGCCTCAAATCTCTTCTCGCTCATACTGAAATACTCGCACATATTCGCCAGAGAGGGGGTGGATGGCTAAGATTTGGGCCATGAATAACCTTCCTTACGGAACTCTGCGAGCATTCTTGACGCCATTCTTGATGCTTCTCTTCCGTCCAAAGGTCAAAGGACTTCGCAACGTTCCATCGTCAGGACCAGTGATCATCGCCTCAAACCACCTCTCCTTCAGCGATTCGATCTTTATGCCACTTGTTGTTCCAAGAAAAGTAACATTCTTGGCAAAGAGTGAGTACTTCACTAGCCCTGGACCTAAGGGCCTCTTGAAGAAGTTAACTTTCATCGCACTGGGTCAAGTACCTGTTGATCGATCTGGTGGACGCCGAAGCGAGGCAGCCCTTATTACTGGACTTAAAGTTCTCGCTGATGGAAATTGCCTCGGTATCTATCCGGAGGGAACACGCTCTCCAGATGGTCGTCTCTATAAGGCGCGTACAGGTATTGCTCGACTTGCTATCGAATCTGGCGCACCCGTTATTCCAGTTGCCATGTTTAATACCGACAAGATTCAGCCAACAGGAACTGTTGTGCCAAAGGTAAAGAGAGTCGGAATGACTTTCGGTGAGCCGATGTACTTTGAAGGCGACTCAAGTAATGCCCTCTTCTTGCGTGAATGCTCAGATGCAATTATGAAGCGCATCCAACAGATGTCAGGGCAAGAGTATGTCGATGCATATGCAGTGAAGGGTGCGAAAGCCGCAACTCCTGAGGATGAGAGCTGACTAGTCTTCGAGAGCGAGGCGGCCATCGAGAAAGTTGCAGGCATGGCATTCGCTTCCAGCTTCAGGCAAATCTCCATCGATAACAGTGATGAACTCTTCAAGTAACTTCGCTAATCGATCAGGATCTCGCTTCACCGGTATATAGATCTGATTGACGCCAAAGCCCATCTCATTAGAGGCGAACTCGTTTGGTCGAGTCTGTGCAACTCCGCCGAGTTTCCAGATGAGAAGACCCATCGTCTGGGTCGTAAATGCCTTGCCTGAGAGTGGATTTTCGAGCGTGTGGGCATAGGCCTCGAGCTGAGGTGCATAGAAGTCGCCACTATCGCGATCTGAATCAGAGACTTTGCAATCAATAATCCCTACGGTGCCGTCATCGTAGTGGCCGAGAAGATCGTAGATTCCCCGTAACTTCCACTGTGTTTCAACTCCATTAATAACGATGTTCTTACTCTTTACCCATTGCCCCCACTGCTTAACAGTGCCTGATGGGAGCGAAGGATCAATTGCTTTCATTGGAGCGCGACGGAAGTACTCTTCCTGAAAAGTGGAGAGGCTCTTTACGAGAGGGAAATCTTTCTTGAGCTCAAAGGAGAATTGATACTTAATCCAGATACATCTCTTACAGGTTGAGAAACCAAAGGTGAGATCTGAAGGTGCGATAAATTCGCGGGCAGGTGTAGCGGGTTTCTTCATAGCCCAATTAAATCGCTAGCTACCGACAACAGCTGAGATAAGCACGGCGATTCCGAGGATGATCATTACAAATCCACCGGCAGCGCGTAATTTCTCAAGGCGAGAGTTGCTCTTGGCAAGCCATGCACGTGCGGTGCCTGCAACAAGTCCCCAGGCGCCATCTGAGATAAATGCAAGTACGCAGAAGGTCAGGCCGAGAAGGATTAGCTGTTGCGTGACTTGGTCGCCCTCAATATCTACAAATTGAGGAAGGACAGCGGCGAAGAAGACGATCGCCTTGGGATTGAGAACGCCAACCCAGAAACCATCTCGGATGGAACGTAGGGGAGTAGGTCCGACAGGTCCTTGGTTGGTCATATCCGAGGCATGGACGGCTCGTTTGCGAATTGCATCGATGCCGAGATACATCAGATAGAGACCTCCACCCCATTGCACAGCAACATATGCAAGGTGGTACTTATGCAGGATTGGACCGATGCCGAGTGCGACGAGAGTGGAGAGAACAAATGATCCACTGACATTTCCTAGGACGGTAAGAATCGATGTTAATCGGCCCCATGCAATAGCTCGTGCAATAACAAAGAGAACGCTAGGCCCAGGCGCAAGGATGATGATCATCGCTGCTACGAGGTACTCGGGGTATCTAGTTGGAAACACCCGCTGAGCCTAGCGTTCTCTCTTATCTATGTCTTTTATTTACTTACTGGCGTTACTTGCGGAGCTTTGCGAGCCAGTGAAGTGCGTGGTATCCGATGATGGCAACGAGAGTTGCATTGACGATACCTGTGAAGGTGTAGTCACCCTTTGTCCATGAGTAGTCAGCGATACCGATAATGAGCGATGAAGCGACGACAAGGAGATTGATTGGGTTAGCAAAATCTGCCTTTCCTTCAATCCAGATACGTGCGCCCAGGACGCCGATCATTCCGAAGAGTGCTGTTCCAGCACCACCGAGAGCACCCATCGGTGTTGCAGCAAGTACTGCACCGAACTTAGGAGAGAGCGAGAGCAGAATTGCGCCAGCTCCTGCTACCCAGTACGCAGCAGTTGAGTAGACGCGGCTTGATGCCATAACTCCGATATTTTCGGCATAGGTAGTTGTGCCTGAGCCACCACCTGCTCCAGCGAGTGTGGTTGCAACGCCATCGGCCATGAGTGCGCTACCCATCTGGTCATCCAGGCTCTTACCTGTCATCGCAGATACTGCCTTTACGTGGCCGACATTCTCGGCAATAAGTACGAGCACAACAGGGAGGAAGAGAACCATTGTGCTGAACTTAAATGTTGGTGTTGTGAAGTCAGGTGCTGCAACCCACTTAGCCGCAGAGATGCCATCGGTTGTTACATATCCCATTACATATGCTGAGATATATCCGATTGCAAGACCTAAGAAGATACTGATGCGACCGACGATTCCTTTTGATAGTGCTGTAAGAAGACCGATTGAAATCAGAGTGATGAGACCGATGAGAGTTGCATGTGGATCAACCACTTTTCCACCCACGAGTCCCTGGAAGTTATTCTTTGCAGCACCTGCAAGATTGAGTCCGATCACTACAACAATTGCACCAGTAACCACAGGTGGCATCAGTGCATTAACCCAATTGATACCGAGCTTTTGAACAAGGAAGCCGACTGCGATGAGAACTACACCTGTGAAGATGATGCCACCGAGAGCTCCAGCGATACCACCGCCATCTGCCGCCTTTGCTGCAAAGACTGGTCCGAGAAATGCAAATGAGGATCCTAGGTAGCTAGGAATTCGATTCTTGGTAATGAGAAGGAAGATGAGTGTTCCTACGCCAGAGAAGAAGAGAGTTGTTGTTGCTGGAAAACCAGTCAAGATGGGAACGAGGAAAGTTGCTCCGAACATCGCGGCGATATGTTGAACGCCGATACCGATTGTGCGGGGCCAGGAGAGGCGCTCGTCGGTTGAGACGACATCGCCTGCAGAGATCTTCTTTCCATCGCCATGGAGCTTCCACGTGAGAGACATACATGTCCTTCCTAATATGAGGGCCAGGCGGGGGTGTACCCGCGGCCGCTGGGGAAGGCTCGATAAGTGTGGCATCTGGTCTGACCAGAGTGGGCTAAGCCACACGGGCAGTTCGACGCGTCTCTTTGCGATTTCGCCATATTTGGGGTTAACTATCGCCCAGATATATCGCATCGATATATTCAGCGTCATATCGACGCTTATCAAGAGGCAGAGGTAGCAGGATGCGTTCACGTGTTGAGTCTTTGGAGTTTGCGCTCCTTGGCCTCCTCGCACAAGGCCCGCTCCACGGCTACGAGCTCCGCAAGCGAATGGTCACCATCTTTGGCCCATTCAAGGCGATCTCTTTCTCTGTGCTCTATCCGCAACTTCGTCGCATGCTCCTTGCTGGATATATCCAGGAGGGGGAGAGCGATCGGGGAAGCAAGCGTCCGCGAATTGTCTACACCATTACCGAGAAGGGAATGGCACGTTTTGAGGCGCTCACCGAATCTGTCAACGCTGATGCTTGGGAGGATGAGGGGTTTGAAATCCGTTTCGCCTTCTTCAGCCCAACACCAACGAAGAGCAGAGTTCGAATACTTGAGGGACGGTTACGTCGACTTCAGGAGAAGGCTGAAATCCTTCGCGATGAAGTAGAGAAGTCTCCAATTGGAATCGATAAGTACCTTCAAGAGTGGCGCTGCCATTCGCTTGACTCTGTAGAACGTGAAATCACGTGGCTACAGGAAATGATTACAACCGAGAGGAAATCTAAGTGAAGATCACAACAGGAGCTGGCGACATCCGCGTTGCCATCGTCGGCGTAGGAAACTGCGCAAACTCACTCGTTCAGGGTGTTACTTACTACAAGGATGCAGCTGTAGATCAGGAGATTCCTGGCCTCATGCACGCAGTTGTAGGTGGATATCACGTCAGCAACGTTAAGTTCGTTGCAGCTTTTGACGTTGATTCAAAGAAGGTCGGCCTCGACCTCGCTGATGCTATTTGGGCATCAGAGAACAACACAATTAAGTTTTCAGATGTAGCTAAGACTGGCGTTGAGGTTCAGCGTGGAAAGACTCTCGATGGTCTCGGCCGTTACTACAAGGAGACAATCACAGAGTCAACGGCTCCAGAGGTAGATATCGTTGCTGTTCTTAAGGAAGAGAAGGTAGATGTACTTATCTGCTATCTCCCAGTTGGATCAGAGAACGCTGCTAAGTTCTATGCAGAGTGTGCAATTGCAGCTGGCTGTGCATTTGTTAACGCACTCCCAGTCTTTATCGCATCAGACCCAGTCTGGGCCAAGAAGTTCGAAGATGCAGGTCTTCCAATCGTTGGAGATGACATCAAGTCACAGGTTGGTGCAACAATCACACACCGCATCATGGCGAAGTTGTTCCAGGATCGTGGAGTTCACCTTGATCGCACATACCAGCTCAACGTTGGTGGAAATATGGACTTCAAGAACATGCTCGAGCGTGATCGCCTTGAGTCAAAGAAGATCTCAAAGACAAACTCTGTAACATCACAGCTCGATCACGATATGGGTTATAAGAATGTTCACATCGGTCCATCAGATTACATTCCATGGCTCGACGACCGTAAGTGGGCTTACGTTCGCCTCGAAGGTCGCGCATTCGGTGACGTTCCTCTTAACCTCGAGTACAAGCTCGAAGTATGGGATTCACCAAACTCAGCTGGTGTGATCATCGATGCGCTCCGTTGCGCAAAGATCGGACTCGATCGCAAGATCGGTGGAGCGCTCCTCTCACCTTCTTCATACTTCATGAAGACTCCACCAGTTCAGTACACAGATGAGCAGGCTCACGATAAGACTGAGGACTTCATCTCAGGAAAGCTTGAGCGCTAGTCACACTCTCTTAGTTGAGAAAACACTTAGATAAGAAAATCCCCTCGGTTCTCACGAACCGAGGGGATTTTTGTTTCCCTCAACCTCCCAACGGAGAGTTTGAGAGAGTTGGGGATTTAGATCGTCGCGCTATCTGGGGTGCGACGAATATGTACTACTCCCGCAATGGTGAAGACGAGCATCAATAGAGCTCCGAGAAGAGCTGCAATTGCGCCATATCCTGCAAGATCACCGAGTGTTCCGAACGCATAGGCTGTAAGGAGAGTTCCACGGAGCATATTGCCCTTAAACACTGTCTCAACAGTTGCTTCTGCTGCTGCCTTGTTCTCAGGTGTTGCTGAACGTGCTGCAGCTGTTGCATCTGCATATGTAGGCATCTTTGACATATGGAAACCGATGAAGTGATCTGCATACATCTGTGCATCTTTACCTGTTGACATCAACTTGCCGCCATGTGCCTTGAAGTATGCAGTGACATCTGCTGGCTCATCTGCATTTCCTGTTGCTGGGGGCATTGTGATCAACTGTGCTTTGAGCTGTGATGCGACAGAGTCGCTAGCAAAAGATGCTCCCCAGTTAGCAAGTGCTGCAACGACAAAAAGAAAGACAGTGAGTCCGGCTCCAAGTGAGGTCACAATCTTGTCAAAAGTCTTACGCTTCATTTTTCTCTCCATTTTCATTCATTTGTACTTTCCACCCATGTCCCTGAGTGCTAAGTACATTAAATACCTGCCTGAATGGGCAGGGGAGAGAAAAGGCGAGTGGTAGCCCTATCGAACGTGTGAGTTAGTGCATATCACGGTTGCAGAGAGCCTGGCCTTGACCATTGACCTCAAAATGCACGCATGGAACACCGAGGCGATCGAATGCAGCATCCCCGTAATGTGTGCGGTAAGCGAGAGCAAGGAGAACACGGATATTGGTATCTCCGTCAGAGGTGATATTGAAAGCTTTCGCAGAGCGAGAGATAGTGTTCTCGACAACCTTCTCTGTGTGATTTGTTTCGCGTGCGATTGCAGCGTTCGACTTACCTTCACACAGAAGGCCGAGGACCAATTGCTCAAAAGGTGTGAGCTCTCTCGTGGTGATCGTAATATCGCGTGCCATTAGTAGGACCTCTCCGTCGCTATGGGGCTATTTTGCTCCTTTCTTTCAAGAAGTTCACCTCCTACACTCCCACCATGACAGAAATCACCTCCGAGGTAGTCAACCAAGTCCTCTATATCCGCTTCAACCGCCCCGAGAAGATGAATGCTCTTACTCGGGATATGTATGGCGAGCTGGTCCGACTCCTCAATGAGGCGGCGGGCGACTTTGCCATTCGGACAGTGGTGCTCGGAACAACCGGCGATCACTTCACCGCAGGAAACGACATTATGGATTTTATGAATAACCCTCCATCGTCAGAGGATTCGACCGTTGCTGCCTTCTTGGCTGCCCTCCTGGATTTTCCAAAACCACTGATTGCATCAGTTAAGGGAAATGCCGTGGGCGTTGGAACAACGATGCTTCTCCACTGTGACGTGGTTATCGCCCAGCAAGGTACTGCGTTCTCGATGCCATTTACATCCTTGGGATTGGTGCCAGAAGCAGGCTCCACACTTCTCTTCCCATCTCTCGTTGGGTATCAGCGAGCAGCAAAGATCTTTATGACCGGTGAAACCTTCACTGCTGAGTATGCACGCGAGATTGGGCTCGTAGCTGAGGTCGCAGCTGATGCAGATGGAGAGGCGAAGGCGATTGCAGAGCGCATCGCTGCGCAACCACCAACGGCTGTGATCAACACCAAGGCGCTGATGAAGGCGAGTAAGCATGAAGCAGTGGCTGCGGTGATGAAGGCCGAGTTCCAACTCTTTGCTTTGGCACTCGAATCAGAAGAGTTCGCAGATGCTGCAATGAAATTTATGACTAAGAAGAGCAAGTAGGGGAGAGAGCGATGTCATTAGCAGGTAAGAGTATATTCATCACTGGCGGCTCACGAGGAATTGGTTTAGCAATCGCTCTACGAGCTGCTCAAGATGGGGCATCGATCGCAATCGCTGCAAAGACTGCAGATCCCAATCCGAAGTTACCTGGCACAATCTTTACAGCAGCTGCTGAGATTGAAGCGGCAGGTGGCAAGGCGCTTCCCATCCAATGTGATATCCGAGATGAGAATCAGATTGCAGATGCCATCGCTGAGACTGCTGAAGCCTTCGGCGGGATCGATATTCTTATCAACAATGCAAGCGCCATCAACCTCACAAAGACTGAGGCGACTCCAGCTAAGCGCTTTGACCTAATGTTTGATGTCAATGTGCGAGGCACATTCTTAACGTCACAGGCTGCGATTCCTCATCTCCGAGAGTCAGCAAAGGCAGGACGTAACCCTCATATCTTGACTCTTTCACCACCACTTTCTATGAAGGCGAAGTGGTTTAAGAACCATGTGGCATACACGATGGCCAAGTACGGAATGTCGATGTGTGTATTAGGAATGTCTGAGGAGTTCAAACGTGATGGCATTGCCGTTAACGCGCTCTGGCCTCGTACCGCTATCGATACCGCAGCCCTTGCGATGATTCCAGGGGTCGACACAGCTGCCTGTCGCACACCAGAGATCCTCTCTGACGCTGCATACATCATTCTCAATCGTGCAGCAGCTGAGACCACTGGAAATTTCTTCGTCGATGATGAAGTCTTGGCGAGCGAGGGGATTACCGATCTCGACAAGTATGCGGTAGTCCCTGGCACTAAAGACTTCTTGCTCGACTTCTTCTTAGATTAGAGACGTCCTGCACTTCGTAGCGCACCGAGGAATTTCTTGAGCTCTTCGCTCTGTGGATTGCCAAAGAATTGCTGTGGTGCACCCGCTTCCCTGACGAGACCTTTATCGAGGAAAACAACCCGATCTGCAATCTGCTGGGCAAAGCCCATCTCATGCGTAGAGATCACCATCGTGATGCCATCTGCCTTAAGCTCTGCAATAAGAGAGAGAACTTCTGCGATCAGAAGTGGATCGAGAGCGCTTGTTACTTCATCAAGTAAGAGAATCTTTGGATTGGTTGCAATAGCTCGGATGATCGCAACGCGTTGCTGTTGACCGCCGCTGAGATGAGCGGGATAGGCATCTGCTTTATCGGATAACCCAAATCGCTTCAGCAGATAATGAGCATGGCTCTCCGACTCTTCGCGGCTCTTCCTTCCAACGAGGCGTGGTGCGAGAGTGATGTTATTTAGTACTGTCATATGAGGGAAGAGATTAAATGCCTGAAAGACAGAACCGATTTCTCCACGGACAGAGTCGAGATTGATGCCGTATTCAGAGATATCCCGACCATCGAGAAATATCTGACCATCACTTAACTCTTCCAAGAGATTGATGCATCGCATCAACGTGCTCTTGCCTGATCCACTGGCACCAATAATTACCGTTGCTGATCCGGCAGGGAAATCGAGATTGATGTTATCGAGCACGAGATTGGAGCCGAATGCCTTTCGGAGGCCCTTAATTTCAAGGAGTGAACTCATCAGAAGAGACCCTGCGCCTTCTGTGCTCGATCTTGCCTACGAATCAACCAATCGGTATATCGAGTGAGCGGAATTGTGAGCAGGATAAAGAGACCGCCTGCTACAACATATGGAGTGAAGTTAAATGATTGAGCGGTCTCGATTCCAGCTGCACGAATTGCATCGACGGCACCAAGCACTGAGATGAGTCCAGAATCCTTCTGCAGGGAGACGAGATCATTAAGGAGTGGGGGAGTGACATTACGTAGCGCCTGAGGGAGAA